>NZ_CALISE010000019.1 GCF_938041965.1 uncultured Mogibacterium sp. | reverse complement strand
AAACACCATTCTTCTATATTTGGGTGCGAAAACTATGTGATATTTGCAGTTCCACTTTGAATGCGCTAAACTATTTATGTCATTCACTCCCATGTGAATGCACCTCCTTCTGTTCCTTTGTTTGCAGCTGACAGACCGCATTCAAAGTGTAGCAGAAGGTTTTTTTATTTTCAATTTCTGCTCATAGGCAAAGCCTTTACGGAACCACGCGTCCAACGCGTGGTTTTACTTATACAAAAAAATTGGGTACGAATATGTACCCAATCATTTTGTTATTATTATGAGACCATGTAGCGAAGCAATCGCAACTACTCGCTCAGTTTAGTTATCGCCTGATCATACGATATGCAGAGCGCACCATCAAAGCTGAACTTCTTCCATAGCGACACGTTATTCTCGTCCCTATAGGTGCTGAAGATGATGGCTTTGTCAAGTTGTGCGAATGAACTTGTAAACGACTTGCCGCCCTGTGCATTTGGCACGGTTTTACCGTTCCTTTTATATACATCCGAAGTATTTCCCGAATCATCTTGGCTAACACGGTTAGATAGGGTTTCAACCAGCTCAAGCTTCGAATTCTTCATTGTGTACTTGTGGATATTGTACTGCATGTAATCATCGCCGCTCGAATCATACATGTATAGAGTATTTGCTTCCTTGCCCTTATACACGACATACGAAGTGCCAGCTGCTGCCATCACGTCAGACAATCTGCCTTCATTAACATCATCATTAAAGCCAGTATAGCTGAGCTCTACGGCCTCCTTACCATTGAACGTATATATATGCAGTCTTGCTATGCCTTGATTCTGCGAGGTGAAGAAGAACAGCTCTGGAATCTTGTCACCATCCACGTCGCACAGTGCTATAGGTCTATCTATACCTCTAGCATTATATGTATTCTTGCCTGGGACGGTCTGCCATGAGTAGGCTTTTATCGTCGTACTATTCTGCTCGATGACGGTCTTATACGCACTATATGCTGCTTTCCTGTTCTGCTCGTGCTTCTCAGCGACTTTTGGTTTTGATGGCTTCTTTTCCTCTTTCTTAGGCTCTTTCTTGCTGCAGCCTACAATAGATAGAATGAGCAATGCAGATATTACAATCGCAATCGTTGATTTTAGCCTCGTCTTGGTATTCATGGTATTCCTCCCTTTTGATAATCGCTCTGTATATTTAATCGTATTATGTCTACATTACACATCGTAATTACGGAATGCTTGTGCTATAGTTCTGCATTCTTATTCAAATAAATAAGATGTCATTGAGATTGATCCGATGTTCCTTACGTTGTTAAAAACCTGAGCTGTGCTTCCCTCGCTTGCTCCGAGTATGTAGAGTAGCGGGTAAAAGTGATCCTTTGTCGGAACGGCGTAATTGTAATCGCTACGACGCTCTATGCCATTTATAAGAGTGCTGTAATCACCGCTTAACACGATGCTTTTTACAACATCATCGAAGTCGTCGGCAAGCTGACTGCTGCCAGCGTTGCTCCAGTCAACCAGTATGAGATTATGTACGATGTTACCGCTACCCACAATCAGGTAGCCTTCTTCTCTTAGCACAGAAAGTTTGCGTCCCATCTCAAATGCTTCTGCTTCTGTTAGATTTCTATCAACACTCAGCTGAACCACTGGGATGTCCGCAGCTTGGAACATATGGACTAGTACAGGCCAAGCACCGTGGTCGATTCCCCATTCGTCATTTGTTGATACTTCATCGCTTAGCAGTTCTTTCACCCTATTCGTTAGTTCTGAACTACATTGTACTCGGTATCTCACTTTATATAGGTCATGAGGAAATCCGTACATATCGTAGATTTGCTGAGGCTCTTCTGCGCTTTCTATTAATGTACCACTTGTGTACCAGTGCGCGGAAATCATAAGGATTCCTTTTGGTCTACCGTATCGGTCTATTATATTGCGGCCGATGCTTCCGAATTTTTTTGTTATGTTGTTATCTTCGAGCGCAATCATTGGACTTCCATGTCCGACGAATATCGTTGGCATCTTCATGGTATTGTCCACCCCCCTATTTTAATACCCCTATCTGTTATGGAGTATTATACTAGAATTACGGAGTAAAGGGAACTTGGCTGATTGACAGTATATGTATGCGAGGAGTTATTTGCACTAGATGGTTGAAAATGAATGTTAATGAGTTTACTCTATAATCAGCAAATATTGGATACATGCCTAGTGGTATGGGTCAGGAGGTTAAGATGCTATTAATCGGAGTAAGAGCAGATGGGAATTGGCTATTGTCGCAGTGGGATCTTACGTATGCTACCGGCTGGGATGGAATATGCAAAGCCGCTGCAAAGATGTACGATTACTACGATAGCAAGGAGATGCCAGTTGAGATATTAACGGATAATCATCTAGTAGACATTCATTCGAAGGATGATATCATGAATATAGAGGAAGCTGGCAATCTCACTGTTAGGGGATTTTCGACGGTGTTCAAGCTACCACTGATGATTACTTTTTATAACCAGACTAAGACTGTGTATGTAAATATCGCGCAGGCTACTGAGGAATTTGCATATGCTGATTATGAAAAGTTTAATAAATCGCTCTGTCAGTATCTAGATAGTGTTGAGATGGCGATGTGTGAGTAGGGCTGGAGTTATTCACAATATTTATTCTATTTTTATTTGAGAATATCTAATTCTTATTTCAAAAAAGTAGTTGTTTTCGGGAAATAGAGCGTATGACAAAAAGTCTGTAAATTAAAGAATAAATTAGCCTCCTGTGGTAGTATAAAAATACCATAGGAGGATTTTTTATGGCAAAGAAGAACGATATCTACAAAGTAAAACCCCTCAATAACAATAAGAGAAATATTATCCAATCCCTTATTGAAGAATATGACATTGAGACAGCAGAGGACATTCAGGAAGCACTCAAGGACTTACTAGGCGGAACTATAAAGTCCATGATGGAAACAGAAATGGATGAGCATCTTGGCTACGATCCATATGAGCGTTGTGAGAAAGACAATTATAGAAACGGAACTAAAAGAAAGAGCGTTAGAAGTAGGTATGGAGAATTTGAGATAGAAGTACCGCAAGATAGAAACAGCTCTTTTGAGCCACAGGTGGTGCAAAAGAGGCAAAAGGATATCTCAGAAATAGATCAAAAGATAATCTCCATGTACGCAAGGGGGCTTACAACGAGGCAGATATCTGAACAGATAGAAGATATCTATGGTTTTGAATGCAGCGAAAGCTTCATCTCCAATGTTACGGACAAAATTTTACAAGAAATAGATGACTGGCAAAAGAGACCCCTTGACAGCGTATATCCAATAGTATTCATAGATGCGATTCATTTCTCCGTGCGTGAAGATCATGTAATTAAGAAGCTTGCAGCATATGTAATGCTGGAAATAAATGCAGATGGAAAGAAGGAAGTAATATCTCTGCAGATAGGTGAAAACGAGAGCAGTAAATACTGGCTTGGAGTTCTGAATGAATTAAAGAACCGCGGCGTGGAAGATATTATGGTTATTTGTGCAGACGGATTAACAGGGATAAAAGAAGCGATATCTACGGCATATCCAAAAGCAGAATACCAAAGATGCATTGTGCATATGGTAAGAAATACACTTAAATATGTAAACTACAAGGATATGAAATCGTTTGCTAGTGACTTAAAAACCATCTACCATGCACCTGATGAGAAAATAGCATATGAGAACATGCAGGAAGCAACTGAAAAATGGAATAGTAAATATCCTAATTCTATGAAACGCTGGGAAGATAACTGGGATGCAATAACGCCAATATTTAAGTTCTCGCAAGATGTACGCAAGGTAATATACACCACAAATGCAATTGAAAGTCTAAACAGTACATACAAGAAGCTAAACAAGCAGAGAAGTGTATTTCCAAGCGATACAGCATTGCTAAAAGCTCTTTACTTATCTACGACGCAAGCTACGAAGAAATGGCATCTCCCGATAAGGAATTGGGCAAAGGTATATGGAGAATTCTGCATAATGTACCCAGGCAGAATGCCAGAAACAAATTAACTTATACATAACTCAAGAGAAGCCAGCCCAAATGGCTTGGCTCCTCTTGACATGCGTAAGCAAATTTAATATATTGGCCTGAAGGCGTATTCCTCAAATAGCGGGATACATTCACTAATCTACCACAGAAGGCTAATTTACAGAAAAAGTTTCACACACTCTTATTAATATATGCTCACAATAGAATTGTTCTAAAGTTTTCTTTTAGTTTTATGCAAATAAACTGTTTCTCTAGATTTTTGCTAACACTTAAATATTCAATAATATCATTCATAAAAGATGTATTATAAGTTGTATTAAGTCCTTCGGTAAAGGGTGCATCGCTTTCAAGAAGTACTCTATCTATTGGAATCATATCAATAATAGTTCTCCCATTTTTACTCTTTATCATTTGTTGATTTATGGAGAAAAAATAACCTCTCGATATTGCAATTTTTAAATTACTTAAATTACCAGTGTACCAATGCAATATTACTTTTCCCTCAAATCCATCAAGAATTTTAAAACAGTCATTTTCTGCCTTTCTTATATGAACACTTATTATCTTTTTGTTATCAGCCTTACATAAATCAACAATTTTTTTAAATACTTCTTTTTGCTTATCTACATTTTCTATATTTGGGGCAGAATAATCTAACCCAATTTCTCCAATATAACGTGTCGTTTTAATATATTTTTCAAAAATATTAATTTGAGCATAATATTGTGCGGCCAACTCTGGATGAAAACCTAATGCTAATCTTACATATTTATAATCCCAATTCTCGGCATAGTATTTCCTATACAAATCTGGTAGGTTGGTTACTGCAAGAGTATAAGACTTCTTATCTTCAATATATTTCAAAACTTCATATTTATTTTTGTATAGGTCAAAGTGCATATGCATATCCATATAAAAGTTAGTCATCCAATTCCTCCAAATATGTTTTTAATTCCTCCATACCTCTAATATACAGTTTTGCATAATCTTCAATATCATTCTCTATAGAGCCAC
Source organism: uncultured Mogibacterium sp. (assembly GCF_938041965.1). Classification (GTDB taxonomy): domain Bacteria; phylum Bacillota; class Clostridia; order Peptostreptococcales; family Anaerovoracaceae; genus Mogibacterium. Next base: position 222,428 of record NZ_CALISE010000019.1, on the reverse strand, counting down.
TAGATTGAATTGTCATAAAAGCGTATTTAGGATTAAATTTTCTTAATCCTAAACGATACGAATTTAAACAAGTTCTAGAAACCTTGCCTCCATTAAATTTATTATCCCTATATGAACTTTGATCTATAATGCATGCACGCATGATTGCTGCTTGTCTTATTACGCACGGTAAACAGTAACCACAATGCCTAGCTTCCTTTTCTTTTTGCATTCTACCATTATCCGGATGTGAACAGGACATAGTATTATCCAAATTTTCTCTAACAAAAGATTGATTTTTGCAGTTCAACAACATTTCACCTTTTGTTTTAAATTGATACGGATTAACTAATGTTACTTTTAATTCAATTAAATCTAACAACTTTTGAAACAAGCCCATATAATGTGGGTGTGTTGTTCTTGTGCTACTTGTACCTATTCGAGAAAATGTGCTAGGAATATTTAATGAAATAAAACCATTTTCTGGTATAACCAAATGAACTTGCTTTCTCAAACATGATGCAACTGCTAATGCGTGAGAGAAAAACATGAAGGAACGTGTTCTTGTAGTATCTTCAATACCTGACACAACCTTTGCATAATACTGATGGAAATCTCTTAATTCTAATGAATACTGATTAATAAACTTTTCTTTAAGAATATCTTGAAATTCCTTTGTTCCTTTCCCGCCACCATAATGGCTCACAAATAATGTTTTATCACTATTACTTTCCAACAAATCTATTGCACCAATAAACGAATCCATTCCGCCTGAAAACATACAAATTTGATCATAACTTTTTATTTTTTGCTTTGATTTTTCCCATTTATTGTTGTTTATCTTTTCCTCTTCAGATTGCTCTCTTCTTCTAAAAATAAAAGTCCATTTATCGCCGCTTAAAAAATTCAACATTTCCTCAAGTGTTGATTTTGCATTTTGCCACATATCATATTCTAAAATAGGCATGTATATAGAAAATTCTCTACTCCATCCATCATGCGCATCTTTTCTTAAACATAATCTATCCGCCGCAAAAACAGCCATAGAAATGTAAAGCAAATCTAACGCTTGTTGACTGTACCAATACGGTAACTTGTTTTTATTCTTCCAAAATGTATATGAAAAAGAATTGGAGTCGAAAAAATCAACATTTATTGCTTGTTCATCAACTTCAAAAGTATCTGTTTTATTTATGTGACAAACTATTTTCATAAGATTCCCTCCATAACTTTCAAACAGCATTCATACATATCTCTAATCGTAGACGAAATATTTTTATTTATTATATTACCTTGCTTATTAAACTCAACATCTACAATTCCCATAATCATATCTTTAAATTCGCATTCCGTAGCATATGAATCATCTGCATTTGTTATATACATTTCTAAACGACTACCTAAGTCTTTCATCATCGTAATCCAAATATATGCTCCAACGTATTCTTTTAAGGCTTCATGCATTAATTCAATTGACATATTATTTAGAGAGTCTATATCCATCGAATTATTTTCAACATAATCAAATACTTTAGATAGAGCTGCTTGTGTAGCTTCCTTAGCCACAATATCTTCTTTAGTGCTTGAATTAGGTGCAATTACATCTACTAACCTAGAAAAAATCGTCTCTACAGATTTCCCTTCGTATTCAATTCCGAGATTTTTAAAAGTTACCTTCACGCCATTAGTGACAATACCATTAAAAAAGTTCCCCAGATTTCCTCCAGCTTTCCTTCCAGAGTATGACTGTGAAGCCAAACTTCTAGCTCCACCAGCTGCTTTAATATATTGTCTTGCTATATGTTTTGCGGAACTGTATGTGCCACCACTCTTTACAAACTTTGACATATCTGACTTAACTGTCTTCCATTTGACTGGTTCCGTTACATCAGTGTCTTCATCTTGATTAGGGTTATAATCTTCTGGTAACAAGGGATTTCTATCATTCCTACCATTAAAAATACTTGATGTTCCCATAAGCCCCTCCTCTTATACTATTTTTCTAACAGTTTTTCTATTCCAATTTTTAAGCCTTGTTTGTTCTTATCCCATTGAGATGCTATCTCTAAAATTTCTACTTTCTTATTCATTTTATTTGCATATTCAGCTATATAACTTATACAACCAAGATTAATTTGCGAGCCACTAAGTGATTGTAAATAACTGAGAGTATCATTGGCTAACTCAGTTCTTTGCTGTGCAAACAGTAGAAATGATTTCATCAATTCTTTGGCTATTGTTGTTTCAGATATCATGGAAGAATTCATAGCCTCAAGAATTGCAGCCGCATCAGCATCTGATATATTTGCAACAGATTTAATTGCTTGTTGAATTTTAACGTCTGATTTTGAAAGAAGTTGTTCCAATATTTCTTGGGCTTCTGGTGAAAGAAAAGATGATATACGACTAATTTTTTCATCCAATGAGGTTCTTGTAAAATAAAAATATGTATTGAGGTTTTCATCAGATAATATAGGATCTATTTTACACCAATTTAAAAACCAATTATCTTCTCTCCAAATTTTTAACTTATCGCTATTCTCTGGTGTACCATTCTCGAATAGTGTTAATTCTTTACTTAAACTATTATCCGCTGCCATCTCTGCTATTTTATTGAAAATTCTTGGTTTTATATATTCCAACATCATTATCTTTGCAAGAATTTTTCTATCCAATTTCTTATTCTTATAAGATGCCATTTGCACTCTCATATACATGGAATTCAAGAAGCGTTTACACTGACGAGGGTTTCCATGCAATCCATTAGATAAAACAAATGCCAGCTGATTTGCAATAGAAAGTGATTCTACAATATTTGAATAATTATCTTCTTTATCTGAAAATAAAGTTATAATTGATTCGATCTTAAATCTCTCGAAATCCTCTTTTTTCTTCTCAACTATCCATGATAGAGCCTTTTGAAAATTTTCTTCCGATAATTCCGACTGTAAAAGTAAACATGCAATATAAATTTCCACCTCATCTGCATTTAATTGTGGGATGCGAATAGGATATTGTATTAATTTCTCAAGATATTCTTTCCCAATATCAATCTGAATGCCTTCTATATCTCTAAATTTACTTTTAACTGCATACGAAATATGACGTTCATCAGCACCAATAACGAAAGCAACTTTTCCCTTAAAAAGAAATAATTTTATTGCTTCAAGCGTTTCTAAAATAGTATCTGGTCTACATCTATCCAACTCATCTATAAAAACAACTAAACGACTAATTTTTGTTTCTTCTAACAAAGATGCAAATGCTTTTTGAAATTTTCTAATATCCTCACGTAACTCTTTGTTATTTAATTCGCTTTCAATATTAGATTTAATTTTTTCTAAATCAGTGACTTCTATTTTTTCTTGACCATATTTCAAGACCTGATTCATTGTTATGCCAAGCAAAGAGCAAATCCCTCCTGTCACTAAAAAATCAGTTCCATATTTCAATGCACCTTTTACCAATTTAAATTTATCAACACTTTTATATAACCCTTTAATAATTTCTTGTGCCTTTTTAGTTAAGTGTGTTTCTTTACTAATCTCATCAAGAATAGTACCTAATATCGCCGTTTTTGCGTCTTCATAATTTTCAAATAGCCAACCATTAAATACTAAGCATTTAATTTTTTCATCTTCCTTAATCAAACGCTCTTTGCACATATACATCAAGCTTGACTTTCCACTCCCCCAGTCACCGTATACTCCAATACTCGCTGGTAAAAGAGAATCATCTGTGATGATACTTTGAAGCGTTTGTATTAAGTAATCGTAGTCAAGAAAATCAAGCTCAGTTTCACTATCTTTCCACATTTATTCACCTCACATATCAGGATAATTTCTTAGTCTATTTGCGTTTGCAAACCTTGTTTCATGCGATTTTATGTTCAAAATTAATTTCAGTGTTTTCGGATAAGTTCTCTACGTACTTCTCAACAAAAATATCTGTGTTATCAAGTAATCTCAAATAATACTTTAATGTAGGAAACACACCATTCACTATGATTTGACATCCATGTTCTTCTCTGATTTTACATATCACTTCATCTATTGCCACTCGGTCATCCTCACTAGGTGCAACCGTACTTAACAAATAGTATCTTTGTACAGGTTTTTCACTTATTTTTTTTAAGCATCCTCAATCATAATTGCATTGACTGGTATTTCAAACTTAACTTCAACCACTTCATAAATAGAATTATCATTGTCATTTCGAACAACAATATCCTCGGTCTCTCCACTACTCTTATCACAACTATTATGAGATGCTAGCTTATCTAACGTTTTTCCATTAAAACGTTTAAGCTCATCTGTAATACACTGATAAATACTATATAATGCAACGACAGGAAGTATAGACGCTCCTCGGCTCTTATATTGAAAATAAAAATGGTCATGTAAAGATTCCATAATCTCATTAATTGTTAGTGAGGTTTCCTTTTCTATTGGATTAACAAGAATCACTGTCTTATCTTTTTTGCATTTAATGCTATACGCCATTAAAGCTGTCACATATTTTTCGGGATCTGCTCCATTTACTTCAACATCATTAAGAATATTTAAAAATGCCGACTTTATATTTTTATTCTGAATTTTTCCTGGAAAATCTAATTCATATGGGATATTTTGTTCAAGACTTCTAGTTAACCAACCAGACTCTTTCATTGCACCAAGGAATCTTTTTTGTTTCATAAATGGAGTTACGTACTTAGTATCAAAACTTCTCCCACTATATCCATTCTCCATATTTGCTTGATGTCTTCTCACGTCCTGTTCAGGATGTAAGCTTTTATATACTAAACTAGCTAGTAGAACAGTAAATACACCTTTAAATGTCTCTTCTTTATCAACTATAATTTTAACCATTTCAATCTGATTCTCCATTAAACCTGGAGATGTCAAGAAAAGTGCAGTCTCTAACCCCCCCCAAAAAAAAATTGATTTAAGCCGCTAGGGCTTCGTCGAGCAGCATCCTTCTATATTCTGCCGGAGGAAGCCCGCTCGGATTAGACGTATATATTCGTACCGTATTGTAGTAGGTGAATACATATTTGAAGATCCAGGACTTTACTTCTAACATCTTCATTCTGTATGTCGGGATACGATACAGGAGTTCTTTCTTCAAAGTAGCGAAGAAACTCTCCATTCTGGCATTGTCATAACAGTGATTAATGCCACCCAGACTTTGTTGTATGTTATTTGCTGCCAGTATAGCTCTGAAACCGTCGCTTATATATTGGCTGCCTCTGTCTGAATGCAGGGTCGCCACACTGATTGGGTATCTAGTCCGTGCAGCTTTAAGAGTATCGGTACATAATTCTTTCTTCATGTTATCACGCATGACGAGTGATAGAATCTCCCAATTAAAGCAGTCGATGATCGGTGAAATGTACAGTTTCCCATCGATGCATTGAATCTGAGGTATATCTGTAAGTAGCTTGGTATATGGCTTATCTGTGGAGAAGTCCTGCCGGATCAGGTTTTCCTTCTCCTGAATCTCGGTTGTAGCTTTGGTCAGACCTTTAGGTCTGCGCTTTCGTTCATGGATTAGTCCTATTTTGAGCATGATCAGTCTGAGCCTGCGCATACCGACCTTTTGCCCTCTTAGCACAAGCGCCATCTGCATACGGGGAACTCCATAGTTGTCATTGAATACAGACTCATCAATGATGGCCTGTATAGCTGCCGAAAGAACCGCATCCTTGTCAGGCTTACCAAGATTCTTAAGATACCTGTAGTAGCCTGACTCACTCACTTCCAGTAACTGACACATAGATTTTGCAGGCCATTTGCCTTCTCTGGAGTGAATGAATTCATAGCGATGATGCGCTTTTACTTCTTTCGGCTTTCTGCGAAAAAACCGAGGGCATCCTTGAGTATCTCATTGGCTCGCTTGGTTTCACGCAGTTCGGCTTCAAGCTCCTGTATCCGACGATTTTTCTCGTCAACAGGTTTACACTTGTAACCACTGCCTACAAAATATGAAGCACCTTTATGCTTTCGGATATATCGCAATCAGCAAGTGTGTAATATGGAATACCAAGCTGCTCTGCAGCCTTTCTGACACCGATTTCGTCTGAAAGTTCGAGGGCTTCCTACTTGAATGAATTGTCGTATTGCATAGTTTCACCAATCCTTTCATTGATATACTATCATGAGAATTTGATGGATTTACAGACTCTACTTAAATGTTACAACTCCAATACATATTTTTTTACCTTTTAATCATTAAATTCAAATCAAATATAATAAGCTAAACTATTCCCATTTACAAATATTAGCAAATATTTTACATAACAATACTGTTTTTAATTCTCGATAAATTATACCATATTAAATTGACTTATTTTTAGATATGCTCTGATAATATAAAATACTTTAATTCAGCAATCATTGTTATTATCAGTAATAATTTTGTCTATACAATCTAACAACGGTAAAAAATTACTAAAATCAATCTTTTTATAATTATTATATATATGTTTTGCAAATATCTTTTTCCCGAAATACAAATTTGTATCTTCTTCTGATTTTTTACTAAATGTCTTTCCGTCTTTTTTTATCTTCAAAACGTCTTCTTTATATAGATCCTCAATCTCGCATTCATCCATGCCTTTAGGTAACGGTATAGTTTGTAAATATAGATTTGAACATAGATGTTTTGTAAGTTCATTAATATCCATTTCTATCTTTGTAGATTTCAAAAACTCTTTCAATGGCCTTTTTGTTGATGATTTTGAACATTTTTGCTCATTATCAAAAATTAATATCACTGGTTTTCTTTTGACATCACCTTGATGAAATCTAAATTTTCTATTTAAAGCTTCATGTATATTCGTACATTGATGATCTCCTTTATAGTGATTCCATATATTTATCATTGTGTTTGCTCCATCTTCAACAATACCAAAAAAACACCTAAGTCTTTTTGTACGCTTAAGGAATTTAATTTCATATATATATTTTGTTCCATTTTTTTTAATCAAGTTAGGATATTGTTTATAATGTTTTTTTAATGCTGCCTTTATATGAAGAATATCTGTACTTCCCTCTGTAACTAAAGTAACTTTTGATGGATTGTAAAAATGTTTATAAAACAAAAAAGTTTGAAATTGCTTTTCTCTTTTATTTAATCTGCTCTTGTATTTATTTTCGCACTTTGCACCACTTAATTCATGCTCTATTTTATTATTGTAACAATCGATTTGATTGATAAATGAGAATCTTGATTCCAAAGTTAGCAAATCACTCTTTTTATTCTTGTTATCTAAGAAGTACTCGCCGTTACAATATAAAGAATTAGCCATTGCCCTTGTATCTTTTATATATGTTTTTTTAGCATTTAATTTATCATTTACAGTGACACCTGTCACTTCTTGCCTTCTGCGATGTTCCTGAAGTCTAGTTTTTGAGTTATTAATCTTAAATCCATTTTCATCCAAAAGAGATTCAATTTGATTAATAAATTTTGTATAATCAGAACCAAATTTTTTATTGTTAGTTGAAAAACTTAAATCGTCAGCATATCTCGTATAATTTAGTCGATATTTTTTTGCTAATTTTATAATGCGCATATCAACAATATTAAAAATTAAATTTGCCACTAAGGGTGATGTTGGTGCACCTTGTGGTAATTTACCATTGTAGCATGTTAATTGTGCAATAATAGTTGCTTGTTCTTCATTAAATTTGAAATATTTGTTTTTTACGAAAAATCCTCTGACGCGTCCAAAATTAAAAGAGTCGAAGAAATTCGATATATCTAAATTTAATATATACCTTTTCCCTTTATGTATTCGTGAATTTGTTAAAATATTACATTTTTTTTCAAACCCATGCGAAACACTTTCAAAACTGTGTTCATATGAATTTTCTTCTCTATATATGGCAGATAACTTTTCTGCTAACCTCCTCTGTACGAATTTCAACTGAGGGTTTGGTGCAAAGACTTCCCGTTCACCTCCATTTTTTTTTGGTATTGTAAACCTTGTATAAGCTTCTTTACTATATGAATTGTATAAGACCGAATTGAAAAAGTTATACTCCAAATGCAAACTTTCTGCTATTGCTTTTCGTGCTTCTTTATTTTTTTCCATAATAAAAGCGTATAGCTACTCCTTATATAAATATGTACTAAATTTATTTTTCATTCTTTTTATAGAAGAGATTTTTATTTATTGTAAAGGGAGGCTTCTGCTTCCCACCATTAACATCAATACTTGCGAATCACAAGTAAACAATCTAGCTATACGCATTCAAAGTATAGCTTATATTTGTACATTTTTCAATACAATTTTCATGGCATTCGTATTAAGTATATATGAATACTCTATATGCTATCATGAGGAAGTATATGTGAGCATTTTCCCTATTATAATTTGACTCTTTAAAATCTAGGTATAGTAATTGCATCAATTTACAAATACGCCGTAGATTTCTTCCAATCGCTTCACCTTCGGTTCAGCTCTTGGGAAATCCTGGCGGAGGAACTACATCGATTTACATATACGCCGTAGACCGCTACACCTCGCCGTCGCACTTCGTGCTCGCCTCGCTGGCGGTCCTGTCGGAGGACACACATCAAAAGGCCTGCCCTCATGCGAGGGCAGGCCTTTTGATGTGTGTCCATCATTCAAACTCCACCGTTCCCGGTGGCTTAGAGGTTAGATCGTAGAATACCCTGTTCACGTGATCCACCTCATTTATTATTCTATTCATCACCTTCTGCAGCACTGACCATGGGATTTCCACCGCCTCCGCTGTCATGAAGTCAACTGTCTCGACCGCACGGATTGCAACCGCATAATCGTAGGTACGGAAGTCGCCCATTACACCGACTGATCTCATATTTGTTAGAGCTGCGAAGTACTGGCTGATTGAGCCTTTGAGGCCCGCCTTTGCTATCTCCTCACGGTAGATTGCATCAGCTTCTTGCACTATCTTAACCTTTTCAGCTGTAACTTCACCGATAATTCTGATGCCGAGACCTGGTCCTGGGAATGGCTGACGGTCAACCAGATGGTCTGGTAGTCCTAGCTCTCTTCCGAGGGCACGCACTTCGTCCTTGAACAGCATGCGGAGTGGCTCGATTATCTCCTTGAAATCAACGTGGTCTGGCAGTCCGCCCACATTGTGGTGCGACTTTATAACTGCCGACTTGCCGAGACCGCTCTCGATGATATCTGCGTAAATTGTCCCCTGTGCCAGGAAGTCCACTGCGCCGATCTTCTTCGCTTCCTCTTCGAACACTCTGATAAATTCCTCACCGATGATCTTACGCTTCGTCTCTGGATCTGTCACGCCAGCGAGCTTTGCGTAGTATCTCTCTTGAGCATTTACACGAACGAAGTTGAGGTCGTACTCACCCTTGCTGCCAAATATCTCTTCAACCTGGTCGCCCTCGTCCTTACGGAGTAGTCCGTGGTCCACGAACACGCAGGTCAGCTGCTTTCCGATTGCCTTTGCCAGAAGTGCCGCAACTACGCTGGAATCAACGCCGCCAGATAGTGCAAGTAGCACTTTGCCTTCTCCAACTTTCTCGCGAATCTCTGCGATTTTCTTCTCAGCGAAAGAATCCATCTTCCAGTCCTGCTCGCACTTACACACGCCTAGTATGAAGTTGCTAAGCAGCTCTGTGCCCTCTGCCGTATGATTTACCTCTGGGTGGAACTGCACTGCGTAGTAGCCCCTCACCCTGTCTTCCATACCTGCAACTGGACAGTTTTCTGTATGCGCCGTAATCTTGAAGCCCTCTGGAACCTCGCTGATATAGTCAGTGTGGCTCATCCATGTTACGGTCTCGTCACTGAGTCCTGCAAAGAGGCCTTCCTTGCAGTCAACCACCGTATCGGTGCGGCCGTACTCGCTCGTCGGAGCTGTTCCGATCTTACCGCCCAGCACGTGTGCCATCAGCTGTGCGCCGTAGCAGATGCCGAGTATCGATAGCCCCAGTTCGAACACGCCTCTATCTATAGATGGGGCACCCTCGCCGTACGCTGACTGTGGTCCACCTGTAAAAATGATGCCGCATGGGTCGAACTCCTTGACCTTATCAACTGTTATGCTTTCGAAATTATGGACTTCCGAGTACACGCCGAGCTCACGAACCCTGCGGGCGATGAGCTGATTGTACTGTCCGCCAAAATCAATAATTAATATCTTGTTAGCCATTATCGCTCCTAACGTCTTACTGTTGCCACGCTGTTGTCCTTGAGTATAACGTCGTGCGCTCCACCCTCGATGATACTTGTCGCCGATACGAGTGTGAGCTTGGAATTATGCTGTAGCTCTGGAATTGATAGAACTCCGCAGTTACACATTGTCGATTTAACCTTCTCCAGAGAGAGGTTTACGTTATCGTGCAGCGATCCTGCATATGGAACGTAGGAGTCAACACCTTCCTCGAACTTGAGCTTGCTCTCGCCGCCGAGATCGTATCTCTGCCAGTTACGAGCTCTCGCGGAACCTTCGCCCCAGTACTCCTTCATGTAGTTGCCATTTACCATAACCTTAGCGGATGGTGACTCGTCGAATCTTGCAAAGTATCTTCCTAGCATGATGAAGTCCGCACCCATAGCGAGTGCTAGTGTCATGTGGTAGTCATACACGATTCCGCCGTCGGAGCAGATTGGAATGTACTCACCTGTCTTCTCGAACCACTCGTCTCTAGCTGCTGCAACCTCGAGCACTGCAGATGCCTGTCCGCGTCCGATTCCCTTCTGCTCTCTAGTGATACAAATAGATCCGCCGCCGATTCCGACCTTGATGAAGTCTGCGCCGCTCTTTGCGAGGAACTCAAATCCTTCCTTGTCAACGACGTTACCGGCACCGATTTTAACTGTGTCACTGTACTTTTCCTTAACCCACTTGAGTGTTCTTGCCTGCCATTCAGAATATCCCTCGGATGAATCGATTGTGAGCACGTCTACGCCTGCATCTACGAGCGCTGGGATTCTCTCCTCGTAGTCACGAGTGTTAATTCCTGCACCTACGATAAAACTCTTATTATCGTCGAGAAGCTCGTTAGGATTCTGCTTGTGAGAGTCGTAGTCTTTTCTAAATACAAATGCCACTAGGCATCCGTCCTTGTCCACGATTGGCAGCTGGTTTACCTTGTTCTCCCAGATGATGTCGTTAGCCTCGGATAGAGTGATTCCAGCATTGCCGTACACGAGGTTATCGAGAGGTGTCATAAACTCAGACACCTTAGTATCTGTGCTGAGTCTGCTAACTCTGTAGTCCTTGCTTGTAACGAGGCCGACTAGCTTGCCGTGACCTGTTCCGTCGTCCGTAACCGCCACTGTCGAGTGTCCGGAGTTCTTCTTAATTTCTAAGACATCAGCAAGTGTACTGTCAGGTTTTACATTAGTATCACTAGGTACAAAGCCTGCTTTATAGGACTTAACCTTCTTGACCATTGCTGCCTGGTTTTCGATTGACTGAGATCCGAAGATAAAAGAAATTCCACCCTCCTTCGCTAATGCAACCGCCATCCCGTCATCAGAAACAGCCTGCATTACTGCGGAAACAAGTGGAATATTTGCCTTGATCTTAGGCTCCTCGCCTTTCTTGAATTTAGTAATCGGAGTCGCGAGTGACACATTCTCAGGCCTAGCATCTGCGCTAGAATATCCAGGCACTAGAAGGTACTCGCTAAATGTTCTTGATGGTTCTGTTAGAACGATTGCCATTTTGCACCTCTCTCTTTCTATATATGAAAATCAAATTGTAAGTTAAGATATTAATTGAAAATTATAGCACAATAGGAAGGTTTTAGGTAGTGGTTGGAGCGGAAAATATAATAAAAAAGCAGTGACCGAGCGAATCGCCCAGCCACACCCCTATGATTTAATTTTTATGTAATCACTAGCTTCGGTTATGATTTTGGTTCATTAACTTTCTGTTTGTGACTATCTAATCTCGTATACCCTTTTTAGAAACTAAGTTCTAATCTAGTATATCCCCTATTTGTGGCTACACTCTAGTCTTGTGCGCCCTTTTGTATCCCCTTGAACTACGCTCTAATCTCGTATGTCCCTTCCTGAGGCTCCTCGTATGTGAGACCTGCAGGCTCGAACATTCCCTTGACTAGCTCTGTTCTGAGCACGTAGTATAGTTCATCCTCTTCATTAGCCCAGTGCTGAGCGTGAATATCCATGTTGCGTCTCCATGTGATGGAGTCATCTGTCTGGCCGATCATCTCATTTACATTGTCACAAGGCATGCCGTCGAGCAGTGTGTTGTTGAGGTATCCGAAAGCTACATCTGGCTTAGTTCCAGCTGGCACCGCATTTAGCTCGCCGAAGCGTCTAGCTGCCTGCTTTAGATCCTCTACTCTTGCAGGGTTTGCTGCTGCGATAGTCTGAACTAGCTTCGCATATCTGCTCTCTGCATCTGCTATTCTTGCCTGAAGGCTGCCGTGAATGTTGTCAGGGTCAACCGCCTCTTCAAGCGGACGTCTATCGTAGCTGTGACACTCATTTGCAAGCTCCTCTGTCAGTTCGCTCCATCCCTCTGCCTTTCCAGCATTAATCAGAGCGTCTGTGAGGTCCTCCTGAAAAATGATTTTGTCATATAGCCACTGATGTATAGGTCCTAGAAATAAACTCATCGTTACCTCCTATTTTCCAAGGAATAGCTCGATATCGTCGTCTACTGTTCCGATTCCTGCGATTCCGAAGTTCTCAACAAGTACGTTTGCAACGTTTGGCGAGAGGAATCCTGGTAGTGTTGGTCCTAGGTGGATGTTCTTAACACCGAGGTATAGAAGTGCGAGAAGTACGATTACAGCCTTCTGCTCATACCAAGCGATGTTGTAAGCGATTGGTAGCTCGTTAACGTCATCTAGTCCAAATACTTCCTTGAGCTTGAGTGCGATCAATGCTAGTGAATATGAGTCGTTGCACTGTCCTGCGTCGAGCACGCGTGGAATTCCGCCGATGTCTCCAAGGTCTAGCTTGTTGTACTTGTACTTAGCGCATCCTGCTGTGAGGATTACTGTATCCTTAGGTAGAGCCTTTGCAAAATCTGTGTAGTAGTTTCTAGACTTCATTCTGCCGTCGCAGCCAGCCATTACGAAGAACTTCTTGATTGCTCCAGACTTAACTGCCTCAACTACTGTATCTGCTAGTGCAAATACCTGCTCGTGTGCAAATCCACCTACGATCTCTCCTGTCTCGATCTCTGTTGGTGCTGGGCACTTCTTAGCTAGCTCGATAATCTCGGAGAAGTCCTTAGTCTCACCGTACTTGCCGTCGATGTGCTTGCATCCTGGGTATCCTGCTGCACCTGTTGTAAATAGTCTATCCTTGTAGCTATCTGCTGGTGGCACGATGCAGTTTGTAGTCATCAGGATAGGTCCGTTGAATGTCTCGAACTCTTCCTTCTGCTTCCACCATGCATTTCCGTAGTTACCAGCGAAGTGCTCGTACTTCTTGAATGCTGGGTAGTACTGTCCTGCGAGCATCTCAGAGTGTGTATATACATCTACGCCTGTTCCCTTTGTCTGCTCTAGAAGCATCTCGAGGTCCTTTAGGTCGTGACCTGAAATCAGGATTCCTGGGTTCTTTCTAACACCGAGATCTACCTTAGTGATCTCTGGGTTTCCGTAAGCAGATGTGTTTGCTTCATCTAGTAGAGCCATTCCATCCACTCCGTACTTACCTGTCTCTAGTGTAAGTGCAACTAGGTCATCTACTGATAGAGAATCGTCTAGTGTAAGTGCTAGCGCCTTCTGCATGAATGTATCAACCTCTACGTTGTCCTTAAGTAGAGCATTTGCATGCTTGCTGTAAGCGGAAAGTCCCTTTAGTCCGTAAGTGATGAGCTCTCTTAGCGATCTTACATCCTCGTTCTCAGTGGATAGAACGCCAACCTCTGGGCTTGCAGCCTTAGCAGCGAACTCTCCAACGCATCCGTTCCACTTTGCAGCCTCTGGAAGCTTGCTTGCATCATCAAGCTGCTTTAGTAGCTGCTCCTTACATGTTAGTGTCTCAACGATCTTAGCTGTGATTGCTTCATCGTCGAAGTTAGCATTTGTGATAGTTGTGAATAGGTTGAGCGATACTAGGTGGTTTACCTGCTCGCTTACTTCCTTACCCTCAGCTCTTAGCTGTGTAGTCACTGCAGAAAGTCCCTTAGTTACGTATACGAGCAGATCCTGTAGTCCTGCTGTCTCTGGAAGCTTGCCGCAAACTCCTCTCATAGTACATCCTGTGCCCTTTGCTGTCTCCTGGCACTGATAACAAAACATACGGTTTTCCATGTGTTTTCTCCTTTCACTCTTATATAACGTCATTTGTTTTTTGCTTTAATTAATGTTTGCTTTAAGTTTATGGCACAAGCATATCATTAAAAAAAGATGGAATCTGTAACTAATGTTACAATTCCATCTTTTTATTTTTGTTTTTGAATTAATGCATTTATCTGCGTTAGTTGAGCTCTCTCTGCATTAATTATATGCGAATAAATGCTTCACCATCAGTTGAGCGCCTCGATTTCTGCAGGGTCAAGGACGTATATCTTGCGCCCCTTTATCTCGATTAAACCATCGTCCTGCATCTTCATCAGCTCTCTCGAGACTGATGGTCTAGTCACTCCCAGGAATTCAGCTAGCCCTTCTCTCGTCATGTTGATCGGCTTGCTCATATCCCTGTCATTATAGACTAGCAGCATCTTAGCAATCTTCTGGCGGAGAGTCGGACAAGACAGTATCCTGAGCCTCATATTTAGCGCGTAGGCGTTTCTCGCAAAGCTCATAAGCATGTTATTGATCAGATGATTGTGATAGTCACATCCGCTCGCGCATGTCCCAGACATGAACTCGCGTGGTAGCGCAATAACCTTGGTATCACAAGTAGCCTGCGCGAATACACCATACTTCTCTTTGCCGAGAAATAGCAGTATATCTCCGAACACCTCTCCCGTATCTGTGAAGTTTCCGATAATTCTCCTGTTGCCGTCGAAGGAATCGTAACCGATCCTCACTCCACCCTCTAGGAGGATGTGAAGCTTTGTTGGTTCATCCTCTTCAGTGAATATCATGTCCCCCTTCTTGAACGAAAGGCAGAGTGCACCGCTGCATGTAAAACAGCTATCCACGTCTTCTACCGTCATATCCTTAAAAAGAGGACTGACCATGAGGCGTTCAGCTATTACTCTATCCGTCTTTGATGATGCTCTTGCTGCCATATCCCTCGCCTATTACATCATGCCCATTCCGCCGCCTGCAGGCATTGCAGGTGCAGCTGGCAAGTCTTCCTTAATCTCTGAAATTCCAGCTTCAGTAGTGAGAAGCATACCTGCGACACTCGAAGCGTTCTGAAGTGCAGATCTAGTAACCTTAACTGGGTCAACGATACCAGCTTCGATCATGTCTACGTACTCCTCTGTTGCCGCGTTGAAGCCGATGCCCTTCTTGGACTCCTTAACCTTAGCAACGATTACGCTGCCTTCAAACCCAGCATTCTCAGCGATCTGTCTAACTGGCTCCTCGAGTGCTCTAACAACGATTCTTGCACCAGTCCTCATATCTCCGTCAAGGCTCTCAGCATACTCAGAAACCTTGTCAATTGCAGAGATAAGCGATGTACCACCACCTGCAACGATGCCTTCTTCAACTGCAGCTCTAGTAGCGTTTAGAGCGTCCTCAAGTCTGAGCTTCTTATCCTTGAGCTCTGTCTCTGTAGCAGCTCCAGCATTGATAACTGCAACTCCGCCGACTAGCTTAGCAAGTCTCTCCTGCAGCTTCTCTCTATCGAAGTCAGAAGTTGAGTCCTCAATCTCTCCTTTGATCTTCTCTACTCTCTCTTCGATTTCAGACTTATCTCCAGCACCGTTAACAATTACTGTGTGATCCTTGTTAACCTTAACAGTTCCAGCCTTACCTAGCATATCCACTGTAGCTTCCTTGAGCTCATATCCTAGCTCTTCGCTGATTACAGTACCGCCTGTTAGGATAGCGATATCCTCCATCATAGCCTTTCTTCTGTCACCAAATCCAGGTGCCTTTACAGCTACTACGTCGAGTGTTCCTCTTAGCTTGTTAACTACGAGTGTTGCGAGAGCCTCTCCATCTACGTCATCTGCAACGATGAGCAGCTTCTTGCCTGACTTCATGATATCCTCAAGAAGCGGTACGAGATCCTGAATGTTGGAAATCTTCTTATCTGTAAGAAGGATGTATGGGTTATCGAGAACTGCTTCCATCTTCTCAGAATTAGCTGCCATGTATGGTGATAGATATCCTCTATCGAACTGCATACCCTCTACCACGTCTAGTGTAGTGCCGAGTGATCTCGATTCCTCAACTGTGATTACGCCATCAGTTCCTACCTTCTCCATAGCCTCGGAGATTAGCTCACCAATCTCTCTATCTCCAGCAGATACAGATGCAACCTGAGCTACGCTCTCCTTGTCATCTACCTTAACTGCGCTATTCTTGAGGTACTCAACCGCAACCTCTACAGCACCGCTGATTCCTTTCTTGAGAACCATTGGATTAGCTCCAGCAGTTACGTTCTTGAATCCTTCGCGAACGATAGCCTGTGTTAGAAGTGTAGCTGTAGTAGTTCCGTCACCTGCTACATCGTTAGTCTTGGTAGCAACTTCCTTAACTAGCTGAGCTCCCATGTTCTCAACCTGGTCTTCGAGCTCGATCTCCTTAGCGATTGAAACACCGTCGTTAGTGATAAGTGGTGATCCATACGATCTCTCGATGAGAACATTTCTGCCCTTAGGTCCAAGTGTAATCTTAACTGTATCTGCAAGCTTGTCTACGCCTGCGAGGAGCTTTCTTCTAGACTCCTCTCCATAATGTAAATCCTTTGCCATTTTAGCTTCCTCCTATATATGCACCAATCACAGTGCGTGATTATATTTAAACTACTGACTCTACAGCTATTATGTATATCTGCCTCTCCTAATAGCACTCGCTATACTTATATAGAGGCTAAGCAATTACTCGATAACTGCCAAGATATCTCTCTGGCTCATGATGATATAATCTTCGCCACCATACTTGAGCTCTGTACCGCCGTACTTCGAGAATATAACCTTATCTCCAACCTTTACTTCCATCTTCTCGTCCTCAGTTCCTGGACCTACTGCGAGAACCTCAGCCTCCTGTGGCTTCTCCTTGGCACTTGCCGAAAGTATCAGACCGCCTTCAGTCTTCTCAAGTGCTTCGCTACGCTTAATAACAACTCTTGCGCCTAGTGGCTTTATTCCTATACTCATTTGTAACCTCCTGATTATACGTTATACGCTT
This sequence comes from uncultured Mogibacterium sp., assembly GCF_938041965.1. Lineage (GTDB taxonomy): Bacteria > Bacillota > Clostridia > Peptostreptococcales > Anaerovoracaceae > Mogibacterium. The sequence goes on along the minus strand of NZ_CALISE010000019.1, from coordinate 205,181 downwards.
TATTCGTATTGTTAGCACTCAATAATCAAGAGTGCTAACCTTCATAACATAATTTTACTCAGCCCCTTATGCATTGTCAACATAGCACTATGAATTAAATGTGAAAATATCTTCACTGCATGCTTCTATAGTAATAGAACAGATACTGCTGTGCTATGCCGCCTAGTTCTCCGAAGTGTTCATCTGCAAACTTCTGCATACCCTTGATGTCCTTGATATCAAAGCCGTATAAATCAACCATTATCTTCTTCATCCAGATGTCTATAGGGAATGCCGTGAAGTCTCTGAGTCCGAATAGAAGTATGCAGTTTGCGACCTTAGGTCCCACTCCGAGATATGATAGTAGTGCCTTGTGCTTCTCTTCCGTCGTCCCCGTAGGTACTCCGTGCTCAGCGAAGTGCTTAGGAGCTGATACGAGGTAGGCATTCCTGTATCCGAGCTTGAGATCCGCCAGCTCTTCGAGCGTAGCCCTCGATAGCTGCTCGGGCGTCGGAAATGCATATCGCACTTCGCCCATGAATTCACCTATCTCTGTTCCATAGTTCTTGGCTAATGACTCGATGCATTTCTTAATCCTAGGTATGTTGTTGTTCTGCGAGACTATAAATGAAATCAGAACCTCCCAGTAATCCTGATTAAGTATCCTGATGCCGTGACACACATCTATAGACTTCGCTAGCTTAGGCTCACCAGCGAGAAGCGCTTTCTTCATCGCTCCATAGTCCGTATCCAGATCGAAGTAGCTGTGCCAATACTTCTCACTACCGCCAGTACACTCGATTATAAGCGAGCACGACTCACCATCATGTTCGAGCGAAACGTGTGCCGCATGACCGCCTGCAACACCTATGTATGAACCATCCTCGCATTCATTCCAGCGAAAGCACTGACCACATTCGAACACGTGACTTAGCTCTATATCATGCAAATTATCAAATCTAATAACCTTAATATCGTTCATAAGCCCTTCCTTTCATACTGGCTATTATACATGAATTTTCGGTCATGATTTATAGGAGTTCAAAATAAAAAGACCGCCAGAAGTCTTCTGCAGGCGGTCACTTATGTTACAGCTATGCAAAATCAGTCGATTATCATAGTTACTGCTCCGAAATTAGTGCATTTTTCGCTATTGAAAATTTCAATGCAGTTTTTCGTCACAGTGTTTTATTAACTGATTTAATATGCAGTTTTGCTTCACAATTTTATTGATTGCGAGTTTTACTTCACTGCAATAATTTCAACTTCGCAGAGTGCTCCTGCTGGAAGCGCTGTGATTGCAACGCATGACCTAGCTGGCTTTGAAGTGAAACACTTAGCATACACTTCGTTGAAATCCTTGAACTCTGCCATGTCGAGAATATAGCAAGTGGTCTTAACTACGTTATCGTAAGTCATGCCGTTTGCCTTCAGGATCTCGCCTACATTTTTGCAAGCCTGCTCGCACTGGCTCTGCACATCCTCGCCTGCGAACTTTCCTGTCTCAGGGTCGATTCCGATTGCGCCAGAAGCGTAAAGTGTATTTCCTGCCATCACTGCCTGTGAGTATGGTCCTAGAGCTGCAGGTGCAGTCTTGATATCAGTATATTCAAACATTTGTCTACCTCCGATGTAATTATATAGAGAAATATTTATCACGCTTTGATTGTAGCACCAGCGAGTAGCTAGTTCAAACTGTTATGGCTTGGTGCGGTACCATTTCCGCTGATTTTCCGCTGAAAAGTGAAGCTAGCAAAGCTCGTGCTATGGTGCAGAGATAATTTCTCCATCTTATATTAGATGAACACCTTAAACTCAGCCCAGATTCTCCCCTTCTTGGAGAGCCCCGCGAGCTCTGCTTTTCCTTTACCTCGGACCACAATCGTATCACCTTCGTCTATACGCTTATCTATCTTGGTGACTTCCTCGTGATTTACAAAAACGATGCCTCCTTTGATTGCTCTCACCGCTTCGCTTCGCGATACATGAAATGCTGCTGACACCACATTGTCTAGTCTAGGTGAAGAGAGCGTATCTCTGACCGCTTTCACTCTTTGCTCGGGTACTTCCAGTTCGCCTATATCAGAGGCTGTAATTTGGAGGTTTGTATGGCCTGCACTGTGAAATTCGGATAATAGAAAATCCACTATATCCGAATTTACAATCATGTCTGCACCCTTGTCGTTTACAAGGATATCTCCGATCACAGACCTATCAAGCCCGAGCGAGAGGACAGACCCGAGATAGTCCCTATGTGTGAGCTTTCTGCTGCCAGGTGCCACCTTGATGTAAAGTACCGAAAGCGGTGAAATCATCTCTAGCGCACCCTCAAGAGTATCCGCATATCCGTCTGGAACGAACAAGATAATCCGCCTCTCGGCATCATCATATCCACCGTAGAAAAATGATTTGACGTCGCTTCTCCCCTTCACGATGCGCATGGCTAGCGACTGTTCGTGCATGTTAAGAAAGCCTGTCGTGGTAATGTAGCTACCACGTTCACACTGTTCGAGCTTATCCTCTATTCTCGCTGTAATAATCTTGTCGTTATCCATTTCTTTCCTGTTCAAATATTATGCAGTTTTTTAAATCCAGCTTTACCTGATTATATCATCAGCCTTGAAGCTCATTCACCGCTGTGACAACCAATTTTCCGTCCCTAAGCACGAACTCTATATCGACGTTCGCAAACGCCATCTTGCATGGCTTTACAGAATCCCTATCATAGGCATCCCTTGGATCAAGCTCAAGTATCCCTATGAGCGGCGCGCGAAACTCTTCATCGACTTTTGCAAGTAGGTCATCTGGAAATTCAACATCAATCGAAGTATCAATGCTCTTTGCAAACCCTTCATCTGCATCTGCGATGATATCACTATATGGGATATACGGCTTTATGTCGTATATCGGCGTACCGTCGAGGAGGTCTGCTCCTTCGACGATGAGGCTGAGCTGACCATTATAATCTCTTATCTCGAGAAGCTTAACCGCAGACATGCCAAGTGAGTTCGGCCTATATGGCGACCTCGTGGCAAATACCCCCTTGCGTATATCCCCACCGAGGCGAGGCGGTCTCACGGTAGGCCTCCACGCTGGATGCTCCTCGGTCATATCTATCTTGGTGTCCGAAAATCCCCAAATTAGCCAAATGTGAGAGAACTCGTCGAGTCCTCTCACAGCGTCAGGATTATTAAATTCGTCGCCGAAGACTATCTCCGACTTAAGGCCCTGTACGAGTCTCGGCTGCCTCGGTATACCGTACTTCTGCTTGAAGGCAGATCTCATGACAGCAACCTGGCGAATCTCATGCATTTCGTTCATTATCCTGTCCTATACCTGATTGATGTATCATCTTATTAGAAGCTTACGACTAGAAGTGCTCACTTATAATTTGACTTTGAGCAGTTATGCGTCGTATTTTGCCTTATGCGTCATATTATGCCCACACGAACTCCTTTGGCGAAGATCCTATTTCAAAGTGGTACTTGACGATACCAGCATCTAGCTTAGTAAATGGTCCAAAGCCAGGCTTTATCTTCACTCTATCTCCGCTTATCGCAAATGTAAACTTCTGCTGGTTCATAGCTGTCGGTGCTAGGAGCGCCATCTCAACGCCCTTCTTGAACCACTCCGGAGTGTCCTCGTAGCTTGAAATCCTTGAAGATTTGCCATCGAAGACATCTTCTGGCTTCTTAGACTTCCTGCTAGCTCCCGTCGTGCGTCCATAGCCTAGGGCAATTACGGCAACGATCTTCTCATCGTGTCCGACGTCAATCGCCTCCTTGACCTTCTTGTAGGTTCCGCCTACCCAGCAAGTGCTGAGTCCGTGCTGTACACAGCGAATCACTAGCTTCTCACCGTAGTATCCCGCCTTGTCATCGAGATCGTCACGCTTCCTACCGACTACGGCAATGTAATTTTTAACATTTGAGAATTTGCCGTATTTTGCAAGTAGACTCGAGAACGCCTTTGGCTCATCCTGTATAAGCTGAAAATGCATATCGCCCTCACGGTTACACTGCTGAATCATGACCTTGAGGTCCTCTACCACCTTCGTATCGATAGGTCTATCATCGTAAGCGCGCACGGAATGCCTCATCTTTACACACTCTCTGATGTTCATAGCCCCCTCCTCTGGTTGAATAATACCTAATTATAACACTAAGCGTTGATTGTGGACACCTTAAATGTTATATCATCAAGCGCTTTTAGAAGGACTCTCACGGTATCGAGTGAGGTGAGCGTAGTCACGTTATTTTCAGCAGCACACTTTCTGATGCGGCTACCCATAGAATTTGCATCTACGGATCTGATGTCTCCGATGTTGATCACGTATGTCACGTATCCCTGTCTGAACTCATCCATTACTGCATCCAGGCTGTTATCAGTGTGCTTGAAGCTTCTGGTCTTTACGCCATTATTCCTTAGGAACTGTGCCGTACCCTCTGTCGCCTCAATATTGAATCCTAGGTCGTAGAATCCTCTGATTAGTGGCAGTGCATCCTCCTTAGATTCGTCGTTAATCGACGCAAATACAGTTCCGTAATTCTGCATTCTCATACCTGCCGCCTGCATGGCCTTGTAAAAAGCTCGCATCATATCATCGTCATACCCGATGGCTTCGCCAGTTGATTTCATCTCAGGCGATAGTCTTATATCCATTCCAGAAAGCTTTGCGAATGAGAACGCTGGAACCTTTACATACCATCTCTTCTTCTCGAGCGGCTTCACACCCTTGAACCCTTGCTCCTTTAAGCTGATTCCGAGCATTACCTTGGATGCGATATCAGCGAGGTTATATCCTGTTGCCTTGGATAGGAACGGAACGGTTCTCGAGGATCTTGGATTTACCTCGATGATATATACATTTTCAGAAGCATCGACGATAAACTGTATGTTGAATAGTCCGCAAATGCCTATACCGAGACCTAGCTTCTCTGTATATTCTCTGATAGTCTCCTTGACCTTGTCAGAGATGGAGCATGGAGGATAGATACTAATCGAGTCTCCAGAGTGCACGCCCGTACGCTCAACTAGTTCCATGATGCCTGGGATAAATACATCTGTACCATCGCAGATCGCATCCACCTCGATTTCCTTACCGCGGATATAGTGGTCAACGAGAACTGGTTTATCTTCGTCGATTTCCACGGCTGTCCTCAGATACTGTCTGAGCTGAGCCTCGTCCGCAACAATTCTCATCGCTCTACCACCGAGCACGAAGCTTGGTCTAACGAGCACTGGATAGCCGATCTCCTTAGCAACCGCGCATCCCTCATCTATATCTGTTACCGCTTTTCCTTCTGGCTTAGCTATCCCTAGCTTCTGGAGCAGTTTGTCGAACTCGTCTCTATCCTCGGCAGCATTGATTGCAGCGCAGTCGGTTCCGATGATCTTTACACCTCTCTCGTCGAGTGCATTTGCAAGGTTTACAGCCGTCTGTCCTCCGAGTGAAACGATTACACCATCTGGTTTCTCGAGCCTAAGGATGTTCATAACATCCTCTACGCAGAGTGGCTCGAAGTATAGCTTATCTGCCGTAGTATAATCTGTGGAAACCGTCTCAGGGTTATTGTTTATGATTATAGCTTCACAGCCTTGACTACGGAGAGTCCTCACCGCCTGAACAGTCGAGTAATCGAACTCAACACCCTGTCCGATTCTGATCGGTCCTGAGCCTAGAACAACTACTTTTCTCTTGCCTGAATCCTTAGTCTTCTTGGTCTCACTTCCGTCAAATGTGGAATAGAAATATGGCACATATGCATCCTTAGATCCTGCACAAGAATCTATCATCTTGTACTCTGGGAATAGCTCAATCTCTTCACGAAGCTTCCATACCTGTTCTTCTGTTACGTTCCAAAGCCTTGCGATTTCAACATCTGAAAATCCATACTGCTTTGCTATCCTCATTCTTGCGACATCGTTTTTGTTAGCCCTTAGGTCGTTCTCGATGGAGATGATATTCTCAAACATCTCTATGAAATACTCATTTATTGCTGTCAGTTCACATATCTCCGCCTTGCTCACTCCTCTTCTCAGAAGCTCTGCTATGGCGAATATTCTATCGTCTCGACCCTCAGTTATATACTCCTTCATCTCATAAGTATCCCAAGAATCGAACTTCTCCATGTATATGTGGGAAACGCCTATTTCAAGGGAGCGAACGGCTTTGAGAATGCTCTCTTCGAGATTCATACCTATGCTCATAACTTCTCCAGTGGCTTTCATCTGCGTTCCGAGCTTATTATCTGCATCTGCAAACTTGTCAAATGGGAATCTCGACACCTTGCTCACAACATAGTCAACGGCAGGCTCTACCGAAGCGGGCTGGTCTATAATCTCGATTTCATCCAGTGTCATGCCCACCGCAATCTTCGCTGTAATTCTTGCGATTGGATATCCGCTTGCCTTGGACGCAAGTGCGGATGAACGAGAAACCCTTGGGTTTACCTCGATTAAGTAGTATTCAGACGAATTTGGATTTAGTGCGAACTGCACGTTACAGCCACCTTCAATCTGAAGTGCACGGATGATCTTAAGCGCACTATTCTTAAGCATCTCGTTATCTTCTTTACTTACAGTCTGGGTTGGGCAGATTACTATCGAGTCGCCTGTGTGCACTCCAACTGGGTCGAGGTTTTCCATATCGCAGACTGCGATTGCTTTATCAGTGCCATCTCTCATTACCTCATACTCTATCTCCTTGAAGCCCTTGATGCTCTTCTCGATTAGAACCTGGTGAGTTGGTGAGATGGATAGCGCACGCTTTATAAGCTCTTTAAAATCCTCTTCATCGTATGCAAATCCACCGCCCGTACCACCGAGTGTGAACGCCGGGCGGAGAACCACAGGAAAACCAATATCTTTTGCAATCTCAAGTCCATGCTCTTCGCTATTTGCAATGTCGGATTGGATTACAGGTTCTCCAAGTTCTTCGCAAAGTTCTTTAAAAAGCTCTCTATCTTCTGCTCGTTCAATACTATTACTCTTGGTTCCGAGGAGTTCAACACGACACTCTTTTAGTACACCCTTCTTCTCAAGCTGCATCGCAAGGTTTAGTCCGGTCTGTCCACCGATTCCAGGTAAAATAGCGTCAGGTCTTTCGTATCTGATAATCCTTGCTAGGTATTCGAGGGTTAACGGTTCCATGTACACCTTATCTGCCATAGAGGTATCCGTCATGATAGTCGCAGGATTGGAGTTGCAAAGCACCACTTCATATCCCTCTTCCCTGAGCGCGATACATGCCTGTGTGCCAGCGTAGTCAAACTCTGCTGCCTGACCGATTACGATTGGACCTGATCCGATAACCAGAATCTTATTGATGTCATTTCTTTTTGCCATTTTTTCACCTTTCCTGTTTCCACATCTACATTAATTTTAAAAAAAAGACTTCGATCACTGGAAAAACAATTCCAATGTCGAAGTCCTAATCTACGTTATTATATTCAAGATACAAGTCGCGAAACATTCGCCTCTCCATCTATCTACCTCTTTCTGCGAGTTACTATATCTAAACCTTAAGCATTTTAGCATACTCAAATAATTTGTCTAGAGGTATATTAAAATTTTCTGCAAAAAAACATTTTAGAAACAATTTAGAAAAGCAATGTATCCTCACGTATATTTGATGTGTAAACTGTTAATGCACTCCCTTATTATGTTTTCTATGGCTCCAAATCGCTTCGGCAGTTGCATTCCATTGCTTAGCATATGGTTTACACTTATTTTCAAGATGTTCAGCACTTTCAGGTGAAATCATATCTGTTGAATGTGCACCTGAATCATTTACCATCTCGGAAAGTCTACCAGGATTCTCGAGCATTGGGCAAGGCTTTAGATGATTGCTGTTAAATGGCTGATTATGGTGATATGCCATGAACAGCGGTTTCTTAAGAGCTTCCATTATAGTATCCTTGCGAATATTCGAATCAGAATAATGTATAAACACGCATGGTTCCATATCACCTGCCGAATTGATATGGAAGTAATTGCGTCCACCTGCAATGCATCCGCCAATGTACTCACCGTCATTTTGGAAGTCAATAGCAAACATGTTATTAGCATAATCCTTAGATCTAATGATGTGAACTTTATCCATCACATGTTTACGCTGTGACGCAGTCGGCATCAAACTTGGATCTGCATCATTACCAACAGGCATGTAATGGAAGTACCAAGCTAGTTTACACCCATGTTCTCTAAGCATCATAATGAATTCATCGTCAGTTACATACTTGTAGTTTACACTCGTATAACAAATAGATACTCCATACAACAAATGATGTTTCTGCAACAACTTCATAGAATCCATAACTCTCTTATACACACCTTTTCCGCGGCGAGAATCTGTTGACTCTTCGGTACCCTCAATGCTAATTGCAAAGGAGATGTTTCCTACACGTTGAACTTCTTTACAAAACTTTTCGTCAATAAGAGTTCCGTTCGTAAAAATATGGAATTCACTATCATTAAATTCTTCCGCAAGTTTTATAATATCATCCTTGCGTACAAGTGGCTCCCCACCCGTGAGAATGTACATATATGTACCAATATCATTACCTTGCTTAATAATACTAGCCATTTCATCATAACTAAGGTTATTCTTATGACCATATTCGGCTGCCCAGCACCCTGTGCACTTAAGGTTACACGCCGATGTTGGATCAAACAATATTGCCCACGGAATATTGCAATTCTCTTCACGCTGCAATTTGCATCTCTTTTTATTGCCCCTGTATGCTGCATTGAATCCGACGTTAGAAACAAAATGTTTGATTACATTCTCATCTACGTCGTTTACCATATCGGTTGCAAATGAAACCCAGCTTGAGTTGGGATCTGCAAACTCACGCCTGATATTCTCGATAGCTTTCTTACCACTATTTTCCTGTTCGCTTTTAGGCATCATAAATTTATCCATAATACCGACGATATCAAGCATACCTTCTCTAGGATTCTTCTTAATCTTTTTGAATCCTATATCAACAGCTTTATTAAATGCAGCTAATGTTGCTTTCTCTCTAAGTGTCATAACAACCTCCTTCCGTAAACTGCTTAGGTGCTACTCTCTAGTACTAATTGTAGGACTTTATATTATATTTTGCAAATACTGCGATTTACCTATGTTATCTAACTGAACCTTGTTATTTGCTCAGTTCAAGTGCATAGCTCACAGCAGACAGTGCGTACATAGGTGCCGTTTCAGCTCTCATGATGCGTGGTCCAAGCCCTACGCATACCGCTCCAGCCTCTGTAAACGCTTCTATTTCCTTGTCAGTAATCCCGCCTTCTGGACCAAATATAAAGAGCAACTTCTCTCCTGCTGAAACTTCCGAAAGTGCCTTGGCAAGAGCAGATTTCTCACCTTCCTTTGCCGCTTCCTCGTATGCGACAAAGACCTTATCGTACTGAGCAAAGCTATCTACAAAGTCCTTCTTGTTAGCAACAAGATTTATGCTAGGAACGATATTGCGCTTGCTCTGTTCAGCAGCTCCCTGCACCACCTTTTCAAGCTTTTCAGCTAGCTTGACAAGCTTCTTATCGTCCCACTTGACAATCGACCTATCTGCCGGAAATCCGCATATCTCTGCTGCCCCGAGTTCCGTCGCCTTCTGCGCTATGGTCGCAAACTTATCGCCTTTAGGAAATCCGCATGCGATAGTAACGTTGACTGGTAGCTCAACATTTTCTCCTAGTTCTTCTACGATGCGTATAGTTCTTCTCTCTGCATCTACAACTTCTGCAAGTCTCTTGATGCCATCTGGTAACACGAGAACTACCTCATCGCCAGCTCTAAGTCTCATGACCTGGAACATGTGCTTTATGGTATCCTTGTCCGTTATCTCAATAGTTTCAGCGCTAGGGATGCCGTATATGAAGTACTGCTGCATTGCTGCTCCTTTAGTATATTAGTGTTATTAGTTCAAGCCGCTTCGAATCGTCATTCTGCAACTTCTGAATAATCGATTTAGGTGTAGTGCGTATATATTGGAAAGCGGTGTTTACCAACCACCGCCTCCTCCGCCGCCAGAGCCGCCACCGACCGATCCTCCGCCGCCTGAGCTTAGACCTCCGCTGACATCTGCGTACAACGCCGATGACACTCTAGAAAACGCACTAGATTGAACATGATGAATCATAATGTCCATATTTATAAGGTCGTACATGTCTCCGCCTAACGCACTGTATCCAATATGTCCAGCTAGATTCTTTGATTCAAACTTCTTCGCCCAAGTGTCGGTAAGCCCAAATACATAGGCATACGGAAGCACGTCGTAGAAGTATGATGGATTTTCCTCTGCTAGTGCATTTATCCTGTCCACTTCTGCTGTAGCGATAAATTCTTTGAAGCCGATAATCTCACCATAAAGCTTGGCACTATCCTTAGTTCTCTTGAGGAATCCTAGCAGAATTAACGGTACAGCTAACGCATATACAACTATTGAAGCTAGAGCATACAGCGTCATCTCACCGCCTGCAATCTTGTACAAAAATAATAACATAAACGATGATATCGCCAGATAGATAATTCCCCAGAACGCAAAAGATGTAACGCTCCAAGGGCCGCTTCTCGTCCTATGAAAATGATACTCTCTACACATCCTCTTGACAGGCACTCTCCAAAATGCAGCAAGTATTACCGAGCCACCATATACGAATATCAAAATTTGCCAGCCGGGTAGGTAAAACTCTCTATACATAGAAAGTGCGATCAGCATACCTCCTATAATGCAGCTGATGATATCTGCAATCTCCTGATTTTTCTGCGATTTCTTAGAAAATATCGATTTGTTGTCCGTGTACTCTTCAGTGATCACCTTTCTAATAAGTTCACATTCTTTGCCTATACGTTTGCTCGCTTCCTCTAGGCTCACTACCTTGCCAAGCGTGCCATTCTTCGTGCTTCCAAATATAGTTTTGTAAAAAGTAATGGTAATCGGCGGTTCGTCATATACGTCGGGAATCCGGAGGCTTTCGAATTGATATTTTCCCTTCTTGTATTCCTCAATCGAGATATACCCCTTGGATGCCAAATAAAAGAACATCGATGTGATATCCCTCTTATTTACCGCTTCGTCGACCAGATATCCGATTTCTCCAGGCGGAACACCTTTTGGTGGCTTGAACGTAACGGGCGCAACAATCGGGTGCTCTTTTTCGTTCAAAACCCTAAACACGATAAGTATAATGACGCCGAGAATTGCTACTATTACGGTCACATAGTTCACCCAGTATTTGCTAGGTGCTTTATACCAGTAGCCTTTTGGAGTATCTACGAGCAATGTGGCACCATTATTCGCAGGCAAATTCTGAACGCTATATTCGATTATATTTTGATTCTTGTCGTAGGTCCATGTCCCGTACATATTATACGTGCTCTTGTGCGGGCCACTATACCCTTTCATACCGCTGTACGGAAAATGCTGCGGCAGATACACGGAAACTGATGCCGACTTGATATCTGTCGCCCATTCCGACGGAAGCACATCCACATATATGTCGTTAGGATTATTCTTGCGCTCATAATTAGCGAGGGTATAGATGATGGTGTAATCTTTAACGCCAGTGACAGTCTTCTTTTTATCACCGATTTTAATCTGCATCTGGTTAGCTTTGTACAGATTCTTAATCTTGTATTTATCCCCATCTACGGATACGTCTTTAATCTTGTATCCCTTGCCGAAAGGAATGTTTCTAACTATACCGTGCTTTGGGTCGGTGAAATTCACCTTGATCTTCTCCACTACTACGTATGAATAGTCTTTTCTAACATCCACAGTCACATTGTAGCTGAGTGTAGAATATCCCGTTCCCGTGTCGACTTCCCCTGAACTGAAATATCTTGTCAGGCCTGAAATCAGCCATATTGTAGCTAACAAGCCGATAGATACAATAGTTGCTATGCGGTCGTTTCGTTTTTTGTCCATAAGTTATTCCTGCTGTTATTGTTTAAAGGATTAATAATCTACATTAAATCATGAGGCTAAACTTCCTATGAAATGTGATTATGCTATTAATTCACTTCAGCTTTGGAATCTTCAATCACAGCTCGCTCTAGTAGCTCAAGAACGTATACGGGAGCTTGCCTGCGCCCACTCTCCCATTGCTCAATAGTTCTTACTGGGATGTTATATTTCTCTCCAAATGCCGCTTGCGATAAGCCGAGGAGCTTACGCATCTCCTTTAGTTCCATTATCATCATCTCCTCTTCTATGTAGCTCTTATAGAATAACTTAATGATACAACATGTGGGTTGGATGTGTAAGGGTATAAAAAAACCTTGAGCTAGAGCTCAAGGTTTTTTACTATTGGTACCGCATCCGGGACGCGTATGTGTTCTTTGAATTTCAATTACTGTATGCTATAAATTGTGACAATTGGAACATCGCTAAATCAAGATATGTATTTTCATACATCAATATGCAATAAAAAAAGAGAGGGAGCTACCCCTCTCGATCTCGACGTCTCACACATATGTGGTTGAGCGACCACCTCGCTCGCATGCTTGATCGGACACCGATCATTTGCTAGTAGTTAAATTATATCACAACTTAAAAACAACTCCAACCTATTGCATCCAGCACGGCGATATAGTGTGCCATATCAACGATAACGGGTATATCATTAAATATACTCATAGTTTTACACCACACTATTTAGGAATTTCTGAAAAGCAGAGCACGTCGCACTCCCAGCATAGCCATCAACAGACAAGCCATATCCTTGGTTGTTAAGATACTTCTGAATACCGCACACTGTGTCATGCCCTATATATCCATCTGCACTAACACCAACAACTCTCTGTAGTATTTTTACAGTAGCAGAACCGCCGTTGCCCCACTGTACACCAAACCTCATATTCAGGATATAAGGCTTGCACTTAAGGAGCTGTCCACTAAGTACACCGTCTCTATAAGGGGAGCCTAGCCATCTCTGCATTGCAGTTACAGAGAGATTTCCAAACTCTCCGTCTATAATAAGCTTACCAGATGGAGCACTAGGAGCGGATGCACCACTAGGAGCTTTTCCGCTCTTATAAAGAGCTGTAGCTTGTGCCTGGATATCCTTAAGATAAGGGTAGTATCTGCCAGGGCAAGCCGTTGCAACGATATCCTTATGTCCTACTACAGGAAGCACTCTACCTACATGCTTGTAGATCATAGCAACAGTTTCAATAACAGTCTTGTAAGTGGTGCTGTCCATCTCTGGTCGGCATTCAATACCGATAGAGTGTGTGTTGTACCAACGATTGCCTGCGTGCCACGCTGCTCTACCCTCATTTACAAGGCAAGCTACATCGTTGCCACCTACTACATAGTGTGCCGATACTCTCGCTCTAGGATTGCATAGCCAGTTTACTACTCCCCAGAACGAAAGACCACCTCCTCCCCAATGGTGAATTACAATATACTGAGGAGTGTTACTACCTCCAATATTAGGGCTGTTCTTACTTGTAATTAAATTCATTACGCTGCCTCCTCTTCATCTGTCTGCATAGTTAGCTGCTCGTTGTAATCAAACTTACCATAGGTCATAGCTCTCTCACTATCCCCCACACCTTTGGTAGTAGGGTCAACAATAACGCCAAGTAGTAGTAATATTCCCAGCAACATATCAAACAAATCCATTAGAGCCTGCTGCTCAATTTTAGGAACAATCCCAAATGTTGCCATAGCTTTATAAGCTAACCCTAGCACGGCTACAATAAATAAACGTAGCCATACCTTATTCCTAAACCTTACTTTCCAATTAATCTTCATTTTGTCCTCCTTTCAGACAATAAAAATGCCGAGCTTTCGCCCGACTAACTAACTTATTTATTTTTTTCTAAATCATCAAGTCGATGATTCATCCCCTTGAGCCTTTCCTCTATTACAGGAATCCTCGAGGCGAAGTCGTTATGCTTCCTCACCTCTTCGGTGAGACGGTCAATCTTATAATCTGTAAGACCACTGCTTTTCTTGATGCCATATAGCGAACCTATTCCAGTCCCCAGGGCTGATATTGCAGCAACCATGATGCTTGTCAAGTCCATTAATTAAACACCCCCTAGTCTGATAAAAGAGGGTAATAATGCGACTTAACAGAGCTTATGTTCCATGCTCCATCTACCCTATACTCGTGTCCTGCAATAACTGGGAATGACCCCGACACCATTGCACCTGTGCTTACACTCATTATGCTAGCTACTTGCACGTTGTCAGTGGCATCCTTAATTTTCATTCCCGAAAAAGCGTTCACTTTAGGATCAACTAAGCACACCATAATTCCGTCATTTTCTGGGATATACGGTCTCTGCATCGGATTCCAGCAATTACACTTAGGTTTTCCGTACGCCTTTTGCGCTTTAACAGAACCCTGTACCCTGAGTTCTGTTTTTTCAATCATCTCTTCAGGTGTTTTCCCCCTGCACTCCAGCATCAGCATAGCCATATCATTGAAAGTCACTCCAACATATTGAGCGTCCTCATTATTGATGGTGTATAGGGCTAATCTTCCCGTCTTATTAAGTGCCTCTAGGACGTTGCTTGCTCTGTCCACATTTTCACTGACCTGACCGACAGCGTAATCTACACTACCCGCAGTCATAGCGGTGTGACTTATTCTTTTATCTCCTGAATCTTGTACGGTGTATCCGCTCAGGCTGACCTTGCTTTCAGCCGACCTTGAACGGATCTCGCTCTTCTTACCGTAGTTGTGACCATTCACGATGATATCACTTGACCCTATCTGAATAAGGTCTATAATCTCGTCTCGAAGAGTTACGCCATCCTTGGTGAACTCCGCTAAACTTCTTCCGTCATGCTTGATGTGAGCTCCGTCTGTATCTAGGAGCAGCTCTCTGTTGTCAGATTCTCCGATTACATGAGCCCCTTCATCATCATACTTAAAATGTTGCTTTGTCTTCCTAACCTCTTCCCCCACACCCTCGACCGCCTCTCGCAGTGACTTGTTCGATGTAAGGTGAATGGTATCACTTGCAAGTGTATTCATGCACTTATGCCTCCTTCTTCTCCAGTTTCGCTATAATATCTAGATTAGTTTCGTTTGAAACTGTATATGTTAATCCCGATGCGACCTCGACGTCTCCCTTATACCACTTAACAGTACCTATAGCCGCAATCTCCTGCGGAGTAAGCTCGCCGCTGCTAGAGTATACGTGTGCTGTTAGTGTAGTGTTGATTAGGTCGTTATCGAATGTCGCACCGTTCGAAGATGTGATTGTAAGGGTCACCGCATCTGCACCAGATTTGAGAGCCGCAATCTTAGATATTCGTTCAGATAGCTGCTGTAGTGCAGCATCCATGCCGGAATCTTCCTCGTGAAAGTCTCCAAGTTCTGCAGTAATTTCATTCCTAGATACCGACCTTTTCAATTTCATTATGCGGCTAGATATATATAGCCCCGTCTCGTCATCTACCACGTGTATGGTGTCGCCAATGCGCACATTTTCAGGCAGCTTTACGATATCGATTTCATAGTTTCGAGTAGCTTCCATAGATGCCTTCAACTTATTAACTGCCCTATTACACAGTTCAGATTGTGAGGTCGTATCAAATGAGAACCGTCTCACTATAGGCTTGTAATTCGTCCAAGGGCTGCACCATCTTCGGGTTGCTGACCTAGACTGTAGCAGCCCAGTAGAATCGATGTAGATATCGCCGTCATCATAGTTGTACCCCTTTAGAGTTAACGCCTCTTGCTGTCCTTCAGGAGTGCCGCCTACGGCTTTTAGCGCCGTCGCTAATTCAGCAACAGAACCCTTGATCCGTATATCTGACACCTCGTGATTAATTCTTAATCTTACATCAGCATCTACGCCCTTACGCTTCCAGAAGTTTACTAGCAGTCTCTTGACCTGCATCTGCTCTATCTCGAAGCTGAACGACATCTCGGTATTATCAAATTGAGTAGCCACACTTGCGAGCCGTTCCGTTACCGTAGCATCGCCCTCCCACTTGAGTTTACGAGTAAGGTGTGCAACTTCATTAGTTCCGATTTCAAAGCCTGTACCGGATATCCACTTATTAACATAATAGGACAGAGGGTATGCGTTATCTGCCTCGAATGGTTCAGCGAGCGTATTAATTAAATCAAGACTTGCATCTTCACAGTACAGCTCTAGCTCTTTCGAGGACACCGAGCCGTTACAGTCTATAATTGAGTAAAACTCGCTAGAGCTACCTCTCTTACACAGCAAATAATTGCCCTCTGCGCACATATCCTTAATATTCAAGAACTCCGTAGGACTATCTTTGATGACAACACTTAAATCAAATATCGATATGCCATTTTCTACCCTCTCCTCCTTGTTATCATCAACGATAACAAGGGGGCTATCCAGGTTAGTGGAGGCGTGTCCTAGTATTCTCATCTGCCTATCGGCAAAGTATACGATCATAAGAATACCTCCCTATACTTAAGTTTAACGTCGGGTGCCTGAGGCTGCCAGGTGCTCCAATATGTACTTAGCTTATTCTGTCCTGGTACAAGTACGAGGTCTTCCCAATCATTACCTAGTGCACCGATGCCCGGCATAGGTAGGTGATTCTTGCGAATTTCGCCTGTAGCGCAGTCCATCTCGAGCTTATCACCATTCATGAAGGTGTTAGCTATATCGTATTCGACGTTGTCCTTTACGAACTTAACCCAATAAACCTCATTGTCTGATATATTAGGGTTTCGATAAGCCTCGTAAAATGCGAGTTGACATTTTGTCGGATACTTATCCTTAATCGCTGGATCCGAGAAAGTAAAGTTTGTACCAGCCGTATCAAAGTGTATAGTGTCTCCGACCTTCTTAATCATTGAAGTTCCGATGTAATCGCCGCCAGTAGCCTCTCCAAAACCGAGCTGCCTGTATGCCCTGGTAACTCCGATTAAGGTCTTGCTTACCTCTTTACCGTTAACGTATAGGCAGCACTCTGCCATCTCTCCGACACTGTTTTTGTAATACGCAATACCAGCTATTATGTTATTTGAGTCGTCAAGTAACAGCATCATGTTACCGCCTAATTGGTTGATTTCGCCACGACCGATTGCACAGCGCACCCTATAGGTTAAGGTGAAGTTTGTACACTTCTTACTACCGCTAGAATCTGCCGGGATACTCCTTATTAGTGACGGTCCGTGATATGGCTTGCTGCCATATGATCCATAACTACTAGCTGCCGCAGCATCTTCGTTAGCCTGCCTTATGTATGCACCTCCAGCTTGCTGGTACCACGGGAATTCAAAGCCTTGGTTAATCTTCCAGGTTGAGGTGTTCAGCGGTTTTCTAAAGGGTTCATCGAAGAGCATTTCACTCTTATTGCCTGTGTCCTGCTCTTTAGGGTTACCAGCAATCACCGTGTTACTATGCTCGTCTGTTACAGCAAAGTATCCTGAATCGCCATTAAAATCAGCAAAGATGCGAGGATATGCAGGGACTGTTCCCTTGTAATCGATGTTAAGTGTACCGTCTGGATCTATGTTAACTTCCTTCTCATTGACTGCAAACTTAAACGGTGTAAGGCAATCGATGGAGAACTCGGAAGTAATGGAATTTCTTCCGGGCGGAACTTCGCCAACATCTGACACTGTGCCAACCCAGTACTTGTCCACTTCGTCACGGAATATTACGCGAGAGTTAGGTGTGCCCAGCTTATCGGACAGCTTGATATATGCCTCTCTAAATGCCAAATTACTATCCGCTATAAGTTGATACCCTACTACGATTTTTCGTTTCGGATATCGAGAATTTAGCAGTATCTCGCCATGCCTTGCGCCCACTTCTTTTGATTTAATATCAGGAGCGAGTAGCTCTCGCCCCTGAACATATAGGGTTTTAAACCCCTGAATAACCTCGTCAAGGTATTCTCCATTAATTGATATCGCCTCTGCGGATAGCACCGTGCTAGGCTGTTCGTTTACATCTATGAATTCATACATTAGATCCTCCCCCTATATCTGCTATCGCGCTTATCGAGCTTATTAAGCTCCTTCTGCATAGGCTTAACTGTCTTCTTGGCAACAACGTCGCCATCTAACTCAGTTACAACAGTAACCTCGTACTGTGCAATGTGACCGTAGCTATAGTCTTCGGACATACTAATTGCGCCGCCACCTATACCAGCCATACCTAGCTGAGGTGAGAAAGCACCAGCTAACTTAGAGCTAACTACCTTAACGGCTCTTATCTTACTCGCGATACCGTCTATCAATCCTTGCCCTATATAGGCGCCGTTGTCGAACTGCTTATGTGAAGGCGAGCGGATTGCCTGTGCTTTTCTAATGGCAACATCAGCAGCGTTTGATAGTGAAGTAGCTATACTCCTCACCCTGCCTAGCTGCGATGCCATACCGTTTGCAAGTCCGACACCGATGTATACACCTGCCGCATATGCCCCGCTACCTGCAGAGTGTAGAGTCGATTTAATCGAGTTGCTAGCACTTCTTGCAGTAGCTATAGCGGAATTGAGTCCGCTAGATAAGCCAGTACGGAAATTGTTACCTGCAGCACTGCCCGCAGCTGCAGTGCTCGATGCCGCATTACTGAATGCCGACTTAAGCCTATTCATCGCTGAACTTGCGTAATCGCCGATAGCTTTTAGTCCAGACTTCACAAGACTAACCGAGCTAGTCATTACTGATAACGATGATGCTGCAGCTCTCGCATTAGATGCTATCGACTTCATGGACGAATTAACCGCCTTGAGTGCAAGTGCAAGGACTGCAACTCCGACCGCTGCCAAGCCTACCATGATACCGAATAAAAGGAACATGATACCGCCTGCCATCGCCATCGCTCCAGCTCCGATTAGCATTGCTCCTGTAGCTAGGGCCATTACACCGAATGCGATCATAGCTATTCCTAGCACTATTGCTCCAGCCGCCGCTACTATGCACGCTACGCCGACTAGTGCTATTCCACCTGCTGCCTGCAAGCCATACTGTGCAGCCACAGGTAGCACGTTAATGAGCCCAGTCACAGAATCGACAAGGCTTGAGAACGCCGTAATTACTGCTGCTATTCCCTTCGCAGCTAGCCATATGCCCGCACCAATCATCAGCACCATTGCACCGAAAGTGAGCATCGCTGGAATTGCTGCATCGAGCGCGGGTCCGAATTTAGCGAATGCTATTACAAGTAGTCCGATTGCAATTGCCATACCCAGAAGCACTACTGCTGCTAGTGCACCACCATCGGAGATAGTTTTAGCCGCTTTAGATAATATCCACATTCCAGCAGCACAAAGCACTATCGCACCACCGAACGCCAACATTGCAACTGACATTGCTTTTAGCTTTGCCGGATTCATTGAGCTCATTGCCTTTGTGAGCACTACTAGACCTACGCCCAGTAGTCCTATAGCAACAGCCATTCCTGCGAATACGCCTATTGCGCCTTTACCAGACTTCGCGAGCATCACCGCCGCCTTAGCCATTATATAGAAACCTGCAGCTATCATCAGAACACCTGCACCTGTAGCCATAAAGGCTTTTGCAGAACCCAGCATCTGCGATCCCGATACTTTAGCGGCCATGCCTACTTTAGGGAGCACACTTGCCGCAGCCTCCGCACCTTTTGCCGTTGCATCAAGATATTTAGCTGCTTTAAGTGCTATCTTTAACCCTATAAATACTTCTATAAGTTCTGGTATGTGGTGTATAAGGTATGCTATAGGCTTCGCGTTAGCCTTGGCAGCACTTGCTAGGCTCTTCATAGCACTAGCTGCACTTTTAGCCCCAGACTCGAAGTTCTTTAGCCCGTCTTTTGCCTTAAGCTTGTCGAGTTCCTTACCTATTGCACTAAAGGCCGAGCCCCATGCTTTGCCTACACCTTTAAAAGCATTACTCAAGATTGCGAACCGTTTCGATATACCCTCCATCATACTCGATAGGATTGATACTCCGCCTCTAGTGAGTGCGTCGAATGCTGGTGCTAGACCCGAGGCTATAACAGCCCTCAAACCCTCTGCAGCTTGACCTAATGTCTTGTACTGCTGAGCCTGTTTCATGAGGGCTTTGTTATCAGCCATTTTCTCCATTGCCTTGAAGAAGTCCTCGGTCTTAACTTTGCCATCTTGAACATTCTTAACTAGTTCAGCTGTCGTCATGCCCATAGCCTTCGCTACTTGTGCGAGTCCTGCTGGCGACTGTTCGAGCATCAACTTGAAATCTTGCCACGCTACCGTTGGCTTTGCAGCCATCTGAGTCGCCTGCGTAGATATCGTCTTCATGGCTTGTTTAGGATTTTCTGATGCAGCTGCAACCGCACCAAAACCCTTTACAAGAGATGTGGTAGTCTTCTTGTTGACTGCGTAAAGCTGTGCGAATGTAGATGCCATATCCTTCGAAGAATATACGGTCTTAACTGCAAACGCTTGCAAGTCCCTCTTCGTGGCTCGTATCTGTTTTTGCCCCATGCCAGACATTGCCATATTATTGGAGAAAGATTTCCACGCACTATTAGTCTCATTAACTTCTGTCATGAGATTACGCACTTCTCTCCCGAGGAATCGCATTGCTCCACTGCCTATTGACATTAGCGCACCGAATCCGATACCGCTCTTTAGCTTTGAACCGAGCGAATCCGTCGTACCGAGTACCTTCTTAAAGGTCGATGTCATGTTCTTATCCTGCGCTGATAATAGGGCTTTTACGGAAAAAGATTCAGCCATTATTCGTCCGCCCTCCTTTCTCTCAAAAATTTATTAAGTACAGAGAGACGACCCTTTTCGGTTTTCTTCCTCTGCACTCTCTTAAGCGCTTTGTCATAATCAAAAAACTTATCGAACTTATCAAATACTGGTTTCTGCTTATTCTTACCGACATTCTTTTTGGCGGTTGCCTGGAAGTTTAGGTATGCCTGTAGGTGATTCCTATAGTCCCTATCTACTTGCTTAAGGTTCTCAGCCTCAATCAAAATGTTGTACTCGTAGATAGTCAGCCTATCTACTTGGTCGAATGAAGTGAACCCGAAGTATCTGAAGCAGTCTATAGCCACTTGACGATACAAAGCCTCTTCGTCTAGATGATCTCGTCCTCCATCTCCGCCTTCTTCTTCGCTACCATTTCCTTCATATCCTGTACTAGCCTCTTGGTAGCATTGGCTGCTTCTAAAAAACCTATCACGTCGTTAAATACTCCGTCGATATCGGTCTCTTCACTATCCAGGAACTCGTCAATCTCGGGTAGTGTCAACCTAGGTGATTCCGTCTTGTTGGCCGTGAAAATAGCGTCTGCAAGAGCCTCTACAGAGTTATCCATGAGCTCTGCAATCATCCACTTCATGCCGACATTTTCTGTTACACCCTTCATACCTTCTACGGGTACCACATTGCGCTTGTTAACTTCTCGTAGAAACTTCATTCCGAATTTCAGGGGATAAGATGTTCCGTTTATGATGATATCTGCCATTTTTTACTCCTTTACTCAAAATAAAAGGGAGTGACCTATGCCGCCCCCTAGTTAAACTACTTATGCGCCAGCAACTGTGTCCTTAAATACGTAGCTAGCCATTTCCTGCTGCTGCTTGGTAACGGTTACTTCACCACGTACCCCAGCACCATTTACTCCGAACGTAAGTGATAGCTCTACCGAGTCCTCTGCGTTCGATGTCTTCTCAAACTCTGTGAGGTAGCCCTGGAAGTACATACCTTTGAACTTATTGGTTCCAGTACCTGGTTCCTCGAGATTTGCCTCCCAAATTTCGATAAGCTCGTTAGAATCAAGTGCATCCTCTAGCTTATCAATCATCTTGTCACCCTTTGCCATAAGAGATGAGCAAGTAATCTCTGTCTCAACAGCTCCTGGTGTTCTTACGCTGCCGTCCTTGGTCGCAGTTGTATCGGCATCCCTTGACTTCGTACGGCCGTTTTCGGTTACGAACGCCAATAGGCTGCCTGTCTCGCTCTGTGCCTTAGAGAGAAGACGGTATAGGTATACGATCTTCTTACCCGATACAGCAACAGCGAATTGCTGTAAATTAAACTTATTCATATTTCCTCCTAACTAAATTTAAAACGCAGCTCTACTACTCCGTGAAGCAGTGGCTGCTTAGTAGTATTATCTGTCAATATTCGTGTCTGTCCGTTGCGGTAATCCCATGCATAATGACCTCCATTGAGTTGCATTACTGCCTCTTTAATCTTGAGCATAAGGCTTGATACCGTGCCTCGTTCCTCCGGTGAATTGTGCCACACGTGAACCGTCAGCGACACCGTGCCGAATATAGCACTTTTGTTGGCATCATCTACTTGATATGCCTCACCGAGGTAAATAAACGGATAAGGCGTGCCCTCTGGAGGCAAAAATCCATCATATACGTTTTCTTTCCCGACAACGGCTTCGACCGCTAATTTTACTTTAGTGAAAAGTTCCTGCTGTGGATCCATCATTCCGTTAACCTCCTCATATCACGCTCAAATTGAGCACCTACCGACTCTATTGCTGGCTTTACTACGGGCTCGGGCTCCATGAACCTTGTACCGAATTCCGTATATGGGTTGTATGCCATAGCTATTCCTGCCTCGTAGCTCATACCCCCATCTAGCGGATTACCGTTGACACTATCGGCGGTATTTTGCTCTGAATACCCCTTAACATATGCCGCCTTAGTATTAGCCTTAATCTCTCGCTCAAGCCTGTTACCGTTAGTTGATACGACAGTCTTAACGTCATTAAGAGTCGCATTCTTACGTAGCTTGCGATTTAGCTTGTCAAGACCGACAATCTTGATACTGGTTCCCATTACTGCACCTCCGACACGATAAATGTCTCCTTGGTTCTTAAGCGTCTTCGCTGGTCAACTGCATACATTTTGCCAGCTATCTCGATGCGGTCAAATGGCTGCTCGAAATGCCCCTGTATCTGCACTACTAGTGACCCTTGCCTTATCTCACCATATAAGAGCCTCATCGTTTCTTGACCCGCGTTCATCACACTTGCGTGTGTAACCGTCTTCTCTGGGGATGCTTTCTCATAATTGCCAGTCTCGGCATTATATTCACCTCGTCTGAACTTTACGAAACTTATAAGTGTATCGTATCTCATATTTACCCCCTTACAGAAAACGTATAACGCCCCTGTTCGACTCTTTCTGCGCGTTGAGATAGTCCTGTATCTCTCCTGCATATGGTGCGAAATCGTCGTCAGACCATCTCATTGATTCACCCTCAACGGTGTGACTTGCGAGCCCTTCAGAACCTATCTTGTTGAACCTCGATATGCACACCTCGGTTACGATGTAGGACAGCTGTTCAGGAATGCTAGAGACGCCGCCAAGCTTCCACTTTAGCCGCGCCTCTGTTAGTTCCTTAATAGCTTTCTTCTGTTCGTCGAGTGTGCCAGTCAACATTACAGTTACGTTGTCCGACATATCGACCTCCTACTTCTTGCTGTCCTTATCTGCTGAATTCTCGACTTCTGTCTCTGGAGTATCCGAGGTTTCCTCGGCATCTTCCTTTGACGATTCACTCTCTGCCACCCCTTCAGGCTTCGTGTCAACCGGGACAGTCTTTACAGCCTTAATCATTGGCTGACCCTGTAGGTTATCTGACCCTAGAAGCTCTTTGATGCGCTCCTCTGATGGTTCAATGCCCTCTCTTGGATATGCGTCTCCTACTTCATATAGGTGCTCGTTATCCTTTAGATCTAGAAATGCGTTAATTACGATAAACATAATTTACCTCCGTTCTTTATACCCCTGGTACAATCTTGCCCTTGATTACTCCGTCGACTTCCTCTGGGTAGAACACTACTCCGGACATAATAAGTGTGTCGAGCGATGCTCTATCAGATGCAACATTGTGAGACATTCCCACGAGTCCGCTCTCGTCGAATGTTAGGCCGAAATCCTGTGCAACATCACCGTTAGCTGGCACATACGCACCGTTTAGGTTCTCTGTAGCCGTTGCGATTGGCGCTCCCTTAGTAACATTAGACGATAGGATTGCTGTACCCAGTCCTAGGAAGTTGACAATGTAGGAGAATCCGAATGCAGTCTGCATTGTAACTGCAGCCTTGCCGAGGTACTCTGCTACGTCCTCTGGGTTGATGAAGAACACTGGTGTAGCATCTACATCCTCGAATCTTGTCTGTAGCTTGCCCCAGATTGCGGATAGAGCCTCCTGTAGGTTCTTGCCCTGTGCGGCTGTTCCTGTGCCTGTTCCTAGCATCGTGAAGAAATCCTTCTTGATGTCCTTACGAACCTCGCTAACAAGCTTCTCGTCAGTCTTATTAATTGCAACGTCGTGTCCGGACTTCTGGATGTCCTCTGCAGTAACGAGCTTGCGGTACTTCTTGAGTCTTAGCTCGTGGGTTTTAACAAGCTTACGAGAAATCTTAGTTAGGTTGATAACCTCACCTTCTGCCACCTGCTCGGGGCTGTTCTCCTTCTTAAGCTCGTACTGCTTGATGTTAGTTCCTGCAGCCATTGGCTCCATTTCAGTAATGCCGAGTACTTCCTGCAGCTTCACTATATTATCGACAAGTCTGTTAGTGTGGTCGATTGATATAGCTGGTTCTAGATCTCCTGTAACTGTAGTGTTCTCAATTACCGCAAATCTCTGTAGTTTAAATTTCTTGTTCATAGTTCTTACTCCTTAAATAAATGTATATTTTCCTTGATTAACTTCTGTCGCTCCTTGAGGTTCTTCACCTTCATGATTTCCTCTTTCGTGAGCGTACTTGAGCCTCCCGATGGTGGCGTCTTGCCCTTAAGAGCTTCCTTAACACCTTCCTGTACAGCTGCTTTGAATGCCTTGGAGAATGCCTCAACGTTCTCTTTTGTTGTCTCCGCATCTTCACCTATAAGGTTAGCGATTAGATTATCTGGAACCTGAATATCAGATTCAGAGAGTATGCCTCTTGCGGCACTTGCTAGTTCGCTACGAGTCTTATCCTTCTTCATCGAATCAAGCTCTGATTGTAGCGCCTTGAGTTGCTCCTCTGCGGTCATGTTGGCAAGCTTTTCAGCCTCTGAAATCTTCTTTGCCTGCTTCTTCTCCCACTCGGCAAACTTCTTATTCAGAATCTTGTTGACGTCCGCGTCAGTATACTTCTTGTCGTCATCTCCGCCAGCAGAATCGTCTCCGGAATTACCTCCGTCTCCTCCGTTAGCGTCTCCCTCTCCGTCTCCGCCTTCTGCGAACTTCTGCAGATTCCAACGCTGATTCCATCGTTTTAACTCTTCGTAGTACATAATTACCTCCATGTGTTTATAGTTACAATGCTTAACGTTCCCGTAGCTTTTAAAGCCGTCCACGCCTAGGCTCTTCCATTGCTTTTATCGACCTCAATGCTTGGTCTAGTCCGCATGGACTATTACATAATCGGGATAGCTAGCTGCAATCCCATTTACGCCAATTAAAAAAGAGCTAACGAGTAGCTTGTACTCTTCGCTCACTTCTCCTATAGGGCAAATTCGCCCAAATCCTGCCTCTGATGAGGTTTTGTAATCGCCGCCAGTTAATGTCCTAGCTGACTCCTCCAACGTCTGATACAGGGCAGATACACCAGCGCAGACGATATCCGAGCCATGTGGCATATAACCTGCATGACCGTTCACCTCTACAGAGTAGTTATTAACTTTTATTTGTATCATTTAACTGATCCTCTTCTTCGAATAATTCGGGATTATCTAATGTCAGCTGATATAACGCCGTTCCTAATTTCTCAACCTGCTCTTCTTTAAGGTCGATACAATAAACCTCGCTAAGAGCATGTATAATTTCATGGAGCAAAGTGCTTTTAGCCTGGTCTAATTGTGCTCTAGGATTAAGCCTTATAATTTGCTCTATGTAATCTACTTGTCCGTATAAATCGCCCCCGCCATCGTGTAGGTTGTCGGTCTGTTTAACAACGTAGGTTTTGTACAAAATTTTTACTTTCTCAACTAATTTCATATCGTCTCCTTCCAATCATCAAGACCTCCGCTGAATGTTCCATCCGCTTTAGCGTCGAGCCAATCGTTATAGGCTTTTTCGTCTACCCACGGTGCTGTAGAGCATCGGCAATGTGGATGCATAGGCGGTGCGTTATCTCCTGGCAAGAAATCTTTGACCTTAAAGTGCTTACCGTCAAGAGCTGTACAGAACTCACAAGGATGCGGACCCAGTGCCATGAACTCGAACTCCTCAACGCCATTGCGGTTATACTGCTGCATAGCCGCCTCACTTCGGCAGCGTTTAAGTTCTGTATGTAGTAGCCTCTTTGCCTCATATAATGACGAGCCGAATATGCGTTTAAATGCCCTATAATCTGGACGCTCTCCGCGGATCATAGAGGCAAGAAGTGACTGCTCTAGCTTTTGTTTTAGATACGAGTTATTAACCCATATCCTCTCGGAGAAGTGGGCGCTATGGAACGATGCATTAACGATAGCGTGGACTTGCTTGTCGTTAACGCCTATCGTGTCTCCCATAATGCCCGCTTGCCTCTTTATCTCGGCAGCAGTGTTGCTATCAAGCTTTGAGGTGTAGTATTTGTCGAGCGAATCTGATAACGAAACGAGGTGTACTCCAATCATTGACTTAAGCATCTCAAGCCTGTTGACCTTCATAGTCAGATTGTAGAGTCTCATTGCTTGGTTTGCTTCAGGGCTAAAATCCTTATCAGCAACTACCCTCTTTGCCAGTCGCTCGTATGCCTCTATATCGAGCTTGTCGACGCGTTTCTTCGCGTCTGTTATGCTGATACCTTCCTTGGCAGCATAACGACCATAGAATGCGTCTATCTCCTTCTGAATGTCCGCTAACGACTCTCTATACATCCTGTCGACAACCTTATCGTACTTAGCCTCGTCGGTTATATTCCGCTTGCGCTGTTCCTCTTCTCTTCGTCTCCAGTACTCGCTAAGCTTCGTCGCCATCTCCTGCGCCTCCTAGGTTACCGAACATCTGACTCGCACTCTCTTCGTTCTCTGCCTTAATCTTCTCAAGCTCAGCTTTCGGATCATCAACAACTGATAGTGTCTTGAGTTGTGTCTCCTTCGAAGTGATGCCCTCGAGGTTCTTTGCAGTCTCTGCCTCATCGCCTAGATTAGCTGGATAGTTCATAGTGAAGTGATAATCTATCTTCACCCAGTCGTCGCCCTTCATACCCGATAGAGGATTCGAGAATATAAGCTTATATCTACGGTTCATTGCAGACTGGAATTTAAGAGCCTTGAACGTCGCAAGATTCTGCATAGCGAGCAGCTTATACTTAAGAGCTACCCCCGATACCTGCCCTGCGAAGTTTTCGTCAGAGATATTCGCAATCATAGACGTTGCGAATATGAGTTTCTCTAGCCTATCAAGTAGGTTCTCCTGCGTGTCGTCAGCCTCTGGCTTTTGAAGGAAATCAACATCTGCCTTGTTTTCGCCATAATTACCACTAAAGTTAATTATTCTGTTCCTACGAATCTCAGGAATCGTCTTCTCATCAACTCGCGGGCCTAGAATCTTCATGTATGCATCGGCGAAGTAATCCACGTCGTTAGCCTTCTCGCTGAGTGCCTTATTATATGCATCAATCTGTGATAGTACCGACTCGTACAGTCCCATACTCTCCGCATTCGCCCTATACTCCACGGCTGGCACTCCGTCGAAACCATGAGGTACTGGCTTGTCGTCCCACTTGATGCTAGGGTTCTTAGTGAAGTACTGAACGCTTGTTGAATCAGACCACGAGCCGCGCTCAATCTTGTTGCTGTCTTTGTAATAGCGAATAAAAAATAGTGGTCGCTCAAGGATTGAGTCGTCCACCAAAAAGAATGATTGAAGAGGGCTAACCTCTGTATAACAAATCTCCGCATCTTCATCTACATATAGCAGTTCGTGGTAGTCACCATGTATATCGGCACCCTTAGCAAGTTCGAGGTTGTGATTATCCTCGTCGTTGTATAGGCTTAATCTTCCCAGGTACTCGTCGATGTTGCTGTCGTCCGAATTAATCTTGATAGGAACGCCGCAGAAGAATCCAACGAACGTGTCTGTTAGGTACTTCGCGAAGTTTGCGGAAATCCTAACATCGGGCTTGTAGTCTTCTTTTCTAGGTGCCTCGAAAATCTTGTACTTGTTCTCGTAGGCATTCTGTAGCACCCTATTCCTCTTGCTAACATCCTTCTTATGCAGATTAATGTACTTCGCCAACAGTTGTGGCGTCATAGCGGTGTCTCTTGATATCTTGTATCGCATTACAGCCCTCCTCTTACGCTGTTATATGTCATTTCGTCATAAACGATATGCGGTTCAATTCCGTATCTCATGGCGTCCATGAGGTGGTTGAAGTCGTCTATCGGTTTGTTAAGGCTCTTCCCGAACTTGTCCTTTGCCCAGGTATAGTTACTAATCTCAGTGAGGAAGTTCACGCACCTAGGATGTATGATAATCTCGAAATCCTGGATAAACTGTACGCCCGAATTGATGGAGTCGCTTCCCTTCTTAGAACCCCGTACAGTCAGACCGTAGCCCCTTAGCTCGTCTATCGATTTAGGCTCTGCGCAGTCAGCTGTAACTCTGTCCTTCGCATGCCCCATAGTGCTAATCTCTTGATATATAGCTCTGTTCGACAGCCCCTTTTTGTAGAACTCGTCGTACACCCATATCTTGCGAGCATCCGTGTCGATGTAGCCATCAAAAAAGGCAGCCGGGTCGTTCGTGTAACCGAAGTCTAGACCGTAGGCTGACCTTATGTCGTATTTATTCTGTATCTCTTTGAGCGTGAACTCTTGTTCTTTCCAGTTCTCGTATACAAGACCCTCTACAACTCCCCAACCGCCGAGACCAGCGACTGCATATCTTCGAGGGTTGCGAACTCTCATTCGCTCAAAAGTCCTCTTGTCGGCAACGTCTAACCACTCATTACACAAGTAGTTAGTCGTTAGTGCAAGTATGTCGGTGTCCTCTACATCGAAGAACCTAGCCTTTAGCCAGTGCTTTTCATTCCATGGGTTTAAGGTCAGCGTTATCTGTTTGAAGAGGTTATCAGGCACAACACCTCTGATAGATTCGTCTATCATGTCGAAGTCACCCTCGGTCATAACCTCATATGCCTCTTCTATCCAGCACCAGCACAGCACGCCTTTACTTACGGCAACGGACGCAATCTTAAGCGGATCGTCAAGACCTCTGAATAGTATCTTTTGTCCTGTAGGCTTGTAGGTCGCCTCTAGTGGAGACAGTTTGAACTCCCATTTATCCAAAACCCCTAGCCGATTTGCTGCCCATTTTAAGTCACTATAGCAGCTATCCTGTAAAGTTCTGAATACCTTACGCACTACAAGAGTGTTAGCTTCCGGATACCTCATCATTGAGGCGATAATCCACAGCGCTGTAGTCTTTGACTTCTTCGAGGCTCGGGAACCCTTAACGACTCTATATCGTCCTTTGAACTTCCAAAACTCACCATAGCCCTTGCCGACTAGCTTAGGGATATCAACTTGCTTTTTACTCTTCAACGTCATCATACCCCACAAACTGAACTGTGATATTTCCACCAATAGCCCCTTCTCCGGTTAAAGCTTTATTGACAGCAGCTGTCTTTGACTTAATATATTCAACTCTTGATTTCTGCTCCTCCGTTGCCTTATCCCAATCACGGTGTAACATCTCGTCATACTGCTTGATTAAGCTCCGTAGCTCACCCTGCGCCCTTGCTTGTGCCTTGAGGAAGTTATTCTGCTTATCCCACGCCTGTTGAACTTCCCATTTTGCGCCGACTATATTACCTTTTTTAGCTTCTACTTGTTCAATTGTCTTGTCATATTCATTCTCCACAAACGCAATTCGCTGCGCTCTGATAATGGCGGCATATGCAATCTGTATCTGATGCCACAATAGGTCAAGTGGATTAGCCTTTTCAACAGCCTGTATGATATCAAGTGTTTCCTCCGGGAGATACTTTGAAAAGAATCCGTACTTCTCGGCGTTCTTGTTGCCCGCAGGTCCCGTAGCGTTCTTGTTACCAAGCTGTGCAATAGCATTTTTGTGTGCACCCTTTTTCTTTTTTTGTGTGCACCCTTTTCTATCCCAGTTATATCTCTTCTTCCACGACTTTACCGTGTTGAGACTAACACCATATTTATCGGCAATATCTTTATATTTCATGCCGTTCATATAATCTTGTTCAGCTAGTTCGTACTTCTCCTTTGCCAAGCCTCACCACCTCTCTTTTCGTCGTTTTGTAAGTATTAAAAAAGAGCCCCGAAGGACTCTTTGCAAGTTTTAACGCTTCTTAAATCTCGTGCTTTTTATAATAAAATGATGCGCCACCTTTAGCTCCACAGTAAATAACACCATTAGCACAATTTCAGTTATTATAAGCTTAGGTGAACTTAAGTCTATAATACGATTTTCATTCAGCACATAAACCAAAATCATAAGAATTAACATGTTATCACATCCTTTTAGCTTCTCGTTTGATATCTTCAAGAGCTTTTTTAAATGCTTGTGTCTCTTTTATCTCTGAAAGATCATTAATTTTCATCTCAAGAAATCTCAAAGGTTCTACTTCATAACCAGTAAAATCAAATTTTAAACTTGAGATAATAAAAGCTGAATACAAAATTGCTTTATACCCCGCGTAATCAAACCCGTCTTTTTCGCTATCAAGAACACCTTCATACAAATCTTGCATATATAATGCGCACAAATGTATTGTATGAGAAGATCCATATAATACTGTTCTAGAAAGCAAATCCTCAACAGAAGATGCCTCTCCCTCATCAGTATCTTCTTCGTCGTCGATTTCAAAATTATCATCTTTGAAACGAAATAATGTTGACGACCAGTCTTTTAAAATTTGTGCAACTTCTTCTCCACCAATTTCTCTGAAATATGCCTCGCGAAGTAGCTCTTGACTGTTTTTCGCACGACTTTGTTCGAGTTTCATTTCTCTGAAATAAACTGGTAAATCTTTTACAAAATAAGTTATAACGGCAAGTAATCCCAAACAAGCAAGACCAACAACATTACCAACTACATTCCAAAGCATTTTCAAAATACCTCCATAAAAACTCAACTTAATTCATATTGCGATTATATCACAAACGAAAACCCGACACCATCTGGTATCGGGCAACACCTTATTAAGTTTGACTTTAAATGGATTTGTTTCAAGCAGTGCCGCGAGGGTCTATTCTCCCCCCTCTCTAGCTTTGCTTGAGTATATCATAAATCAACATAGTACCTCTAATCAAGTAAAACGACCTCTAATCTTTTGAGAATATCTTGATGTTTTTGATACAGCCTCTGATACGAATAATTCATCATATCCGCAGCCACTTTCCACAGCAAGCCGTGCACGTATATTGCATACACGATATCCCTCTCCAGTGGGTCACTTAACGAATCAGCTAGTTTTGCAGCCTTGCCGACTAGCACATGCAGCTCCTCTATGTCTCGCCCGACTTCCGCCCTTAGGTCAACCGCCATACTTAGACAGTCGCTAGCTGAGTCGTTCACACTTGATTGTACACGCTCTTTGTACTCAATTGCTCCGCCAGTTGCTCTCGTCTCGTACAGCTCGATACGCTGCATCTTGCGCTTAATGTGCTTGCGTAATCTAGGAATACGCAATAACTCCTCTTTAGTTATCGTGCTCATTACTCTGCTCCCTTGATATTCGTCTAAGCTGTCTAGTAATCTTATAGTCCTTGTAAATCTCCACACTTGGCTCGGTTCGCATAAGATACTTAATTTGCGAGATCATAATCTCGACATCTGCTACCTCCTCAACAATTGCCCTTTCGTCCAACGAATCGATAGCCTTTATAAGTTCGCTTAGCTCCTCCTTGCACTTTCCTAGCTGATGTTCTAACCCGTAGTGATCGGCTATGTGCTTCAAATCTTCGTTAATCATTCTGCACCTCCTAACTGCTCTGCATATCGCTGAGCCTCTCGCAGTGTGTCGAATCGCACTGTCTCGCGTTCCCTTACATATACGTAGTGTCCTCTAGTCGCCCACCTACAGCCGCTAGTCAGCCTGATTGCCTGGAGCTCTGTGATTATCGTTACTCCGTGTGGATTTGGAATAGGTTTATACTCTTTTGTGTGTCTGAACGCACCGTACTCTTCTGCGGTTAATATCCATTTAGCCATTCCGTACCTCCATATCCGTAATAATCACTATCGCTAGTAGTGCCGTTGCCGCTATATACATCCCTTGCCTGTGTCCGATGAATAGATGCAGTAGTGGAATGATGATCAAGTATATTACCCCTATATCGAACACTAGATACAGCCAGTTAGCCGCTACCATATTGCCCCTGTAGTGCTGCACCAAGGCAACTACTCCCAGCAGCATTAGGGCTATTAGTTTAATTAGCATGTTCTTTCTTCCTCCAACTCTTCAACCCTGATGTAAATCCCTGGAATCTTTGCCCAGAACTTCTCACAAATAAGACTTGCTATCTGAGCATCATCTTTCCAAAATCCCACATAGGTCATGCAGTCTTGTAATAGTTTTTGAGCATTATCTAAATCTGGCTTAGTATCTTTATACTGCCCATCACACTTAGTCTGCCTAATCGGAAAACACCACTTGACTACCAGCCTTATAGGCCTAGTTATTTTCCGCTCTGGTACATGATGTACTAAATGACCTATCAATTTACCCCTAGCAGACTTTAGTGCATCGGGTTCGTAAAATATGGGCTTACCTTTTACTACCCTCACTTTCTTTTCCTGATGAGTCACACTAGGCGGAATCATCGGCATAAAAAATTCAATCATCTTTTCGACTCCTCCCTCTCGCGCGGTGCATGTATCACTATCCCTATGTGTGGGCGGGGCGGCAGCATTATCCGCCCCACCACATAGGGGTATGTACATGCTTGCATGGGGGTATGACAATACCTATACGTAGTATAGGGGTCTGTACCCATGCGGTTGACTATAAATTTATGGTCTGCCGTACACATGCAGCGAACTATAAATTTTATAGTCTGACATACGGGTACAACCAACTATAATTTTATAGTCTGCCGTACCCCTCACACATCTTTCCTTTTCACATATCGTTGTCCATCTTCTCCTGTATAAGTCTCAAATCTTTCCTTGTATTCGGGTCTAGATTTTTTACTATTACCGAGCCAAATTCCAATCTGCCTGTGTGAAGATAATCCTAATGCATTTGCCAATTCAGACATGAGAACCTCACCATCTAGCTCAAGATTAGCGAATTCAATTTCGAATTCATTTAGTTTATTTTCCTTTGACTGTTTAGCATTTTTCTTACGATTCTCAACGGCTTTTTTCCATGCTGGTTTATCATCACCAATCTCAATATCTGCGAGTATTCCTACATCATCAATCTCATGTTTTGGATATTTAAACCACATATCTACAGGCTTAAACTTGGCAAATTCTCTTAATGTACCACTGATTCTCCAAGCGCTAAGTGTGCGAATTCTTTCCTCCGCAGTGTTACATTCTATAGAACACTTTGTAAGTGTAGACTTAGTTAAGGCCCTATTAGCGTGCTCACTCATCTGAGGTAAACTCATGGTGTCATCTATGCCTACATGTTCCTCGTAATAGCCAGGATTATGCTTTTTAATTGCATTTTCATAGACTTTACACTTAGCCTGATTAAGCTGCATTGAATATATTTCATCTGTTAATTCAAGTTCTATTAAGTCTATAAGAGCATCTGGGTCCCTAGCGAATACTCCACTTCCGGAAGCTCTATCTAGGCTCTTCTTACCGCCCTGGGCACCCTTAGAGTGATGGTGACAATAAATAACACTGCACCCTAACTCAGTAGCCACTTTATCGAATTGATTAGTGAAATGAGCCATCTGATCTGCGCTGTTTTCGTCGCCTGTAAGCACTTTATATATAGGGTCAATAATAACTGCTATGTAGTCCTTTTTAATCGCTCTACGGATTAATTTAGGGGCTAATTTATCCATTGGCACAGTCTTTCCTCGGAGGTTCCAAATATCAATATTATTGATGTTTTCAGGGGCTATGTTTAATGCCTCATATACATCTTTGAATCTGTGTAAACAAGAAGCTCTATCAAGTTCTAGATTTACATATAGAACCCTAC
Organism: uncultured Mogibacterium sp.; assembly: GCF_938041965.1. GTDB lineage: Bacteria > Bacillota > Clostridia > Peptostreptococcales > Anaerovoracaceae > Mogibacterium. The sequence goes on along the minus strand of NZ_CALISE010000019.1, from coordinate 171,176 downwards.
CTTGCGTACACTGCCAGTTTAGCCACTTGTTACCCTCTGCTATCGCTATACACATTTCTATTAGAGCGAATGACTTACCCGCTTTAGATGGTCCTGCAATAAGCATCTTGTGACCTTGTCTAAGTACTCCATGTATTAACTCTGGCGCTAGCTCTGGCATGTCATCCCAATAAGCTTCAAGCCCCTCTGGGTCCGGGAGATCGTCGTTAATATCCTCTATAAACTGATACCACTCTTCATATGATGACTTACCTATATTTGTATCAATTAGGAACTGCTTCCGACCATTTCTTATCACTCCGGGCATTCTTGATAATCTACTAGGATTCTTATTCTGAGTATCAATCTCTAGCCCATTCTTTTTACAAATAGAGTAGATATAGTCAACTCTTTTGCGATATTCGGTGTAATCCCTAGCATCTATCCTTACAACCGCATGTGGCGACTTTTTACCACTATATACGAGAGTTGCAATCGGAAGCTCGAGCTCTCGAATGAGTGCATTTTGTTTATCTAGATCCATTGAATCGGATTCTACCAATGCATATCTGTAATCAGTTACATTGTCATTCTTAACGCCTTTACCATCAAGCGGATTAAATCTAATCCAAGCTCCCGCTTCCTCTTTGTAGTCGCCAAGAACTGACCCTATATCACCATCGCACTTAGATAACTGTTCTATAAGCTGTCCTGCGGTTCTGTCATAGTTACCTTTAGATGGCATATATTTACCATCCTTCTCCCAAACCTCAGTTACATAACCGACATTTTCAGTACTATCAAATAATATTTCCAAATACTTAATGAGATCATTAACAGGATTCCAGATGTCAGGTTCTTTTATTTCGATACCTTCCACCCATTCCTTTTCTACAATCTGATAGTCTTTATCTATCTCATCATCCCAATTTAGCTCATGGGATGTTTTTTCAGGCTTCCATCCTGCATCTACGGCAAGCTGGTATATAGTTCCGCCAGTTACAGGTGAAGATGTGCCGGTGAAAGTGTTCCACTTTCTATAACATTCACCAGGCTTATATCTTCTATCTGCTTTGCTCCAATCGTCCCATACATCCGCAGAAAAGCCTTCATGTTTTAGAGCCATTCCCACGTTTATCCATTCCTGATAATCAAGAGAGGATGGCTGTATGTAATTTAATAATTCTAAAAAGTTGTTATATTCCATCTTTTTCTCCTAAAATTGTTAAATCATCATTATCACCTACCACCTTTTCTGCTATACTTAGATATCCAGTATAGGTGCTATTATTTAGCTCTGAGACATACTTACCCAAGAATTTATATGCATCTGATTTCCGCTTATAAATTCTCAGTATATGTCTTGGAGCTATTTCTTTCGCTGAATTGCAAACAATATAAAGTTTCTCTTTTTCTTTATCCATAGCCTTATCTCTCTCCACTAATTAGGGACATATGTTTTAGGGTCTATATTTCTTGGCACTCTCCAGCCACCAGCAGCAATCCTATCTATAAGATGTCTTGCACTTTCAAACTGCCATGTGCCTACATGCTGGAAGCCTTTACTCTCTAGGAATCGTATTTGTTTAGGAGTTGTTAATCCCTCTTCTCTTCGCTTATCTAGTCTGTCTAAAAGCTTTGATGCTTTACCTGCATTGCCTATTTCATCAGGTAAAATACCTAACTTTTCTAGTGCCTTTACTTGTTTTTGAGAAGGCGGAGCCATTTCCCAACCAAACGAAGGCACATAATTTGATAAATCTTCAGCCTGTATACTCATCTCAAATTGCAGTGGATCTACTAGCTTTCTTTTTCGTTTCCTCATTTCAGCAAGCTGTTGTGCAAGTGCTTCTTCTCGTTGAGTAACGACATCTGATGCAGCTTTTTCTTCTGCCTCTTGAATGTCCATTTCTATACCTGCAAGGCTCTCCATGTTTTCAGTCATCTTCTTTGCTACTTCCTCATTTTCACAAATAAGGCTAGCCGGATGACATAATTCGTGGCGTTCTGTGTGCCACAGAAAATCCAGTAGTAAAAGCTCTTCTTTTCCTTCTGATAGCCTCGTTCCGCGTCCAACCATCTGTGAATATAGGCTACGTATTTTGGTTGGCCTAAGGACAACTATGCAGTCAACAGAAGGTTCATCCCAGCCCTCCGTGAGCAGCATTGAATTGCATAGTACATTGTATTTATTCTGGCTAAAGTCATCTAAAATCTCAGCCCTATCTTTGCTATCCCCATTCACTTCTGCTGCCTTAAATCCTTTAGAGTTTAGAATATCTCTGAACTTCTGCGAGGTCTTAACTAGCGGCAGAAATACAACGGTCTTTCTATCACTGCAGTACTTAATCATTTCGTCTGCAATCTGTTCAAGGTATGGATCTAGTGCTGTACCTATCTCACTTGCCTTGAAATCACCTGACTGTATAGATACACTACTCAAATCTAATTGAATAGGTATAGTTAAAGCTTTGATTGGACTTAGGTACCCACTCTTTATAGCTTTAGGTAGAGTGTATTCATATGCCAGGCTTTCAAAATATGAGCCTAAATTACGCATATCCCCTCTGTCTGGTGTAGCGGTAACTCCAAGTACTTTTGCATTATCAAAATGTGTTAAAACTCTCTGATAGCTCTCCGATATACAGTGATGCGCTTCATCAACTACTATTGTGTCGAAATAGTCATTGTCAAAGTTTGCTAGCCTCTTAGGCCTCTGTAGCGTCTGGACAGAACCAACCACAACACGATTCCAACTGTCTAAGCAACTTTCACTCGCCTTCTCGGTGCTTGTAGTAAGACCTGTAGCCTTCTTTAACTTATCTGCAGCTTGATCTAGTAATTCGGATCTATGGGCTAAGACGAGAACTCTCTCGCCCAGCCTTACACGATCCTCAATAACCTTAGAGAAAACAATCGTCTTGCCACAGCCTGTAGGAAGTACCAACAGAGTTTTCTTATTTCCACTATCCCACTCTGAATTAATGGCGGCTCTAGCCTCTTCTTGGTAATCTCTTAATTTCATTGTCTTTTACCAAGCGAAAGCTTCTGGATCCATGACTTCCTGAAAACCTGCATTTTTCGATGTATTAAGAACTTTAGTGTTATCAACATCTTCTTTATAAACCATGCGCTTAACATCATTAAACTTATTACCGTTATACTCACGCTGACCTACCTTGCACACACCCTGCTTACCTATGATTGCGTTCCAATCCATTTTCAAAGGCTGTCCCTTTTGCTTTAAACCAATAGCTCCAAAGAATGCTGAAAGTAATCCTTCTGTTGAGCTATGTAAGAATAAATTGTGCTTTAGCCTAACATCACCATCTGCTGTACTAATCACGATATTGATTATTGCCTTGTTGCAAGGTGGCAACTTACCACCAGCTGAAGGTGTATGTCTTGCCCTTTCAAAACTCTCTACAGTGAAGTAATAATCTCCTTCAGGCAGTAGTAAAAATTCACTATCCTGGGCAATCTCGTCATTCCAATCAAACTCTCTTGCGTAATTGTTTTCCATTTCTTTTTTCTCCTTTTAATTAACAGTTTCAATAACTTTATTCCAGTGTGCACTGAGCATATTCCAGTATTCAGTCGGTATATTCTGGATAGGCATATCTTTTGGAAAATGCCCCGCTTTTGACCAGAACTCGCTAAGTTGTTCAACTGATACATTGTCCGACTTCATCAGGTCCTGGACACTTTTAGGGATGCTTGGTGGCATCTCATAAACCTTATTATTGTTATCATCCGTCTTTTGTGGTTCTGATTCTGCCTTTTGCTCACCAGCTACTTCTGCTGATTGTGGCATTGAGTCATCAACAGCCCCACCTCCTGGTGTCCATGTAGGAGCAGCGCTTTCTGGTGTTGCTGACTGCGTTGCTTTATTAAATATATGAGCAATATTCTTGTAATCCATAGGCATTTCGAATGGCAGCCCATGACGATTTTTAGCATCCCATGATGGATGATGCTCTGCATACATTACTCGTTCTCCACCCTGTGCCTTATGTTTTTTGCCTTTGTCGTCAGTAGCGAATACATGTGTCTTGTAATTGCAGAATAAAACTATATCCGCCCACTCTTTCACAAGAGCTGCAGTTTTAGCAGTGGTCTTGTTTCCTAGCTTTAGTTCGTATCGGTCATAAGCTCCCATTTCATCAGGTTGTTCAAATTTGCGGATAATAGCATGTGCCGTTAGTACAACGTTGATTCCCATCTCAACAAGATCAGAAAGTAGATTTAAAAATCTTCCTATTTCAGTCTCAAGCTTTACAAATCCATCCCCATAGCCAAACTGAGTAATGTCTGTCTTATTATGAGCTTGACATATCTGCTCGATGATTAACTTTTCCATCCAGTCAGCCGTATCAATAATTAACGTGTCACAAACCTCTTTATTAGCTTTTACGAAATTAACTTCGTTAACGAGCATAGAGAAGCTTGTTGGTTTATCTAGCCTAGCAACATCCATGTTTCCTGTAGATCCTTCGATATCTATAAATAGTGGATTAGGAAATTTAGATGCTAGTGTTGATTTACCAATACCCTCAACACCATATATAACGACCCTTTGAGCTTTTGCGATTTTTCCTCTTGTTATATTCATTAGTACCTCCTAAAATTCCCATTTTGTCTGTGGATATTCAGCAACACCTGGAGCATTTTCAACAGTTGGTTCTTGAGCTTTTATATACCCATCTTCGATGATGATTGAGCACTCGTCTCCTGTGCTTACTCTCGTAGCAATAGCTTGTAGTCCTTCTGATTCTAACCATTCTCCAAATGCATTTAGAGTTGTTACATCCATCTGCTCCAGCTTATCTATTAAGACGAATCCACAATTTGGATTTAGTTTGCGGACAATGGCAGTTGCTACTTTTAGTTGTTCTGAACCACTCATGTTATCCCATTTGAATCCGTTATAAATAAGATCTCCATCTTCAACGGATAATCCTTCTAACGGTAAATCCGCATTATCTAGCAGAGCTGTTTTCCTCTTCCTGATTTCATTTATTTCTGTAGTTAGTGCGTCATATTCTTCTCTGTAATCTCTAGCATCTTCCTCAGCCTTATCCTTATCGAGGTTAGCTCTTACTTTCCTATTGATTTCGTCAACTTCTGTTATGCTCTTTTCGAGCTCCTCAGTTGATTCATCAATTAGGTTTTTAGCGGATTTGTTAGCAGTTGCTAAATCTCCTATTACTTTCGCAAGTTCATTTTCAGCATTTGAAAGTTCCCTTTTTAGCATCTCAACCCTATCTACCGCTTCCTCATGCAATTTTTGTATTGATGCTAGGTTCTCCCTTTTCTTTTGATTCTCACCATTTCTGGCCAGTATTTCCTGCTGCTGCTTTATTAGATCCGATGCAGATACAAGTTCTTTTGGTGCATCAAGATAATACTCTTGTTCCTTTGCAAACTTTTCTTTCTGGTCAGCAATCTGACCGATAGCGTGTCTACGGTTATATGCATCCTGTTCTTCTTTTTCTAGAGCAACTAACTGTTCTCCTACACCTATAATCTGCAGTAGTGTATTGGCCTTTTCTTTATTAGCCTGCTGCATAAACTTAGGAAGATTTAATGCCAGTTCCTCAACGAATGAGTCTAGTAACTGTTGTCCTGCCTTGTTACCATCCGGATCAATAACTTTCAAATCTGAATTCTTACCTTTTCTTTCAACAACAAGTCCATTACTCATAACGATGTGTAGATTAGGAGGTATAACAGATCCTTCTCGAACGGGCTGTGAAGGTCTAAATTTATTACCTCCAAGTGCCCAGGCAATACTATCTAGTACACTTGTTTTTCCCTGTCCGTTATCACCACCAATGACGGTAATACCATTTGCTGTAGGCTCAAATTTTACAGCCTTAACCCTCTTTACATTTTCAATTTCAAGCTTATTAATTTTTATCTTGCTCATTGCTAGATTCCTCCTGCCTTGATTTAAGTGAATTAGCGAGTGCTACTAATGTTCGATTTTCTATAGCTTTCACTGCTTCTTCTGCTGATAGTTCTAAAATTAATTTCATTTGCCTTTAATCCTTTCAGTGCTCTGTGAAGTTTTTCAAAATCCTCTTTATCAGAGCAGTCTCTTACAATAGTCACCTTCATAACCGCCACCTACTCTACCAGTGGCAGCACGTCGTCTGGATCATCTACGTACCTGTCGACAATTGCCTTCATCTCTTCATCTGTTGGCTCTTTGTCAAGCCTTGGGTCAATCCAATTGCACTCAGTTCTAGGACGAGTTTTGTCTTCGCCTAGAATGTCCTTGAAGAAGTGATATAGTCTTCCACGCTTTTCATGTTTAGGTTCGAGTCCTAGGTTATTCATTGTTCGCCTCCCTCTCTATTTCCTCTAAGTCGTGACGTAAATCTCGTTGTAGATTCTGCAAGAGATCTTTTTCACCTTCAGTTCTTACGTTCTTAAGAGTTTTATCAATTGCCGCTATTTCATCTTTAAGAAAATTAACCGCATAGTGGCGTAGTTTTTCATCAGATATCATTATTCGTCCTCCCTCTCTATATCTTCCTTGTACACCTGATATCGGTGCACTTCTGTGATTACTAGCGTGATGCCGACTAGCACCATGCAAACTATGAATGCCTTAATTATCATTAGTTGCCCCCTTGTTGAGCTCTACCAACTCCTGTATAAGTTCAGCTCGGTAGTTAGTGATTGTCTCATCAAACATCATATGTAGTCCGTTGGGTACTTTTAACGTTCGGCTTTTTTTGATAAAGCCTACAACCCCATACATGGAATATTCCATGTTTAGCCACCATTTTGGCTGGCATATATTGCCTTCCTCCAGGAAGCTGTCGATAATTGATAGCTCGCTTACAATCTCTTTTGTTCTGCGTTCAACCTCTGATTTATTCATTTGTTACCTCTCCCCCATCCTTGAGCTTTGCTATTTCATCCAACAAAAACTTTCGATAATCCTGGAAAGCGTCGGCTCTGTGACCTTGTGCCCAGAGCTGATCTAGTTCTGACAACTCTCTCAATAACTCTCTTAACCGATTTACTCTCGACATTGCTCCTCCTTACCTCTTGCCCTTTAGCCACCACTTCATTACTTCTTCTGCTGTCTCCCAATCAGTTTTTAGTCCCGATTTTCGCCTTGCTTTTATCATTTCTTCAAAAGCTTTTAGATAAAGCTTTTTTATTTTCGGATATGCGTCAAGCTCTTGTTTTGCTTTAGTTGACATGGGACAACCTATGCAGCCAATTCGCTTGAACCCCTTATCGTATAGTTCGCAGTACGGAACGTTGTATTCTCTTATAAATTCCCATACCTCTTCATCTGTCCAATCGATAATAGGGTTCAGGATTTTTTTATGGTATTCGTAGCAGAACTTGAACATTGGTGCATCTGCGATGTTATCTGTCGACATTCGTCTTTTCCCAGATTTCATATGTTCTTCGGCAAGATTGCGCTTGTTTTTTCTTTTGGCGCTTTCTGCCCATCTGACTCCTGTGATTACAAATCTCCCCACGCCGCCAACTTCCTTCAGTTCTTGGCAGCAATATCTCGCAAGCCTTGTTGGCGGCATCTTCTTCCTGGGAATTAGATTCCACATGGTGATTCGCTTTCCCCTATCGTCATACGGATACTCGAATTCAACATCGGGATGCTTCTCTTTTATAAATCTCACCGCCTCTGTTGGGTCTATGCCTGTGCAGTTATAATGTGCGTCATAGGCAACTCCTGCCATATCAGCCAGCGCCTTGATTACGCTGCTGTCCTTGCCTCCGCTAAAACAAAGATAGTAGCCTTCTTTTGGTTCGAAAGCTCGCAGCCTATCAATGGCAACTTGTACTTTATCAGACCCATAGATGTTGAGTTGATTAATACTCATTGATTTACTTCGCTCCTAGCATGTACAGGAGCAGCCACAGTGTCGGGATAAGTGCCGCAAAGCTGATACATCCGATTAGCTCCTGTATAGGCGTGTTACCATTCTCCCTGCACGCCTGGTGCATGACTTCTTTAACCGACTTAAACATTCTCGTACCTCCTAGCAGACTCTCTTCTGCATAATTCTCTTTGCCACATCTGCGGCTAGGTATTGTTTCGCCCCGCCCCTAGTGAGGTGATCGCAGTCTCTCATAAGCTCGTTAACATATTCCCTCGACTTGCCGAGATACCGAGCTATCTGGGAGACGTTCGGCCAATTGCCGACTTCGTTCTTAATGTCTCTTGTAAGTGTTTGAGTGTCCATGTGTTCCCTCCTTGATATAGTGTTGTGATATACTCACCTCGAAAGGAGGTGATAAAATGTCGAAGTCAAAGGTTACTTCTAAACGTGCAGCTTCAGCTGCATCTAAAGTGTTAAGAGATGGACGCACTAGCAAGTCATCTAAGACTGCTGCGGGGTCTGCTCTTTCACAGAGACCATCCAAGAAGAAATAATCTGATTGGTAGTCAGGAAGTCGTACAGCGAGCGTGCAAGCATCTGTACGGCTTTTTCTTTTAAGTCCATGTCTAGAGCTTCTGATATGCCGTGTATAACTTCGTGCAATAACACTTCTTTCTTTTTTGCCTCTGGAAGTGAGTTTCGGATGTATATAATCTGGTTATCGTGATCAATCATCCCGTTAAGCAAATCGCTTTTACTAATTTCGTCTACAACCTCTATGGTGTGTACTTGCCCCAGTATTTTTAAAGATTCCATGCTGCACCTCCTTTCTGTTTTGCTGTATAATCCCCTGTATAGGAGGTAATAACTTGAAAACTGTTGTAGCTTCTATCGACGATGAATTAATCTTTGAGGATGCTCAGATTCTTCTAAATTCGCAGAGTCAATAGCGAATAACAGAGTCCCATCAAGACCCCAGTATTGAGTCCTTTCTCGTACGGGGTCTTCCTTTGTTCCCGCTCCGACCGCACTAACTTCCTTAATCACTCTTACTAACTTTACTGACATCGCGCCTTGTTTCATTCCATTCCTCCTTTCTGTTGCGTTTTTATAGCTTTAAGTTCACGTTTCTCTCTTTCTTGTACGGTTAAACCGTAATTTTAAACTAAAAAAATAATGTCGTTGTAGCTAATCTGATACACCTCTTCAATCTTTTTGAGAATCGGAATATCTGGATAGCTCTTGCCACATTCATAATTTGATAGAGTATCTGGGCTAATTCCAATCAATTTAGCTGCCTCAACCTGTGTGTAACCTCTCAAAACTCTGACTGCTTTAAGCGTCAGTTTATCATTTTTCAATTTTGCTCACCTCGCTTTTTCTTTATTTGATAAGTGGAGTATATTACGGTTAAACCGTCTTGTCAACGGTTTTTTCGTAATTTTTTCAAAAATTTATTGTATTCTTTACGAGATTAGCGTATTATTTTCATATCAAAAGGAGATGGATAATGAGCACACAATTAGGTAACAAAAAAATAATGGCGAAGAATATTCAATACTACATGGATTTGTATAACAAAACCAGAAATGATATTTGCCATGATCTTGGAATAAAATACACCACCTTTGCGGATTGGATAAAGGCCAATACTTATCCAAGAATTGATAAAATTGAATTAATGGCTAATTATTTTAATATAGAAAAATCTGATCTTATAGAGGAACACAACAAAGAATTTGTTCAATCAGACCGTCCTCTTCCATCGAATATCATTCTACCTGCAGCACACAAGCTCCCTATCATGGGTACTATATGCGCAGGAGATGGTGTAGTATGCGAAGATGATTACCAAGGCACATTTATAGTGGATACAGATGTTAAAGCGGATTATTGCCTGAAGGTACACGGGGACAGTATGATTGGAGCCAATATATATGATGGTGATATAGTCTTTATTTCAAAATCTTATGATTTTGTTCAAGATCAAATATACGCTATTGAAAGATTGGATTACAATGAAGCGTCTCTAAAGAGAGTTACGCAGGACGGTGACACATTGATACTTAATCCTTGTAATTCTGAATATCATGCAATGGTTACTGATTATGAGGATGTGAGAATAATCGGGCGGTGCGTCGGAGTGCTGCATAAGTATGTTTAATTAATGTTTATAAAAGGGTATATGGGACCACTATATTTTTTATTACCGCTTTAAATCGAAAGGAGACTATTATGGAGTTTGCTGATTTATTAAAGGAACATATTAATCACGTGCAAAAGTATAAAAATGTTGTTCAAAACGAGGAGCAAACAAAGCAATCTTTGATTATGCCCTTCTTTAAAGTCTTGGGGTATGATGTTTTGAATCCATTTGAATTTGTTCCGGAGTATACGGCAGATGTAGGGATAAAGAAAGGGGAAAAAGTAGATTACGCTATCATCATTGATGATAAGCCGCTTATTTTGGTTGAGTGTAAAAGCGTACAGGACAACCTTGATCGTCATAGTTCACAACTGTACAGATATTTTGGGACTACTGATGCACGATTTGGAATTCTCACTAATGGAGTTATATACAAATTTTATAGTGACTTAGACCAAAAAAATAAAATGGATTCTACCCCATTTCTTACAATAGATTTAGAGAACCTACTTGATAGAGACATTCCTGAACTACAAAAATTCACAAAAGATGCAGTTGATGTATCACGCATATTAGACAGTGCCGAGATATTGAAGTATAGCAAATTGATAAAAGATTGGTTTATTACAGAAATGGAATCTCCCTCACCTGAGTTCGTAAAAAGTATCTTAAATTCGGGTATATATCAGGGAGCAAAAACGCAAAATGTCGTTGAAAAATTTACACCAATAGTCAAGAAGGCTGGTTCTCAATATGTAAATGATCTTTTAAATAGTCGTATAAAAATAGCTCTCACAAAGGATGAGGATGAAGCGTCTGAAAAATCAATTTCTGAAGAAATAAAAGAGGAAATCAACAGTAAAGAGATAGAGACAACACTTGAAGAACTTGAAGCGTTTGCCATCATAAAAGCAATACTACGCAAAACAGTTGACAGCAATCGTATATTTTATAAAGATACCCGTGCATATTTTGGTATATTGCTTGACAATAATACAAGAAAATGGATATGTCGTGTATATTTACAAAAATCCGTAAAATATATAGTAGTTGCTGGGGAAAATAAAGAGGAAATTCGATATAACATTAAAAATGTAGATGATATATATGACTATGCTTCTGAAATCATAGATTCGTGTGCGAGGTATTTATAACGTAACGATAATGCATTATAGGAGGTAATGAAATGGAGTCCCAGTTTAGTGATTTTTTTTGTAAAAGATTTATCTTTTCATATCTTTAAGGTTGATAATACTCGTTTAGCAGGAGGTGTATATGGTTAAAGAGTATCAAGAAAAGATGGATATACAGGGTTATGAGATAACTGTCATCTCTAAAGGTGATAATGAAGATTATATATCACTCACCGATATAGCCAAGAAAAAAGACGGTGAATATCCAAGCTACGCAATCCAAAATTGGCTGAGAAGTAAAAACACTCTTCAATTTTTAGGCGTGTGGGAACACTTAAACAATATTGATTTTAATTCCATCGAATTCGATAGAATTATGGAAGACGCTGGTACCAATGGTTTTATCATGACTCCTAAACGTTGGATTGAGAAAACAAACGCACTAGGTATACGAACAAAAGCAGGCAGATATGCAGCAACTTTCGCTCATAAAGATATAGCATTCGAGTTCGCCTCTTGGATTTCTCCAGAATTCAAGCTATACATAATAAAGGATTATCAGCGACTCAAAGAAGATGAGAACAACCGTCTTTCTTTAAATTGGAATCTGCGTAGGGTTCTATCTAAAACGAACTACAAGATTCACACAGACGCTATACAAGAAAATTTAATATCAAGCGAGCTTCCAAAGGGGCAACACGGCATTGTATATGCTAACGAAGCCGATGTGTTAAATGTAGCTTTATTTGGAATGACCGCAAAAGAATGGCGTATCGCAAATCCAGATAAAGCTAAATCAGAAAATATCCGTGATTCCGCTACTATAGAGCAGCTTATAGTCTTAACCAATCTCGAAAGCTACAATGCCCAACTTATAAAAGAGGGATTATCTCAATACGAACGTCTTTTAAAACTCAGAGAGTTTGCTAGATCACAAATGAAATCACTTATAGATAATCCGTCGCTTAAAACGTTAACATAAAAAAACGCCCCTACTGCAATAGGAGCGATTCGGAGCTATTGGTACAATACCAACAACACTATATCAATTGATATTGTACCAGTAGCGCCACTTAATTACAACACGTATATCAAAGTGGTGCTTTTTGTGCCCAAAATAAGGAGTATTTCGATGAAAAAGAGGATTAGAAAGACATTTACCCATAACGGCAAGCGATATTTTGCCGAAGGGCGCACACTTGAAGAGGCGATTGCAAACCGTGAGCGCATGAAGTGGGAGCTCGAACACGGTGTACATGTTGGTCGTTTTATTACCGTTAACGAGCTAGCCGAGCTCTGGTACGACCGATTAGATGCAAAGACGAGCATAACACAGAAGACTATTGACGGTCGCAAGTCTGTAACTAATAATTACATACTTCCTCTTATAGGCGGAATGAGAGTAGCTAATGTAAAAGAGCTGCATATCACAATGGTGCTCGAGAATGCAGCTAAAGGACACACAAAAGGTCATGTTAAGAATGTACTTGCGGCACTGAGGCAACTATTCCGTCTCGCTCTCGCAAACGATCTATGCAGTAAAGACCCATGCGAGTATGTATCTTGCCCAGATGCTACACCGCAGAAGATAAGACGTGAGGCAACTATCCTAGAGCGCAATAATTATGTAGGGCATATGCTTTGGCTAGATCTAGTTATACTGTGCGGACTTCGACCAGGTGAAACCGCTAGAGTTCGTTACAAGGATATAGGCGAAGGGTACCTATATGTTGACGGAACGAAGAATAAAAACGCAAAACGATATGTGCCCCTCCCAGAATCGCTCCGCGACCGTCTGCTAATCAGTAATAAGGGCTTTGGTAACGAATATATCTGCAAACTATCTGCTAATCAACGCACTAGGTCTTTTAAGAAGTTGCAGGATGCCCTTAAACTGCCAAAATCCGACCTAGAACCGTATTGCTTTAGGCACAGCTATGTAACTGACCTTGCGCATATTCCAGGCATGACAATCGCAAATATTAAGCGAATAGCGGGACACTCCCTTGAGGGAATGACAGACCGCTACACGCATAGCCGATACGAGGAAGCTGTAAAGGTACTCCCTATGTTAGAAAAGTATTGGAGTGATATTGCATTTATTTACGAACATAACGAAAAAACTGCAATATACACCGATTATGCATAAATTTACACTCCCTCAATGTGACATATGTCACACATGGCACGACAAAACGGGTCAATTTAGGACACCTGCAATATAGGCGAAAAAGAAAAGAGCCTTGCAACTGCTGTAGTTACAAGGCTTTTAGCTTTTCTCTATTTTTCTTGGTACCGCATCCGGGAATCGAACCCGAGATTCAGCCGTGAGAGGGCTGCGTCTTAACCTCTTGACCAATGCGGCATATATTCGTGTCACGAGTGCGACACGAATTAGTATACATAATATATCAGGACTTGTCTAGTACTTTTTTCTATTAACTAAGATTTTTTGATTTCGTTAGTTTATCAATCCTGCTAACAAATCCTCGGCAGCAGCTCTCCGCTTGGAGGTGGCAACAGCGTTTCAGTGCCTATTTCCGTTGTCATCACAACGTGACCAGGCATCTCCTTAATCACCTCGCCTATTACCACCGCACCCTCTGTATGTTCGGAGCTGTGCAGTGCTGCGAGTACAGCGTCAGCGGATTTTGCAGGGACGAACATAACCAGTCTACCCTCGCACGCGAGATAGAGTGGCTCTAGACCGAGCATGCCCGTGACACCAGCGACTTCAGGATTTACAGGAATTGACTCAGTATCTAGCTTTATTCCGACATCACTCTGATCTGCAATCTCATAGAGCACAGTTCCAACTCCACCGCGCGTCGCATCCCTTATAACATGGATGTCTGGGACGGCCTCAAGTGCAGCATTTACAGCATTCCAGAGAGGCGCACAATCACTAGTCACATTTGCCTCCATGCCGAATCTGTCCCTCTCGAGTAGAATCGTACAGCCGTGACGGCCAACGTCTCCAGTCACGATGATCTTGTCGCCTGGTTCAGCGTTTGCACCAGCTGGATTAACGCCTTCCATTATCTCGCCTACGCCAGTGGTCGTGATAAACACGCCATCCACCTGCCCTTTGCCAGCAACCTTGGTATCGCCTGATACGATTGAAACGCCAACCTCGTGAGCCGTCTCAGCCATCGCCTTAGCAATGCGGTCCAGCTTCTCAACTGGGAAGCCTTCCTCTATTACAAATGCACAAGAGATATAGAGTGGCTTTGCGCCCATACATGCGAGGTCATTTACCGTACCGCATATCGAGAGCTTTCCGATATTACCACCAGGGAATTCTGCAGGAGATACGATAAATCCGTCCGTGGACATCGCCATCCTTCCGGTTGGAGGTGGCAGTACTGCCGCATCGTCCGCCGTTAAGTATTTGTTGTCAAAATATTTCTTGAAAATCCCACCGATCAGGTCATTCGTCTGCTTCCCACCTGCACCGTGCGCGAGGGTTATTGTTTGTTCCATATATCGCCTCCGTATTTATAAAATGCCGAACATGCGCCTTCGCTAGAAACCATACACGCTCCTATCGGATGCTCTGGCGTACAGCCCTTACCGAATACCTTGCAGTCGTAAGGCTTGCATTTGCCGAGTAGCACCTCTCCGCATCTACATGCTGGATTTGGTCTACCTTCTATCTTTGGAAGATTGAACTTATATCTAGCATCGTAATCGCGATACTCTGGCCTAAGCTCAACACCTGATTTCTCTATAACGCCGAGCCCTCTCCACTCTGAATCGCAAGGCTCCATGACTGTCTCGACGAGTTTTCTAGCTGCAGGACTTCCCTCTTCAGTTACCACTGCTGGATAGCAATTTACTGCGAAAGGTTTGTTCTCTTCTATCTTCTTGATGATTACCGCTAGCGCTGTCAGCACCTCGGAGCCAGAGAAACCAGCAACCACTCCAGATATTCCGTGTTCATCACGGAGTTTATAGTATTCCTCCATGCCAGTCATCGTGCTCACGTGGCCTGGATACAGAAATGCATCAGCACTGCCCTTGAGCGCTAGATACGCGTTATACATCGTCTTGTTAGCTGTTAGTATCGAGAAATTCTGAACTCCTTGTGCCTTTGCCTCTCGCACCGCCATCACGCTTCCTGGTGTTGTCGTTTCAAATCCGACCGCTAGAAATACGACCTGCTCATCTGGATGCTCCTTGGCATACTCTAGCGAGTCGAGCGGCGAGTATACAACACTTACCTTCGCCCCCTTGCTGCGAGCTCCTGCAATGCTCATCTCCGTTCCTGGAACTCTAATCAGATCTCCAAAAGTCGTTATTGTCGCTTTCTTATCCAGCGCCAGCATGACCGCCTCGTCGATATACGAAACTGGCGTAACACAGACTGGACATCCTGGTCCTGAAATCAGCTCGATATTATCCGGTAGAAGTCTCCTGATTCCAAGTCTAAAAATCTCATGCGTATGAGTTCCACAGACTTCCATGATTCTAAGCTTCGGGCCGTCGTAAGCGGTAACAATGTCGCGAGCTTTTTTTGCACTCTCGTTAATTGTCATTCAGCTCCTCCATTACCTTATCTGCTTCTGCCACCTCATCTGCTGCAACTCTTGCAATAGCAAGACCTGCGTGCACCATCACATAATCTCCAGGGGCTAGGTCTGAAATCAGCTCCGCAGAAACCTTTCTCTTAACGCCGCCAGCATCGATGACAGCCATATTATTCTCTATATTAGCAACCTTTGCTCTCAATCCCACGCACATATGTGCACCTCCGTCATTTTCTAATCTCTATATATTTTATACCCATGTTCAGTCATGTGACTGTACTATTTATTGTTCTTCTTATTGTTCTTTATTTTGTTCTTCATCCCGAAGCGCCGCTATTCCTGCAGCTGCCTGACCAAGCGCTATGCCACCATCATTAGTCGGTACGACTCCGTGCTTCAGCACTTTGAAGCCTTCTCGTTCAAGTCCATCATCCACTAGTTTTAGAAGTAGTAGGTTTTGGAATACTCCGCCTGATAGGGCAACAACGTTCACTTCACACCTTGTACGCTGGTAGCAGGACGCGATTACGATCATGTCTGCCAGCGCTTTATGGAAGAAGTATGCCAGCTGGTCAGTATCTTGATCTGCCAGACTCCTTGCAGCTAGTTCCATGAGCAAGGTGTCTGTGCACAGTTCGAACTGCTCTTCGTCGATATTCATCAGCCTGCCCTCGTAAGGCGCTAGGCTTATTCCTTGTACTTCGGCGCGTTCAGCTGCAAACTGGAGCGCCATCGAGGCCTCGCCTTCGAAGGTGCTGGCTGACTTTATGCCGAGCACTGCGCTTACTGCGTCAAAGAGGTGGCCTGCGCTTGTTGACTTCACTGTATTTATATTATTTCCGAGCATGAAGTCGATGCTCTGCCTGCCCTTCTCGTCTCCGAGTCCGAGTGTCTCTCCTATGCGGTTGGCCGCCTCGCTTCCGAGCGCTGTGCTAATCATGGAGTATGCGATTCGCCATCCCTCCCTAGAGGCGATATCTCCGCCAGCATGTATAAACGGCGCTATACTGCCGACACGCTCGTAGCCGCTCTCATCTCCAAGCAGGAATTCGCCGCCCCAGATAGTTCCATCTGGACCGTATCCAGTTCCGTCAAAGGTCACTCCCAGAGCTGTTCCCTCGTATTCGTTCTCTGCCATGCACGATACCATGTGTGCATGATGATGCTGCACTTCCATAACTGGAACGCCTTCTCTCTCTGCAATCACCCTAGCCATCTCACTCGTGTTATAGCCTGGGTGCATATCTCCCACTATTATATCTGGCTGAATCTCTAGTAGCCTTTCCATACGAGTTGTTGCCGCTTCAAGCGCCCTCACACTTCTCATATCCGCCATATCACCTATGTATGGTGATGGATAAAAAAGCCCCTTATCGCCTAGGCAAAATGCATTCTTTAACTCTCCACCTATTCCGAGCGCCGCGTACGAGCTTTCTCTCTTCGCTACTATTGGAAGCGGAGAATATCCTCTCGACCTTCTAATCATATAAGGCTTACTTCTGTAAAATGCCATAACCGTATCATCCGCTCTTATCCGTATGTCCCTAGAGTTGGAAAGTATGATATCGCACATCGGCGATAGATACTTAAGCGCTTCCTCATCGTTCATGCATATCGGAGCTCCAGATGGATTTCCGCTAGTCATCACCAGAATATCAGATATTGTCTCATCATCAGGATAATCGAAGAGGAGCATATGAACTGGTGTATATGGCAGCATCACCCCTAAATTTGGATTGTTAGGTGCTACGGATGCTGCGATTCTTAATCTATGCCGTATCTGGCTGTTGGTCTTAATTTCTTCTTGTATATTGGAATCAAGCTCTGCCGACTCAACTGAATCGTGACGTCTAGGAATCAGTATTATCGGCTTCTGCGGGCCGGTAAGCAGCGGCTCCATCTCTGGCTCCAGCCTGCATTCGCGCCCGACCACTTCGAGATCCCGCATCATCACTGCGAACGGCTTCATCGGGCGCGCCTTCAGCTGTCTGAGGCGCTGGACCGCTGCTTCGCTTGCGGCGTCGCAGCAGAGGTGGAAACCGCCGATTCCCTTGATGGCGGCTATGCCGCCATTCCTGATCACAGCCCTGGTCTCTAGAAGCGCCGCCGCGCCATATGCACCCTCGGGGCGCCCAGTACCATCTGCCCCGCCCACGAGGGTGTAGAGCTCCGGCCCGCAGTCGTTACAGCATACAGGCTGAGCATGGTAGCGTCTCGAATCCATATCGGTATATTCATCACTGCAGGCCTCGCACATCGGAAAACCAGCCATGCTGGTTTTCTCTCGGTCGTATGGCATCGAGTCGAGAATAGTTAAACGCGGACCACACTGAGTACAGTTTATAAACGGATGGAGATACCTCCTGTTATTCTTATCAAACAGTTCCCTTGCACAGTCCGGGCAAGTTGCTATGTCAGGCGATACGAATATCTGCCCATCCTCATGCTTGCTCAGTGCAATCTCGAAGCCTGATTGAGCTTCTATATCCAGAGGATAATCCATAACCTTAACCTTGACGATTGCAGACCGCTCTGGCGCTTCTGCTTCTATGGCATGTACAAAATCGCCGATTACGGGCTCATCTGCTCTTGCGATTATCTCAACGTAAGAGCCCTTGTTACAGACACTTCCAGATATGCCATATCTATCCGCAAGTCTACTCACAAAGGGTCTAAAGCCAACGCCCTGAACTATTCCATAAATCCTAATTAATCTACATACCAATTGTAATCACCAATATCTATCTATTTCACTACATCTCCGGCTTTCTGCCAGTATTCTTCATCTGAGCTCGATGAGTACAGAGAAGCCGAAATTGCGAAGTGAGGAAGACTGAGGAAAGTACCCTTCCATCCAGGAAGCGCCCTCTTGATTAGCGGATCACCAATCACTATATCGTACCCTTCTGCATCTACGAGCTTCATGAGCTCATCCTCTTCATTTAACTTAGCATCATGCTCCTGACGAACCTCTTTGCTCATCATGAACCAGCTCGCGACGTCTACGTGCTCTAATGACTCATCCTTGGAAGCTTCTAGAATCACGTCTCTAAGAGAATTTGCCAAAACCTGCTGATGCACGATCAGCACCTTCTTAGGCTTGTGCTCCATCACCTTATGGGTGAACTCATCTGAACGCTCCTGTGGCAGCGGATAGCATATCTCATACTGTACGCCGTATTTATCTCTTAGCCATCTCGCAGGCTTTACACCGCCTGGAGATACGACGATATTTCTATCCACATGTGCAGCGGCAGCCACATCTTCGAGCGTATCATTCATGCCGTAGATAATCGGGCTATCCACGCCCTGCTCACGAAGTGCTGTCACCATATCTTCGTAGTCGCCGCTTCCAGGAGTGTCCAGCGGCGTAAAGCCTATTACTCCAACTCTTTCGGACGCGTTACTCTTATCAATCCTGCCCAGTTTTCCTAGCTTTTCTAGCTCTTCCAAGCTAATGGCTTTTTGCTCAAGACTGCCATTTGCGATAAATCTCGCTCCTGAGCCTCCCTCTTCATACAAGTAGTTCTTGAGTATCTGTAGAAACGCCCTGCTAACACCTTCGTCATACATATCGATTCCATTAGTCTCAACAGGCACAACTGGCACCTCGTAGTCAGTCTCCATCAGGCGCTTTAGCGCTCTATAGTCAGTAGCTATAACGGCTGGTACAGGTGTCCCAATTAGGCCGACGAATTTAGCGTCTATATCTCCGAGTGCTTCCTTAGTCTTCTGGATGAGAAGCTCGTCACGGCCGAGAATCGCATCTAAATCACGAAGAGCTGCACTAAATATCGCACTCTTTTTCTTATCCCAACGTGGCTCATCGTATCCGCAGATATTTCCAACGCAGCCACCAGCATCCATGATTATCAGCATACCGCCGTAGTGAAACAGCACAGAGACCGCACCAGACTGGTCTGGCGTAAATGGCGATAGATACTTTCTAAGCCCTTTCATCAGCAAGCCTCCTCTCTACAGCCTCCACAAAGTGTACAAGTCCCTTATATCCAAACGGCTGGATTTCGTTATTCCAGTGCACATTTATCGACTCTGGATAGTAGAACTGTGCATCTATACCGATTGAAATATCGACTTTTTCTGAGCCATCGTAGTTCATCATTGTCGGTGACATAGTCGAGTACACCTTGAGGTCTGGGTTGTAACTAGCTAGTTCTCTAATAAAAGGAAAGTCATCTTCGCTTATATTCGCAAACACCGACTTAATGCGTAATCCCAGTTTCTCGAGTGCTAGCGCCATCTCAATTGAGTTTCCATTTACAACCTGTCCTATTGCAAATGTCTTTCCTTCACACAGCTGCTGAAGTCTTAGGCACGCATCGCTAGCCTCACGGAAGTATTCCGAATCATCAATTTCTACTCCGAGAGCCGAAGCGAACAACGCATATTGACGCTTGATTCTATCTATTTCATATACTCTAGTCAGCTCCACGTAAGGGATTCCGAGCTTTGACTCAAGTGTGAATGCTGCCTTTCTAGCCTCTGGATGAAGTATGATATTGAAATCTGCTCCGCCCATATCCATGTATTCTTCGAGGGTTTCTTTTCTCCCTACCTCGTGTATGGTCTTGATTCCCATCTGACCGAGGATGTCATAAAGGTCTGAATCGTCCTCTAGATGTGTAAAATTACCGAGCAAATTAACTGTCCCACCTGTCGGCTTTCTCTTCTCAAGCAGCGAGTAAATCGCTTCTCTTACAGCTACCATCGGTGGGTTCTTGCCCTCGCGCATAAGCGCATACATATATGTAGGAACGACGTGAATTCCCGTGCGTTCCTCAGCCTTTCTACAGACACGTTCTAGGTCAGTTCCGAGAAGCGCATCGACGCATGTGATGCAGATAACCACAACCTTAGGCTTCACTTCACAGACTTCATAAATCTCCTCGATAGCCTCTGGTATATCGGATAGGTGTCTGCCTGTGACGAGGTCATTTTCACTCATCTGAAGGAAAAACATCCTCTCGCTATATCCGCCTTCGTCCGCCAAAATCGTGGTATTACGGCCACAGCAAGCTGGCGCAACCACGAGCATGACCGATTCCGGTATTACTACTCCTGCTCTCTTAACGCCAAAGCCCTGTGCACCTGGTGAGTTGTACATCAAGGTCGCCGGTGAGCTGTACACGAGATGCTCGTTGCTCACTAGCTCTGTCGGAATACTGCCAGCCTCAGCGAGCGCCCCTATTGTCGTGAAATAAGTGTCTCTCGCCATTATGAATTCTCCTTAATCAGGTAGTCTGCCAGTGCAAAGAATCTCTTTGCGATATCAGACTCAGGATTACCCTCGATTACAGTCTTACCCTGATCCTCCCAGTCGATGATCTCCTGACTGCGAGGAATCTCTCCTACGATTGGTATTCCAGTCTCATCTGCAAATGCCTGTACCTTCTCCGTCTCATTCTCGACGTTACGGTGATTGAGCACCACGCCCTTCACTTTGGCATAGCCTCGGTCCGCAAAATTATCTACAGCCGTCTTAATATTATTCGCCGCATAGAGAGCCATCTTTTCACCCGAAGTTACGATGAGTATATCCTCTGCAAAGCCCTCTCTGATAGGTGCAGCAAAGCCTCCACAGACTACGTCCCCGAGCACGTCATATAGGACTACATCAGGATGAAATCTGCCAAAAACATCTAGATCATCTATGAGGTTGAAAGTCGAGATTATACCTCTACCAGCACATCCGATGCCCGGTGTAGGTCCACCAGTCTCGATACATTCAACTCCTCCAAATCCAGTTTTAACCATCTCGTCAATTGTCGGTTCATCGTCGTTATCTCTCATGAAGTTCATAACCGGAATCAGCGGATTACCTCCAAGAAGGTTGATTGTCGAATCAGCCTTTGGATCACATCCAATCTGAACCACCTTATATCCCTTAACTGCAAAGGCTGCTGCGAGATTCGCAGTCACTGTCGACTTGCCGATACCACCTTTACCATATATTGCTACCTTAATCATTTATCCCCCTACACAAAAAGACTTCAAACCACACAGGTAGAAGTCTCCGAAAACAATTTCATACCACTCGGGACACCTTGTGGTTGGTCTTCATTTAATTAATTAAAATTATACTATCGCAACAGATTGTGCGCAATAAAAGGTATTTTAATCACAATCGTTTACATTTTTTTGAGTGACTGATAAAATATTTTAAATACATTTTCTCTCTTTATACCTATTAAAAAGGTGTAAATTGGTGAGGTGAAATTTATTTTTTAGGAAGTATTTCTCTATGAAAAGAATTGCAATATACGGGAAAGGCGGAATTGGAAAATCTACTACCGTCTCTAATATGTCTGCGGCACTCGCTGGAAAAGGCTATACGGTCATGCAAATTGGATGCGATCCGAAGGCAGATTCAACGATTAGTCTTCGTCAAGGTAGGGATCTCACTCCAGTTCTCGATACTTACAGAGATAAAATCAAGGACATTCAGCTTGAAGATATGTATACCATCGGCTATAACGGTGTTATCTGCGTGGAAGCTGGCGGTCCAACTCCCGGCATTGGCTGCGCTGGACGAGGCGTTGCTAAGGCGCTGGACCTGCTCAAGCAAAAGAATTTCGAAGAAGTTCTCCATCCTGATGTCGTCTTTTACGATGTACTCGGAGACGTAGTGTGCGGCGGTTTCTCGATGCCGCTTCGCAAGAATTATGCGGACAATGTATATGTCATATCTTCCGGGGAGCAGATGGCGATATATGCGGCGATGAACCTCGGTCTAGCGATGGAAAATTTTAAACGCAGAGGTCACAACGGACTCTCTGGAATAATTGCCAACAAGCGCAATGTTAATGGTGAAGACGAGAAGCTTCAGACCCTTAGCGAAGACCTCGAATGTCCGATAGTCGGAACTATCGAGCACAGCATGGTGGTAAAAAGAGCGTCTGACGACGCTCTCACCGTTTCCGAGGCTTTTCCGGATGACCCGATGGTTGACGTATATACGAAGATAGCGATGGAGATTATAAACAGGGACTAATATGCTGATTGATTTACACAAACCCGATATTAATAAAGCGAAGGTGAAGCTTGGGGATCTCGATACCCTGGCTCCTTTCCCACGCAAACTTGAATACTCATGTCCTTCGCGCGGTGGCTGGACTATTGCGCATACACCGATGATTATTCCTAGCTCGCACATGATATACATCGGAGCGTCAGCATGTCTACGCGGCGTGGTTCTCTCTGCTGCCGAGTATGAGGGGCTGGATAGATTTTCAATGGTACTCATTGAGGAAAAAGACATTTTGAGTGGCAACATGGAAGAACTTTTTATCGAGGGTGTTACCGACGTCCTGAATAAACTGGATTATAAACCTACGTGTGTACTCCCTTTTACAGGCTGCATTCACTACTTCCTAGCCACGGACATTGAATATATATATGACGAGCTTTCGTCTCGCTTTCCAGACATCGACTTCATCTCTTCGCAGATGACGCCGACCATGAAGATAAACGACCACACACCTGAAGAGGATATGTGCCGCTCGATGTATCTATGCATCGAGGAACAGCCTCTTAATGATAAGGTCGTTAATTTCATAGGTGATAGTTTTCCGATTGACAGGTCTGGCGATCATATGAAGCTACTACATGATAACGGTTTCCGCACCCATGACCTAGCTTCAATCGATGATTACGCTGAGTACAAGGCTATGGGAGAGAGTTTTCTCAACATCTACTCACTTCCTATCGCGAAGTGGTCCACTGAATGCCTTGAGGAGAGGCTCGGTCAGAAGAGCCTATACATGCCGTACACTTACGACTACGATGAGATTGACAGTGATATGAGTGCGCTTTCTCAGATTATCGGAGCTCCTACTCCTGATTTTGCATCACTTCGGTCAGAAGCTGATGAAGCTCTAAGAGATGTACTTTCTGTTATCGGAGATGCACAGATTGCTATAGACTTCATGAGCACACCGCGTTTCTTGAGCCTTGCAAAACTCCTGCTCTCACGAGGTTTTAACGTGACAGAGATATATGGTGATGCTCTAACACCAGATAGCAAACCAGACCTTGAGTGGTTAAAGCAGAATTATCCAGATATTCCGCTGATTGCAACTCAGGATTTTCGTGCACGCTTCTATCCACGAGATGAAGCTGAGGGTGGCAAGCTGCTTGCAATAGGTCAGAAAGCTGCGTATTTTACTGGCACTAACCACTTTGTAAATCTAATCGCCAACAACGGCTGGTATGGATATGACGCCATTAAAAAGCTCGCATCAGAAATGATCGATGCGTTTAACAACGAAAAAGACACTAAGTCCATAATTCAGGTTAAAGCTTGGGGGTGCTCGGCATGAAACAAGTAGCAAGAGTTTTATCCACCTATTCAGCTGACCTATTCGGCATCTGCTCCGTCCTCTATGAGCTGGGCGGTCTCGTTGTAATGCACGATGCATCCGGCTGCAATTCGACATACAACACGCACGATGAGCCGCGTTGGTATGATATAGAGAGCATGATTTACATATCTGGGCTCATTGAAAATGACGTAATTCTCGGAAATGATGAGAAACTTATAAGCGATGTAATTGAGGCTGCACAGGAAACTAATCCTAAATTCATCGCTATCTCCGCTGCACTGATTCCACTCTTTATGAGCACTGACATGAAGGGAATAGCCCGCATCATCGAGAAGCGCACGGGAATACCGACCTTTGGATTTACGACTAATGCTATGGATACTTATGTACTCGGCGGCAACATGGTATACCGAGAATTCCTAGATAGATTCTGCCCTACCATTGATTGTAGCCAAGCTACATCTGATTCACCTTCCATATCCGTAAATCTCCTCGGCGTAACTCCGCTCGACTTCTCGATAGTCGGAAACGTTGAGGCTCTAAAGGAGTATTTTAAAGAACGCGGCATCAGGGTTAATTGCTGCATGACGATGGGCTGCACTCTTTCTGAAATGGCAGAGGCTTATAAAGCTGATGTCAATGTCGTCTGCTCATCTCTGGCACTTGACGGTGCGAGAATACTCAATGATAAGTACGGAACACCTGCAGTTCTGGGTCTGCCTATGGGAAAGACTGCTTGCTGTGAACTTGAAAAGCTTATAAGAGAGTCTGCATCTGACGGTAAATCACGTCTGCTCGGGTCAACCGATGAGATAACCGGTATCCCACCTATTGAACATCCGAAGTCGAGCTATACGCTTAGGGATAGAGCCAAGGGTGGCACCTGGATTATCGGTGAGGCGATTAATGCAGTAGGCATACGCTATGTGCTGGAACACGACCTTGGAATTTCTGAAGTTCACATACTATGCCCTACTCAGGTAGATGCTCATATGCTTAGAGATGACGATGTTATGGTGCGCGACGAAGCTGACATAGAGAAGGTATTAAAGAGCGCAAAATGCGTAATCGCAGATCCTATCTATAGACGAATTCTGACGAGAGATGAAAATGGTAATTTACCGCACTTCATATATATTCCCCACGAAGCTTATTCGGGCAGGATGTACAGGAGTCATATCCCGACCTTCATCGGAGCAGGCTTCACAGATTGGCTGACTTCTAAGGTCAATGCTGATCAGGATTCCATCGGTATCAACGACATAATGCGGATAAATGTGCCATACAAAAAGGGATAAATATTGGGGAAACAAAGTAATATGAAAAAAAGACTTTTAATTGCACTTGCTGTAGTATTATTGCTGTCACTTGCTGGGTGCGGTAAGTCTGAGAAAAAAGCAGGACCTGCAAATAAAGATATAATCGGCATATGGCAGTGCACTGCAGCGCTTGAATCAATGGATTCATACTCAAAATTCTACGAAGAAGCTAAAAGGTAAAACAGTTACCTTTACCGTAGAGGATTCAAAATCTGTAGTTGAAGGTGCTAATGATTTACTGCCAGCTGGCTCTACAATTAAGTTCAAGATTGATAAGAAGAATATGCGTATCACCCGTGAATTTGAACCTAGGGGCGTGTTCGTGTATGAACGGAATCATTAGTTATATGTTAAAAACGTAGCAATCGAAATTGAATGCTACGTTTTTTCTTATAACCAATAAATATTTCTTACCAGCACCTTTTTTTGATTAAAATACCTCATCCTCTGCCAGCGCAAGCACAGCATCAACAGCCCTATGCCACTTAGCCTTAGCACGCTGTCTCTCCTCGCCCTTAATCGCTGGATAGAATTCCTTGTCAATATCTTTAATCTCTATGATATCCTCAATCGACTTGTAATATCCTGAAGCGAGCCCAGCCAGATATGCAGCTCCAAGCGAAGTCGATTCAATCGACTTATGACGAACTATATGGATATCTGAGATATCTGCCTGATTCTGCATCAAGAAGTTATTAAGTGAAGCTCCACCATCAACTTTGAGGTCGGTGATCTTTCTTCCAAGATCCTTTTCCATCGCCTTGATTAGATCATCACTCTGAAAAGCAATTGACTCAAGTGTCGCCCTAACTATGTGCTCTTTCTTGGTAGACCTCTTTATACCGAGGATTGCCCCTCTCGCATCTGGTTCCCAGTAAGGTGCTCCAAGTCCTGTAAATGCAGGTACGACGACAACTCCATCACTATCTGGCACCTTGCTCGCGAAGTTTTCCGAGATACTCGATTTCTTAATCATCTGAAGGTTATCGCGCAGCCACTGAATAGCAGCACCACACACGAATACTGAGCCTTCAAGCGCGTACTTAACCTCACCATTTAGCCCCCAAGCGATAGTCGTGAGTAGACCGCTGCTGCTATATACGGGCTTATTACCAGTGTTTAGAAGCAGGAAATTTCCTGTTCCATATGTGCTCTTAATTTCACCCTCGTTAAAGCAAGCCTCACCAAAGAGTGCAGCCTGCTGATCTCCTGCAGCTCCAGTGATAGGTAGCTTGCCGCCAAATAATTCGAAAATAGTCTCACCAAAGTCACCTGCACATGGCACAGGCTTCGGAAGCATCGCACGCGGTATATCTAGGATAGATAGGATCTCATCATCCCAGTCAAGCGTATTTATATTGAACATCATTGTTCTTGCTGCATTTGAATAGTCTGTGAGATGCTTAGCGCCACCAGTCATCTTCCAGATAAGCCAAGTTTCAACCGTTCCGAACAGCAGCTCGCCACGATCTGCCTTTTCCCTCGCTCCATCTACGTGGTCGAGAATCCACTTTAGCTTAGTCGCACTAAAATAAGCATCTACGATAAGACCTGTCTTCTCCCTAATCACGTCAGAATAGCCTTTATCTCTAAGCCATTCAGCGGTGTCTGCAGTTCTTCTGCATTGCCACACAATCGCATTATAAATCGGTCTGCCCGTCTCTTTATCCCACACAATTGTGGTTTCACGCTGATTTGTTATACCAATGCAGTCGATATCCCTGTAAGTAAGACTAGCCTTGAGCAGCGCCTCCTGAGCAACTGCCATCTGCGTAGAATATATCTCCATCGCATCGTGCTCAACCCATCCGTCATGAGGGAAAATCTGCTTAAACTCCCTCTGTCCAACGCTTATCACCTTTCCTGCCCTATCGTAGATTATGCACCTCGCACTCGTCGTACCTTCGTCGAGTGTCATGATGTATTCGCCCATCACAGCCTCCTATCTATGCTATACAAATAGCGCCATAATACTGTTGCTTATATCTATGCCTTCGTCCGTAAGCCTCATGCCATCTTCACCAATTACGATTTTTCCTTCTCTCTCATATTCGCGAGCTTCTTCAAAGACATCACTGTAATATTCCCAGAATTTCTCGTAACTACCGAGCACATCCTCGTATCTAATTCCTTCTACCTTCCTAAGCCCTGTAAAAACCGCCTCCGCCACGTTGTCATGCTCCGAGTTCTCGTGTACTTCAGCAGAAGGCGCAAGACCTTTACCAGTGAGGTTAAAATATTCATCGAGAGAGCAGACATTCATAACCCTGCTGTTATCGATGAACGATGATGCTCCGAGACCAAGCCCCAGATAAGGAGCCATCTCCCAGTACTTGAGATTGTGTCTAGATTCATAGCCACGCTTAGCGAAGTTAGAAATCTCATAGTGCTCATATCCCTTCTCTTTGAGGAGCTTAGTTCCAGCGTGATACATAGCTCTATCGATTTCATCGGTAATTTCAGTAAGCTTTCCCATTTCAAACTCCTTGAAGAAGGCTGTACCTTCTTCAAGCTGCAAACTATAGAAGGATATGTGTTCAGGCTCTAGGCTCGTAACAGCTTCTATATCTATAAGCGTAGTCTCCAAGCTGCTATCTGGCACAGCGAACATGAGGTCGAGATTTATATTATCAAATCCTGCTTCTCTAGCATTCTGCACATCTCTTATCACATCACGAGCTGTATGAATCCTTCCAAGCCGCTTAAGGATATCGTCATTCATGCTCTGAACACCCATCGATAGGCGGTTTACTCCAGCATTTCGGTATCCTACTAAGCTTTCCATAGATAGCGCCTTCGGATTAGACTCAAGCGTAACCTCCGCTTCACTATCTATAACAAAATTCATATTTAGCTCAGCTATGATTCTAGCAATCTGTTCGCTCGTCAGTAGCGATGGGGTTCCGCCGCCAAAGAAGATGGTATCGAAGACTCCATCTGCATGGTCACTCATAAGCCTTGCTCTGATGCGAATCTCTTCGCACAGCGCCTTCACGTAGCGCTCTCTCAGGGCTTCATCTGAAGCTCCTGACAGAAACGCACAGTAGTTGCACTTCCTTACGCAGAACGGAATATGAACGTATATACCAGGATTCTTATTTATCGTCATCGAATTTCAGAACCTCTGTAAATGCCTCCTGAGGCACCTCAACTCTTCCGAACTGCC
Source organism: uncultured Mogibacterium sp. (assembly GCF_938041965.1). Classification (GTDB taxonomy): domain Bacteria; phylum Bacillota; class Clostridia; order Peptostreptococcales; family Anaerovoracaceae; genus Mogibacterium. Next base: position 142,691 of record NZ_CALISE010000019.1, on the reverse strand, counting down.
TCATGCGCTTCTTACCTTCCTTCTGCTTCTCGAGCAGCTTCTTCTTACGCGAGATATCTCCTCCGTAGCACTTCGCAATTACGTCTTTACGGTAAGCTCTTACAGTCTCACGCGCAATTACCTTCTGCCCAATCGCTGCCTGAATTGGCACCTCAAACTGATGCATAGGAATTAGTTTCTTGAGCTTTGCACAGATCGTACGCCCCTTTGCATATGCTTCCTCTTCAGGCACGATAGTGCTGAAGGCGTCGATAAGCTCCTTGTTGAGCAGAATATCTAGCTTCACGAGCTTCGCCGCTCTGTACTCTTTAAATTCATAGTCTAGCGAAGCATATCCCTTAGTCTTGGATTTGAGCGCATCAAAGAAATCATAGATTACCTCGTTGAGCGGAATCTCATAGTGCAGCTGTACTCTCGTCTCAGTCAGATACTCCATGTGCACCATGTTCCCGCGTCTGCTCTGGCACAGCGTCATGATAGTTCCGACGTAGTCCTTAGGCGTCATGATTTCAGCCGAAACGATTGGCTCTTCTATCCTCTGTATGTCAGTTGGATCAGGCAGATTTGAAGGGTTCTGAACCATGATCTCTGAACCGTCCTTCATTACTACCTTATAGATAACACTTGGCAGCGTGGTTACAACGTTGAGATCGAATTCTCTTTCAAGCCTTTCGATAATCACGTCCATGTGAAGCAGTCCGAGGAATCCGCAGCGATATCCGAATCCGAGCGCAGCGGAATTTTCAGACTCAAAATTGAACGCCGCATCGTTTACCTGCAGCTTCTCTAGGGCGTCCTTTACATTCTCGTATTTCTCACCCTCCGCTGGATATACTCCGCAGTACACCATTGACTGCGCTTTCTTATATCCCTTGAGCGGATGTTCCGTCGGCGATTTAGTCAAAGTAATTGTATCTCCGACTCTGGCATCGGCAACCTGCTTGATGCTGGCACAGATGTAGCCTACCTCTCCTGCCTTTAGCTCCTTAGAGGGAACCATGCTCGGTATGCAGTAGCCTACCTCCGTTACCTCATAGTCCTTGCCAGTGTTCATCATGCGGATGAAATCACCTTTCTTGACTCTACCGTCGAAGATCCTCGTATATATAACGACGCCCTTGTAGCTATCGTAATACGAATCGAAGATTAGACCCTTGAGTCGTTCATTGGGATCACCCTCTGGCGGTGGAATAACTTCAACGAGCTTCTCGAGCATATCGTCTATGCCGAGACCTGTTTTGGCAGAAATCTGCGGTGCCTCTTCAGCATCGATTCCAATAATCTCCTCTATTTCAGCCTTTGCCTCCTCAGGCCTTGCACTGTCCAAATCCATCTTGTTGAGAACTGGAAGTATCTCGAGGTCTTCATCTAGAGCTAGATATACGTTGCCGAGCGTCTGTGCCTCTACGCCCTGAGTGGCATCCACAACAAGTACAGCACCATCGCAAGCAGCCAAAGAACGAGATACTTCATAGTTGAAGTCCACGTGTCCAGGAGTGTCAATCAGGTTTAGTACGTACTCCTCTCCATCCTTCGCCTTGTATGAGAGCCTCGTCGTCTGTAGTTTTATGGTAATGCCTCGTTCTCTCTCGATATCCATATTGTCGAGGAACTGCTCTTTCATATCCCTCGATGCGACGAGTCCAGTCTTCTCAATCAGCCTGTCAGCAAGAGTCGACTTACCGTGGTCGATGTGAGCGATGATGCTGAAATTTCTAATTTTCTTTAAGTAATCCATATCCGTCCTTATCTCAATTTATATTAATTCTTATTTACCTTCATCCGTCTCTGCAATAGAGGCTATGAGCTCCTTGCAAGCGAGCATATTCGCATACCCTGACACAGCCAGTTCAAGCGCCAGCTTCGTAGCAGTTTCTTTGTCTTTGCAGCCTTTAATTTTATCCGCCACCCGCAAATATTCATCATCTATAGTCCTACAGTACTCATCGTAGAAATGCTCTACATCCATGTGCTCCATTTCCGAACTGAGCAAAAGACCAGCTTCCTTGACGCTCATGACCTGCTTGAACAAGCAAATGGCCGTCAAATACCCTATGTGCTCACGGTCGTACTTCTTGCCATGCGCTCTCGGAAGGAGCGAACTCTTCATGTAATTGTTGATCATGGCTGGTGTGAGAGTTTCCTCACCTTCACACTCAAGCCCTATGTGCTGCCTCTTCATGTATCCGATGACTTGGTCCATATATAGGTCGATATCCGGAATCTTATCCCAGCTCTCAGGCCTGGAATTCTCAAGTCTTGAGACGAGCTCGTTAATTCGTTCTGACATGTAAACACCTCTCTTAAATTTATACATTCTATTATACTTAATCACATACACAAATAACAGCTTTCATTCAGAAAATCTTCATGTTGATGTATTGCAATTTCTATAATTGTTTAATATAATATCTAATACTATATAAAGGCGTAATGCTTATCATATTATTCAGGCGTATCTAGACAATGATATCGCTATTGGCATTGTAATCACATGGAGGTGACCAAAGTGACAGATATATGCGTATTGGGAGATTCTATCTCTAAGGGAATAGTTTTTGACGATTTAAAAGATAGGTATGCAGTGCTAAACGACAACTTTATCTCCCTACTGCAGAGGGAGTTCGGCACTAAGATAAAGAACTTCGCTTCATTTGGAGCGACTATTACGAAAGGGCTAAGGATATTTGAGGAGCGCTACTCGAGTATTAAGTCACATAAATACACTTTAATCGAATTTGGCGGAAACGATTGTAACTTCAACTGGGAGCAGATCTCAGTTACTCCTAACTCGGAACATCTAGCCAATACTCCGCTATACGAGTTTAAAGCTACATACGAAGATATAATCGAGAAGACGATGTACGCTGGTAGTCGCCCTATACTGCTCACATTACCGCCACTTGAGAGGAACAGGTTCTTCGAATGGGTATCGAGGGATCTTAACAAGGACAATATCATGAAGTACATGGGCGGAAGCACTATATTTATAGAGAGATGGCATAGTTCATACAACGAGATGATTCTCGAACTAGCAGATGAATACGGTATCCAGGTCTTCGATATCAGAAAACCATTTCTAGAGCTCGGAGACTATAGCGACTACATATGTATAGACGGTATGCATCCTAATGCTGCAGGGCATAAGCTTATTGCAAAATATCTCCGCGAAGAGCTGGCAGCTCTCGAGTAACTTGGCGTGTACGCATTAATAAACCATACACGCATCTTGAAATTTCAGACTCATTGGGATATAATGGCTAGGCGAATTATTACTATTTAAAAGAAAAGTGGGGTAAATTAAATGGCAAACATTAAATCCGCAAAGAAGAGAATCAGAACTATCGAGAAGAAGACTGCTCGTAACATCAGAGTTAAGAACCATGTTAGCGAAGCTGAGAAGGCTTTCCTAGCTGCTGTTAAGGCTGGTGACGTTGCAGAGGCAGAGAAGGCATTTAAGCACGCTGAAAAGAAGTTTATGCAGGCTGCTGCTAAGGGTACTTTCCACAAGAATACCGCTTCGAGAACAGTTTCGAGACTCGCAAAGAGACTTAACAATCTCAAGGAGAGTAAGTAAAACTCACCCGTCCCCACAGCACATAGACGTGCAGCGTATAAGTTAAAAATACGCCAGAACGAAGGAGTGTCTCCCTTCGTTCTTTTTTTATTCTCTTTAGACCCAAGGAGCTAACATGTTAAACAAAATGGATGCCACCATCTCATATAGGTAACATCCATATTGATACTATTTCTATTTTGAATTGTGCTGCTTAGCAATACGCTTTGGTCTGTACATAACATCGTGGATGTTAGTTACAGTCGCAAATGCATCTGGGTCTACTTCCCGCAGGTGCTTCATCAGCTTTGCGTACTCGTTTCTATTTACGATTACGTTTATCTCGCCAAACTTGTCTCCAGTAAAACCACCTGATGCTTCGTATCTAGTAACTCCACTGTGAAGTTCATTTATAATGTACTCGCATATCTCGTCATTCTTCTTAGATAATATGCATACCTTCAGTTTAGTGGTCATGCCGAATACATAGTGGTCTATGATAATTCCAGTTACATAAGTACCCAGAATACTGAGGACTCCCGTCTTCGGATCGTAGATGAATATTGCAGGCGCTGATATAAATAATCCGACTACCGATGTCGCAACACCAAAATCTATGTTCAGATACTTGTTAGCCATCTTGTAGAGCACATCTAATCCCCCAGATGATGCATTTCGCACGACCATAAGTGCTATTCCAAGGTCGCAGAGGAACAAGTAGCAAATCATGTCTAAGAATTGATCATTCATCACCCCATGATAGTTCGGAGTATAGTGTCCGAGAATCATCATAACCACAGGTAGTCCGACAGAAGGATATATCGACTTGATTGTAAACTCACGTCCTACGAAGAACCACGATATGACGAGGAGTACTAAGTTCAAGATGAGTATTAGAATAGCTTTTGATAAAGGCACGAATTTACCAATTAGAATAGCGACACCAGAGACGCTGGCAATCGCAAGGTTGCTCGGCACCATAAAGAAATACGTCGCTACGCCGCAAATTATCGTACCAATCGTGATTAAAATAAAATCTATAATACCGGTTTTACTAATCTTCATCTCTATTACTCTCTAACTCCAATATATGAAATCTCTACTCATCGTTATCTTCATTATAGATTCGTTTAATTCTATTTCTCACGAATTCCATAAATAGTCCAAGGTGCGGCTCAATCCACTTCTCTCTCCTATATACAATCTGTGAATACATTCTACACTTGAAATCTTTCTCAACATCGAGGGCAACCACTCTTCCCTGCTCTAGCGCTCTAACTATTGACGATCTAGGGATGAACGATACTGAGTTGCTGCTTGCAACAATTTCACTTATCGCAATGATTGAACTGACCTCCATGATTGGGTCGTAATCTATGCCGTTGTCCTTGCAGTAATCGTCGAGGAATCTGGGATAGCTTACCTCTTGATCAGAGGTGATAAATCCACTCTTTACAACCTCTCTAATCGGAATATCCTTTTGTCCTGCAAGCGGATTATCCGGCGAAGCGATAAAAATCATATCTTCTGGATGATCGACCACAGTGTTGCAGTCCTTATAGACCATCTTTCTATCGATAAATAGCGCAAAGTCTATCTCATTCTGCTTAAGCTTTTCATATAGATTATCGAAGTAATCCGATGTCTTGAGCATAAGCTTGATATGGGGATATGTCTCGCTAAACTCACGCAAAAGCGTAGGGAAATAAGCATTTGCCATAGATGAGGTTGTGCCTATTCTTATGGTTCCACGAATCTCGTCGTCCTGCTGCATAAACTTGCGAGCCTGCTCATTAGCTTTAAGAATTTGATGCGCATAAGGAAGAAACCGCTCTCCACTTGATGTGAGCTGAATTCCCTTTCCCATTCTATCAAACAGTTTCGTGCCAAGTTCATCCTCAAGCTGTTTAATCTGCACCGTTACAGCAGCCTGTGAATAACCTAGTACATTTGCGGTGCGCGAGAAGCTACCAAGCTCCGCCGCTTTAATAAAAGTTACTATAGTCTTAGCTTCCATGAGAATATTTCCTCTACAAAAAGGTGTAGGCGAGACAAAAGTCCCACCCATCACCGTAAAATCTAAATATTGATTTGTAAACGAAGCTCGCTTGACTTACTTGTAAGACTCAATCATAGCCTTGAAAGCAGGCAGCGATCTCTTAATCATATCATTGCTTACGCAGTACGAAAGTCTGAAGTATCCTGGGCAAGCAAATCCGTCTCCAGGAACTACGAGTAGGTTGTGATCTAGCTTAGCCTTCTCAGAATATGCGACAGCATCACCGTTTGGAGCTTTTACAAATAGGTAGAAAGCGCCATCTGGCTTAGCACACTCATATCCATACTCTGTTAGTGAGTTGTAGAGAAGGTTTCTGTTCTCTTCATAAGCTGCAAGGTCTGGCATCTCGCCAACACACTCTCCGATAACCTTCTGAGTGAGTGTTGGAGGACAAACTGAACCGATTTCACGAGCTGCACCTGCAACTGTATCATATACAGCCTTAGCATCTGCACACTTTTCAGGAACGTATACATATCCGATTCTCTCTCCTGGTAGAGAAAGTGACTTCGACCATGAATAGCACACGATGGTGTTGTCGTATACGTTAGGGATAAATGTAACCTTAACGCCATCGTATACGAGCTCTCTGTATGGCTCGTCAGCAACGATGTAAATAGGGTGTCCATACTCCTTGCTCTTTCTTTCGAGAAGCTCAGCAATCTTCTTAAGAGTCTCCTCTGTGTAAACGACACCTGAAGGGTTGTTAGGCGAGTTGATTACTACTGCGACAGAGTGTTCATTTATTGTCTTCTCGAGTGCATCCATATCAATCTGGAAGTGAACAGTATCAGCTGGAACTACCGCTAGTTTAGCACCTGCACATGTAAAGAATACATTGTACTCAGGGAAGAATGGTGCGATAGCGATGAATTCATCCTCTGGGGAAGCTGTCAGTGCGTGAGCAACAGATACTAGAGCGGGAGCGCATCCACAAGTCATAAATAGCTCACTTGCCTTTGCATTGCAGTTAAATCTAGCATTGAGATTGTCAGCAATTGCCTGACGCACGTTCTCAAATCCAGGAGCCATTGAATATCCGTGAAGCTGAATAGAGTCAGTGGTATCAATGAGCTTCTTAATTGTCTCGTTAACCTTAGCAGGTGCTGGGATACTTGGGTTACCAAGTGAGTAATCAAACACATTCTCCTTACCAACTACCTTTGCCTGCTGCAACCCGTATGCAAAAAGCTCTCTGATTACGGATGGGGCAGTCCCGAGACCATGATATTTTTCGTTAACCATAAATTAACTCCTTTCTAATTCGATTAGCCATATGCGATTAACATTGTATTTATAATTGTATTATATCACATGCAATTATACATGATAGACTCAGTGGGTATAATTAAAAGTAAATGCATACTTTAATTATTCTGATATTTGCCCCTTTCGCCTGTAACTGTTACAATTACTGTAAGACAATATATTGCCTTTTATTCGATTAAGTTTATGTGATTTAGTTCACCATAAAATAATATGTCATATTGGAATTTTTTTATAAATTTTGGAGTATAAGATGAAATTATCCAGACTTGGAGAGCTTATATATAAATATCAACAGCACGGAACCGTACTCATAATTACGGACACTAATGTTGCCCCCCTCTACTTGAATGATGCGATTTTGAGTGTCGAATCATGTGGACTAACTTGTGATAGCTACACTATTCCATCTGGAGAGGAATCAAAGTCTTTTGAGACTTATATCAAAATTATCGAATATGCATCTCTTATTTCACTCACGAGAACAGACGGAATAGTTGCGCTCGGAGGTGGCATGGTTGGGGATATAGCTGGCTTTGTAGCGGCAACATATATGAGGGGGCTCAATTTCTACCAAGTTCCAACTACCCTTCTTGCTGCAGTAGACTCATCGGTTGGAGGAAAATCGGCAATTAATACTAGTTTTGGCAAGAACTTAATCGGCGCTTTTCACAAGGCAAAATTCGTACTTCAAGACACGACGCTACTAGCTTCCGAAGATGACTACGTCTTGAAGGATGGTTACGCAGAAATCATCAAAACCTCTTGTATCGCTAGAAGTGATGCTCTATTCAAGAAACTTGAGTCAGGAAGCTTTGATATCCAGGAGATAATTGACGACTGTGTTGCAGTCAAAACCTATTATGTCGAAAGAGATGAAAATGATTCTGGAATTAGGCATATGCTGAACTACGGTCATACGCTTGCTCATGCGCTCGAGAAGCTCTGTAGCTACCAGATCGGACACGGTCATGCTGTTGCAAAAGGAATTGCATTTACAGCAAGTCTCTCATATGACTTAGGCTGGTGCAGTATCGACTGCAGGGACCGTATACATGCTTTGCTGGAAAAATTCGGATATGATTTATCTCTTGATTTTCCAGCTTCTGATATAGCAAATGCAATGGCGGGCGATAAAAAAAGGGCTGGTGATGGAATTAAATTTGTAGTCAGCAGTGATATAGGTCAGTCCGATATTAAACTCATATCGCTAGCACAGCTAGGCGAGATACTTGCAGCTTATAATGAGATATGTCCTGGAAGTACGGCTATATCACACCGCGGTGCGCCTCTTTTTGCCCCTACGAGGGCGGTATCTGCACCACCGTCTAAGTCTTATCTGCACAGAGAGATTATAGTAGCGATGCTGTCAGGCAGTGGCTTATGTCTGGATGCTAAAGCGCTTTCGGATGACATCATTGCGACATATGAGGCGGTTAAACAAATTTCAGCACATGGATGCTGCACCAATCCTGTATGCACAGAGCCTAACGGTGATTTTACTGAGGATTCCCCTATGGTATCAATCGACTGCAAAGAGAGCGGTTCAACACTTCGCTTTCTGCTCCCTGTTGTCACAGCTCTAGGATTAGATGCCGAATTCACACTATCTGGAAGCCTTAAAGGGCGCCCTATTGAGCAGTTAATAACTCAACTGGAAAATCATGGTTCTAAGATTATAAAAGACGATGCTGGGAATATATCAGTTACATATGCATCAGGCTACAGAGGTTTATCATCAGGCGAATTCACATTCACTAATCCAGAATCATCGCAATATATAAGCGGACTTTTGTTCGCATTACCAATTCTAGATGGCGATAGCACAATCGATGTGTACGGCAAATTTGAATCATCTGCTTACGCGATGATTACCCTCGATGTTCTTGAAAAACATGGTATTAAAATCGAATACACTCACGAGAAAAGTCACTGGAGTTTTAAGATCTGCGGAAATCAGCGATACAGATTTGAGCTCATACCACCTGAAGGCGATTGGTCAAATGCAGCGTTTCTACTCGCACTCGGTGCGCTAGGTAAAACCCCTCTTAGAATACAAAACCTACCGCTCCCCTCGAAGCAGGGCGATGCGAGAATCCTCGATTTACTTGAAGGCTTTGGCATTACCGTAAATCGTTACGCAGATATATTAGATGAAAACTCGGGAACAGTAGATGTATTTCCATGCAGGAAACTGACAGCTATCCCTAATATCGATGCTTCAGAATTCCCTGACCTCGTTCCTATTATCTCTCTAGTTGCATCAATATCTAATGGCACGACGGTAATATATAATGCCAAGAGGCTGAGATACAAGGAGAGCGACCGACTTGCCAGCACATGCAGTGTCCTAAAAGCACTAGGTGCAAATATAACAGAAACAGAAGATAAACTGATAATAGTAGGAACGAAAAAGCTACATGGTGCTTATGAAGGCGATGGATATGGTGATCATCGAATCATTATGATGCTTGCGGTTTCATCACTTGTGACTGCTGGTACCGTCAAAATTCACGAAGCTTCAGCAGCTTCAAAATCTTTTCCTAACTTTTTCGAAGTGCTTCACAAGCTTGGATTAGATGGTAATATAGAACTTGTATGACGCTCATTCTATGCGATAGGAGGATATATGTCTGTCTATAAGGGTCAAACACTCACATTATCAATATTCGGCACATCACACGGCCCATCGATTGGAATGACTCTATCTGGAATTCCTTCAGAAGCAAATATCAATCTTGATGTCCTGCAGGAGTTTATGGCACGAAGGGCTCCCGGAAATAGTCCCTTTTCGACTAGCCGCAAAGAACCTGATATCCCTGAGTTCGTGAGCGGTCTAAGATCTGGAAGTTCTGGAAATTCAAGAAACCTTACTACAGATGGATCTGAGATAAAGGCGATAATCTACAATAGAGATGTAAAGTCCTCAGATTATTCAAAGATAGCGAATACACCTAGACCTGGGCATGCCGATTACACAGCACACGTAAAGTACGGTGGAACGGAGGACTCACGAGGAGGCGGAGCATTCTCTGGCCGCATGACTGCACCGCTATGTATAGCAGGCGGAATTTGTAAGCAGCTACTTGCGGAGAGAGGAATTTATATTAACGCTTCAATCCAAGACATTCATGGAAATGCAGAAGATCCACTATCCGAGATAAAAAAAGCTCAAGTACTTAGAGATTCTGTCGGTGGAACGATTTTATGCACCATCAGTGGATTAGAGGCTGGACACGGCGGACCGCTATTCGAAGGACTTGAAGGCCGAATTGCTGAAATCGTATATGCGATACCTGCGGTCAAGGGCATCGAATTCGGTGCTGGCTTTGAATCAACACGCATGTACGGAAGCGAAAATAACGATGAATTCTACTACGATGAACGTGGCACGGTGTGTACTCGAACAAATAACTGTGGCGGCATACTAGGTGGGATCAGTGATGGCATGGATATAGAGTTCCGCGTGGCAATAAAACCGACACCTTCTATTGCGAGGCCACAGAAGACCATAGTATACGATAGTACAGAGGAGGCTGAAATCGAGGTTCACGGCAGGCACGATCCATGTATAGCGCCAAGGGCCGTCCCTTGCGTAGAGGCAGCCGCTGCAGTTGTGATAACTGATCTAGTTTTGACAGAAAGAACTGCTTCATCTACAGTTTCTAAAGAATCAAATGACCTAACGATGGTATCACCTACTTCAGCTAACAGCTTCGGTCTCGTTTCCAGAGACCTCTCACATCTTAGATCATCGATTGATGAGATAGATCTGCAACTACTCGCATTAATTGAAAGAAGGCTGAAAATCACTGAATCAGTTGCCACATACAAGAAAGAAAATAATCTTAGAATAATTGATTCAAACAGAGAGGCATCACTGCTGAAGAGGATACGTTCCCTTTCCAGCGATGATCTAGCAGATTTAAACGAAGATATATTTAAGGCAATTATCAGTGCAAGCTGTAAACATCAGGAAAAATTTTTAAAATAGTTGCATACTTGATGCTTTGTTAAATAAACAGATGACTCTAGTTAGCTTTCCGCTCGGATTCAAGCGTTAATACAGAATTGTTAATCTATAATATTATGATATTAAAGGAAAAGGATGAGCCCTAAGACTCATCCTTTAATTTCTTTCGCGCTGCCCTAAGCACTTGCTCAGTGTAACGCTTATCCACGTTATCTACTCCATTTTCTATAGCATCGACCATCGTACTGGCTGCTGCTGACGATTCATTATCGGTAGCCCCTGATATGAGCACTTTTTTTGAAATTGCCATGAGAAACTTATCCAGTCCCTTGACTTCGCTCGGCACATATCTGCCTGGGCAAAAATATAGGAGCGTGTTCTGCATGTTTATTCCGTCTTTGAAGTTAATCTCACATATCTGCTGATAGTTCTGTGGATTGTACTCGGAAATTCCCGTTACAAAAATTATCAGCTTGTCAGCACAATCCGCAATCTGCTTTCTGAACTTGTCAAATCCAACTATTCCACTCCCCCTTAACCAGCTACCGAAAATCACAACATCGAACTGCCCAAGTGAACCGTAATCAAGATTCTCTAGAGATACCAATGTACACCCTAACTCACCTGCAATCCACTCTGCATACTGCTTAGTCGAGCCACGTTTTGAATTGTATATTACTATTGCTTTTTTACTCAAAACTATTCCTCACAAATCTATTTTAGTGCTTTACGTTCTCTTTGCCGAGGAGCTGCTCTAACTCAATCAATAAATTTTCATCGATATCTACCCCATTTGCCGATTTAAGAGGCTTTTGCCCTGGCAAATATATTAACATATCAGTGTCTCCTCTGTGTGCTGATACAGCTCCTAGAATTCTCTGCTGAATTTCATCATTTCCGAGCATATCAGACAGCTCTTGACTGACTCTTAACTTGAGATACCGCTTTTCACGCAACGGTTCGGTCTTAACTTTGCTACGCGAGTAGTTTCTCATGCTAGTGCGATTAAAGTCATTTCTACCCTGCTCCTTGAACTCGCTGATTCTCTCTATTTCAGTTACTTTATTTACTAATATCTCTGGATCTGAGTCCTCTTTGAAGCTAAGCGTGCCTTTGATAGCGACGATGGCATCGTTTTCTAGCACGTACTTTGCCTTAGCATAATCTCTAGGGAATACAATTGCAGTTATTACACCGAAATAATCTTCGATAGTCAGCCTAGCCATCTCCTGATTAGACTTTGTTATCATGCGTCGTAAATCCCCAACCATACCCGCCATTATAACAGTGTCACCATCATTAAAGCGACTGGTTCCAGATGATCTATCGTCTATGAAATCAGACCCATTCTCACCATCACCGCTAAGATTGGGATCAAATATTTCTGCGGTATTCGCAGTTATATTCTCATCTATCAAATCACGATACTTATCGAGCGGATGGCCAGACAGATATACACCCATCATCTCCTTCTCCATAGCGAGGAGATGCGCCTTATCGAAATTCTGTATATTAGGAAGCTCTGGTGCAGTCTTAACGTCTTCCATAATGTCAGAATCAAGCTGGAACAGGGAAATCTGATCCTTAGAAACTCTGCGAGCACTACTCTGGGCTGCTCCGACGGCATCGTCACTTATAGCGAGAAGCGCGGCTCTATTTTGCGTAAACTCATCCATAGCGCCAGCCTTGATAAGGCACTCTATAGCCTTTTTATTCAGCTCTGATGGTTCAATTGATTTGATAAAATCGTATAGATTATCTATGTCACGCCCTCTTCTTCCTTCGACTATCGCATCAACTATGCCGCTTCCAACGTTCTTAATAGCTAATAGTCCAAATCTGATCTTGCCATCCTTGGCTATAAACTTTCTCCTGCTATGCAGGACTGAAGGAGGCAGCACTTCAATTCCTAGTTCTTTGCAGTTTCTGATGTAAGCTGCTATGTGTCTAGGCTCTCCCATCACACTTGACATAAGGGCCGCCATAAATTCTACAGGATAGTGCGCCTTGAGGTAAGCGGTCTCATAAGATACAACCGCATAGGCTGCAGCATGAGATTTGTTAAAAGCATACTCCGCAAAGCTAACCATATCGTCAAATATAGCCTCTGCTGCCCTCTCAGGTATACCGTTTGCCACGCAGCCAGCAATTGCCGGTGTTCCGTCGGAATCGTCCTTTCCGTGAATAAAGTATTTCTTCTCCTCAAGCATGACACTCATCTTCTTTTTGGACATAGCACGCCGCACGAGGTCGGATCTACCAAAGGAATATCCCCCAAGTTCACGCACAATCTGCATTACTTGCTCCTGATAAACCATGCATCCATACGTCACGTTAAGAATTGACTCCAGGTGAGGATCCACATACTTTACTTTCTCTGGATTCTTTTTATTTTCTATATACTTTGGAATCGAGTCCATCGGACCCGGTCTATAAAGCGAAATTCCGGCTACGATATCTTCAAAGCAAGATGGGTTTAGGTTCTTCATAAACTCGGTCATGCCCGCACTTTCAAGCTGGAAGATTCCCTGCGTATTGCCCTTGGAAATCATCTCATACACAGCTGGATCATCGTAATCCATCTTGCTGAAATCAATTTCTAAACCATGATTCTCCTTGATTAGCTGAATAGCTTCATTGATCATGGTGAGATTTCTAAGCCCAAGGAAATCCATCTTCAGAAGCCCCAGCTCCTCAATCGTCGTCATGTTAAACTGAGTAGCGAGCCCCTTATCCGACATATATAGCGGAACATATTCATCGAGAGGCATCTTGCTGATCACAATTCCTGCAGCATGCGTCGAGGAATGGCGTGGCATACCTTCAACTGCCATCGACATATCGAGGATATTTTTTACAAGTGGCTCAGTTTCGTATCTCGCCCTGAGATCGCGATTGATATCGAGAGCCTTGCTGATAGTCATACCTAGTTCTGCCGGTATTGCCTTTGCAATGGAATCAGCCTCCGCATAGCTCGCATTAAGCGCCCTTCCTACGTCACGCACGGCGGCCTTCGCCTTAAGCGTTCCAAAGGTGATAATCTGCGACACCTTGTCTTTTCCATACTTTTGAACAACATAGTCGATGACCTCCTGTCTTCTATCGATGCAGAAGTCAACGTCTATATCGGGCATGCTTACTCGCTCAGGATTTAAGAATCTCTCAAAGATTAGATTATACTTAATAGGTTCTATCTCGGTGATTGCCAGGCTGTATGCCACTATGCTTCCCGCCGCTGATCCTCTGCCAGGCCCAACTGGAATATCATTGCTCTTGGCATAATGAATAAAGTCCCATACGATTAGAAAGTACTCGACATACCCCATCTTCTCGATCACCTCGAGCTCACTCTCTAGCCTGGTACGATATATGGATTCATCCTGAAGAGCTTCGCTACCATACCTTTTCTCAAGCCCATCGTAACAAAGCTTCCTGAGATAATCTTTGTTAGTCATTCCCTCTGGCGGTATGAATTCTGGCAGGTGATATTCGCCGAACTCAAACTCTACATTGCAGCGCTCCGCAATCTTGTGTGAATTTTCTATAGCTTCCGGGTGATCTGGAAAAAGTTCCATCATCTCTGACTCGCTCTTGAGATAAAATTCATCATTCGCAAATCTCATTCGATTTTCATCGTCAACCGTTGATCCTGTCTGGATTGCAAGAAGCACATCGTGAGCCTTAGCATCGCTCCTCTTTGTATAATGTGCATCATTAGTAGCAACCAGAGGCGCGCCGATCTCCTCTGAAAGCTTAACGAGCCCCTGAGTAGCTGGCTTATCATCATCTAGAAAGTGATTTTGTATCTCCAAATAGAAATTATCTTTTCCAAATATATCGCGTAGCTCAAGTGCCTCTGCCTTCGCACCAGAGTAATCACCATTCAATATCTTTCTTGGTATTGCACCAGCTAGACAAGCGGAAAGGCAAATTATTCCCTCGCTATGCTCGCGCATCAATTCTTTATCTACTCTAGGCTTAAAATAAAATCCCTCTGTAAATGTAGCTGACACGAGTTTAGTTAGATTTTTATATCCCGTCATGTTCTCCGCCAACAGTACGAGGTGATTCATATTTCTGTCACGGTCGGGGTCCTTATCGAAACGTGTCCTCGGAGCAACATAAACTTCACAGCCGATAATTGGCTTAATGCCTGATTTTTTGCAGGATTTATAAAAGTCGATAATACCGAACATAACACCATGATCGGTTATAGCCAAGGAGTCCATTCCTAAACTCTTCACATATTCTGGTGCTTTGTTAATCTTGGACATTCCGTCTAGCAAACTGTATTCTGAGTGAACATGTAAGTGTGTAAATGCCATCTCTACCTCTTTACTAATAAATATATCAATTAATAAATAATATATTAAAAATAATTTTTCTTTCAGTCAGTAAATTGTATCACAAGAACCCGAAAATAGCTAAATATCAATATCTTCATAATAATAACATATTATCTCTATATTATTGACAAACATATATCAAACCAATATAATGAACTCAAGAACAGACGATCGGGAGTCTGTAGGAATTATCTTTTTTACATCGTTTTTTAAACGTATGGAGGTTATTATGTTATATGCACTAAAAGGTCTATGCGTGATCGGAATGGTTCTCTGTATTGCGCTAACACTACTAAAGGTAAAAGCTAACCTAGCAACAGAAGAAGGTAAGGCTGAATGGGCTGAGCAGAAGAAATTTGCACCTTGGAACGCTATGGTCGGCGTTGTTGCTAACTTCTTCGATACACTAGGAATCGGTTCATACGCTACATCTTGCGCACTCTTTAAGATTAGAGGATCTATCAAGGATATTTACATCCCTGGAACTCTAAACGTTGGAGATACTCTCCCTGTACTTCTAGAAGCATTCCTATTCTTCGGATTCGTTGATGTTGATACTCTAACACTTGTATCCATGCTTGTTGCAGCTGTACTAGGTGCATTCGTAGGAGCTGGATTCGTTACAAAGTGGGATCAGCACAAGGTTCGTATCGGAATGTGCGTTGGTCTACTTATCCTAGGAACTGTAATGGCTTGCAAGGCTGCTAACATTGGACCTTTCGGATTAGTTGGAACTGCAACTGCTCTTCACGGAGCTAAGCTGGTAATCGCTGTAGTTATTAACTTCTTCCTAGGCGCACTTATGAATATCGGTGTAGGTCTATATGCTCCTTGCTTAGCACTTATCTCCGTTCTCGGAATGAACATTGGAGCTGCATTCCCAATTATGATGGGATCTTGCGCATACCTAATGGCATTTGGTAATGGACCTAAGTTCATCAAGGAAAACAGATTCGACATGGTTTGCACACTTTGCCAGATGGTAGGTGGTGTAGTTGGTGTTTGCATCGCATACTTCCTAGTAAAGAAGATGCCAATAGATGTACTTCTTAAGGTTGTTATCGTAGTTGTATACTTCACAGCATTCATGTTTGGTAAGGATGCTCTTGCTGATAAGAAGAAAGCTTAATTAGTAAGTATAATTAGAAATCACAAAAGGTCTCCATCTGGAGGCCTTTTCTTTTTCTGCATGTTTATATTTAGCATCTGCATTCTTTAGATTCTATCATCTTTCATACTCACTGAATTACAGCACTTCTATATCTAATAATTACTGTATCACAGAACCCTTTATATCTACGCTCCCCTAAATTCACGCACCTTCTCAAGGATAGGGAGAATTGCCTCATGATCAATTCCGTCATAGCCATATTCAAATCTTTCCTTTGCATCTTGAACTTGATCATCATGCACTGGAACAAATATCTTTTCTCCCATAGCTTTTAGTGCAATCTTATCTGCACTCTTGCAATCTTTTGAATTATATTTTCCTGGAAGCATATAAAAACAATCATCCGGCAGCTGTTTACAGCCATTAAGCCCTTTTACAAAGGTCCTATACTCATCTGTCGGCTCAATAACGCCAGTTGCAAATACGATAAGGTTATTATTATCTATACCAAAATTTGATAGGTTTGCGCGAAGCATATTAAATCGTGTTATCTCACCACCCCTAATCCAGCTGCCAAATATTATATTTTTATACATCGAGGCATATCCTAGTTTAGCGCGTGAATATTTCATCACATCGCAGTCCAGTGCTTCTGCTATCCATTCTGCATACTTCTCTGTGGCACCATTGCTAGAATTATAGATTAGTATAGTATCGGAACCCTCTGATTGGGATGCACGTCTCTTTGCCGCCTGTCTATTTGGATTTCTCATATGCGTCATATCGTGCAATCTAGCCTCGTAGCGAAACTGATCACAAACTCTCCTTATCTTATAAAAATATTGATGATGATGAAATTTTAGTGTTCTAAGGATAATCTCATCCATAGAATAAGGGATGCCGGAATTGCCCGTCATCCCTATTGGTATTATATCATATCAATGACAATACCGTCTTACTATCTATTTTTGAGTTCTTTTTCTTTCATGCGAATTTTAAGAATCATAAGAGCTTTCTTAACATCGTCCGCGGTCATGTTGTTCTCACCGACGATATTAGATTCAAGCCCTTCAGGGTTCTTATTTATATCTACGATATTATTCTGCAAATATTCATTTTCAACCACGAAAGTAGCCATGGTACCACTAAAGTTTAGCCCGGACATAGGGATTCCCATCTCTCCGAGCTCCTCGACGCAGTTTGTATAGTCTACGTCACTATTTCCCCATCCGTCAGATGTAAGAATTACACCATCAGCTCTCATGCCTTCAGCCATAATGGCAGCACGTTTGCTATTTCTAAGCTTCTCCTTGTTGTCATCTGACGTACCGAATAGTAGGATTCCCATTAGATCAATGCCAGAATCTGAACCGACGATATCTACTAGTGGATCTCTAAAATGATGTAAGCTTGTTTCTTTTGTTGAAGGACCAATTCCCATATCAGCACCTCCTTACTGCATTGAACGAATAGCCCCGTCTCTGTACTCATTTGGAGTTAGGAAGACTGGCATATTGTTCATCTCTATTATAGAACGCCCACCATGAGCGCCTGATGGCTCATCTGGGAACAGATATGTGTCGTACATAGCGCCCTGACCAGCAACCTGCCTGATAATTAATACCTTCTTCTGACCTGGTCTGGCAATGTCATGGTACTCATGACGCTCTGTCGCTTTATTTCCGTCAAATTTCTTCATCAGCTCTCTGTATATCTGAATAAAATCATCGCAAGCTTGATGAGCTTCGAGACAACCATGTCTATCCTGTCCCATATCCTTTTTAAAAGTAACATCGAAGGAGATAATATAGTCATCTTCACCTGGTGTACCAGCCCTACCAAGAACTAACTGTTCGCTAAGCTGACCTTCTGAAGATCCAAACTCGTGTGTCTGTTTTCCTTCAGTATCAACACCTGTAAGCATCACATATACACCTGTTAATGTATGAGTGATACCCTCTCCACACTTTCCAAGTACCTTTGCAGAGATAGGAATGATATCCATGATAGTATTAGTCCATCTATCATGATTTCCAGGTTTAATTACCTGAATATCTATATTATCAAGTTTTTCATACTTCTCAAGTAGTGATGGGATAATCTCTTTGGATACGGTCATTACACCGTTATAACCAACGCTATTGTGATCACCCATCTCAACGTCATTCATATGAAAAGCCTTTATGACAAGTCTTCTCAAATCAATTTCCTGTACACTCATATGCATACCTCAATACTTTAGCTACTGTGTAAATACGTAATAATTTCTAGTCTGTTCGATCAATCTTTTAAATAGGTGGTATAATGTGTTAAGAATTTCTCGAACTTTCTTTAGAAAAAAGGGGCAGATATAAATCTGCCCCTTCTTCGTTTCCGATGTCCTATTAAATTAAGAACTAGATTACAGCGTGATACTCGTAAGGCAGTGGAACAATCTTTCCTGGAGTCTCGATTGTCTCGAGAAGCTCTAGTGTTGACTTTACGATAGCTGTCTGCATCTCTACGTCATGTGGAGCACCTGCATTAGCACCCATAGGTACGATTGGAGCAGCCGCACGTGGAGATCCAGCCTGTCTTACAACTGGTGGAAGTGCTGCGATAATAACTGTTGGAATTCCAGCAGCCTCAATTGCTCTCTGCACGATTGTTGCAGAGCGGTGGCAAGTTCCTCATCCAGCTGTAAGGATTGCAGCATCAACGCCTTCATCCTTGAGCATCTGTGCAACTTCTGGACCAGTCTCGTTTGTGAACTTTTCGATGTTTCCACCACCACCCATGAACCCAGCATGTGTAGGTGCAGTAGCCTTGATGAAACCTGAGTCTCTTAACTCATGGAGTCTGTCGATAGGGAACATGCAGTTGATGTCCTTGTTAACGTCAGAGTTATCGTATCCACCATGTGTTACCATTAACTCGCTTGAAGGTGTATCATCTGGAATCTTTCTCCAAGTGAAGTCTCCAGCGAGGTTGAATCTCTTATCTGTCTTTACGTGTACACCTGCAGCAGTAGCAAGAGCAACTGTCATCTCATTGAGAGGCTTAGTTACTGGTGTAAATACTGACTTAGGTGTAATAGGAACAAATATTTCAGATTGTAAGCCTTTTACAACTGTCATACTCATTTGTCTTTTCCTCCTTAGTTATTTGTGCTTTTCAGCGTATTCAGCACGACGTCTGTTTAGAATGTCGATATTACTTACGTACTTCTCGTTAACTTCTGGTCCTTCTTGTTCTATGAAGCTCATATTCCAAGCGACCGTCTGTCCGACCTTTAGCGGATAATCCGAGATTACCATCCTCATCGGCACCTTGAGTTCACCTAGTCGACCTTTAATGTCTACGCAGATCCCCCCGTCATGAACCTCTGTAATGACTCCCTCAACTTTGATTATCTTATCTCCGTAATTCATATGTAATATCTACCTTTCGTAAGCAAAGATTAGTCGTACTTTTCCTTTCTCTTTTCACTTATTGGAAGTGACTGCTCATTTTCTACTAGTTCAATCTTTGTACCAGTAGCCTTCTCGATGAGCTCAACGTTGTTGTTCTTAACGTTTACGTTGTATGATCTCTCTGGAGCCTTAATCTCTTCACCAGCCATCTTAGCCTTCAGCATAGCAAGTCCACGGATAGCATCCTCTGTGCAGAGAGTGTTGCAAGCGAGAACCTCGTTCTCAATTCCGGACATGGACTTGTTGTTGTCTACCATTGCGTCGCAGTACTTGTTTCCTGTTACGAGAGCACCCTGTACAGCACAGAATGAGAATCCAACAACTGGAATCCCTCTCTTACCAATCTGCTCGATGTGGGAAGTGAAGTCAACGTGGTTGTTTCCGAATCCTTCTGTTGTAACGAATGCACCGTCAACGCCCATGGACTCAACCATCTGGCCAAGTCTTCTGGATACGTAGAACTTGTCGGAGTTAGCCTGAGGTGATCCAACGAAGATAACGCCTACTACGTCGATATCTTCATCATGTACAGCCTCAACAACTAGTGGCTCTCTCCAGTAGTGTCTGGACATTTCCTTTGAAGCAGGTCCGATGCAGGTTAGAGCGTGGATGCAGCCATCGAGTACCTCGAGTGGGTTAGCCATTACTGGAACGTTACCTAAATCAACGTTTGGCTTAGCTCCAAGTACGCCTACAGGATCGTTAGGGAATAGGAAGTTGTCGTGCATAGCACCCTGTCCCATGATTTCCTTAACAATAACAACCTTCTTCTTTCCAGGGTGTCTTGTCTGCTTAAGTGTCTGCTCCTCAGAAGGAGTAACATCCTTAAGGTCCCTTCTCATAGCTTCTCTGATTTCAGAAACTACGTGGTCTACAGCAGTGTGAACTGCAATAGGTCCTGGTCTTTCCATGTTCTTTAGGTTGTCGATAACAGCGTGAGCAACAATCATAATCTCACCCTTATCTACAGCACCTGGGCGACCCCACATCATGTTCTCGTCGATGTAACCCTCGGATGAACCGAACTCACCAACCTGAACACCTTCTTCTGTAATACCAGTTACAACCATTACAACGCCATCGAGAACCTGAGTTACGCCCTCACCAAGACCCATATCGGAGTCTGCCTTTGTAGCGATTGGCTGGATATCCATTACAGTCTCTGTGTATACGTGGTAATTATCTGGTGTAATTAGGCTAAGCTCTAGGGACTGAACAAGCTTCTGCTCTGCTGCACCCTCTGTAGCTGCGCTCTTACGAACGTAGAGTGTATCTCCCTCAATCTTAGTCTCTTCTCCAAGAACAACCTTGTTGATCTTGTAGTGCTTTCTTGTCATCTCTCTTAGAACAGTCTCAGCGTGCTCTTCAACTGGAGCTGCTGCTACTGCTGGAGCTGCTGTTGCTACTGTCTGAGCTGGAGCTACAACGCCACCACCAAGTCCTGCTGGGAGCTCGATGTCGATGTTCTTTCCCTCTCCGATGTGTAGCTTAATTGTTCCTGCTGCTGCAGCAACTGGAGCAACTGGAGCTGCAACTGCAGCTGGAGCTTCCTCTGCCTCAGCAACTGGAGCCTCTTCCTCTGCAACCTCATCAGCATCGTACTTGTCAACGATGTCTGCTGTGATTGGAGTTAAAGAATCAACAGTTTTAGTTAGTTTCGATCCGTTTAGTACCTGACCGAGCTTGAGAGCTCCATCGACATTCAGCAGACCAGAATCAATTAGATCTGGGAAAATTGCTGGATCTTCGAAGTTAGCTGGCTCAAGAACAGTTCCCTCTTCTGCTCTGCAGCATAGTACCGCTGGGTCGTTCGCATGTTGTTTAGCTGTTTCAGCTGTGATTGACATATCGATCTTCCTCCTTGAAAATATTGCCTTTGCAAATGCAAAATTTTATATATTTATTCCGTCCGTACTTCATGCGATCGGGCACATGAAGCACTCGGATTAAATATCAACTAGTTGTTCTCAACGTTATCTACTACGTTAAGATCCTGATCAACCTGCTTAGAAACTCTCAGAGTTCTATATAGTGGATGATCTACCGCTCTCATGATGTGGTCTGTCTGGTGAATTACCTTTAGACCCATCTTAGGTCCAGAAGCCATTACAGTGTTCGAACAATCTGAGCAGTTTCCGATGATAATGTACTCACACTTATCCTTCTTAAACTGTAGATTGTTTGATACCTGACCTGGGCAATTTCCTGGTCTCTCGCACTTTCTTGAACCATTAGGCATTTCCTGTGCCTGCTTGCAGTAGCAGTGGGAAACTTCCTTTGCGTTGTACTTCTTGCAAAGTTCCTGCATTCTCTCATAGTTACCACCACATGCGCAAACGAGGATTCCCATGCTTGCTCCGTGTAGATCCATGAATGGCATAGAAACTAGGATAGCTCCTGTTGTCTTAGTGATAGGTGCATCTAATGTTGTTGACTTACCAGTGAAGGCACCACCCATTACGATTTCACCATACTCACCATCAATTCCACCAGCTCTCTCGATTAGAGCACCAACGCTTGTTCCAACTGGAACGTCCATAAATACGTGAGCGTCGTGTCCTCCGTTGAGCTTACCTCTTACTGTGAGGTGCTTTAGGAATGATGGTTTTCTCTCATCTACAGCCTCAGCTACTCTTGAGCAAGTCTCACTGTTGATTACAACAGACTTTGCTGCTGATGGAAGCTGGCTTGGCTCTAGCTCAATACCTAGACATTCTCTTACTACAGCTCTTTCTTCACCCATTGGGTAGATGTCTGGTAGAAGATGTCTAGTGATATTTGGCTCATCCTTGAGACATTCGTCAAGGATTTCAACAGCCTTACGATTCTTCTTCTTAATAGCAATTATTGCCTTATCTGCTCCAGAGATTTCCATGCAGAGCTTTACTCCACGGATAACCTTCTCTGGTTCTTCCTCAATCTGCTGAATGTTGTGCTTTAGTCCAGGCTCGCACTCAGAAGCATTTACAAGGATGTAACCACCACCCTCGAAATGAGCATCTAACTTAACTGCAGTAGGGAATCCAGCTCCGCCCATTCCTACAACTCCAGCAGCCCTAACCATTTCTAGAGGAGTTCCTTCTTCGATAGGAACGAACTCGTCCTTCTGCTCTTCATCAGGCTTAATAACAATCATCTCGTCTGTTATTTCTTCAACAACGCCATAAGCGCTGGAGAAGATATTTGCGCCGAGACCTGTTGGTTCTGCAATGAGGGTTCCCTTCTTAACTTTGTCACCAACTTTAACAATTGGAGCGCAAGGTTTACCTACATGCTGTCTCAACAAAATCTGCAAATTTTCCATGACACAGTCTCTCCTTAAATATCTTTGACTCTACAAATCATTAATGCGTATCGTTCGAAAAGCCACACAAATAAAGGTAATGCGCACTCTTTTCTAGATTGATGATAACATAACGATTTATTTATTTCAATGATAATTGTTAGATTATCTATTGAGTTTTTCAATAGATAATTTTCTGTCATATCTCATCCTTTGTTATACAATATCTGCTTTTTTTGGGTAACATATTTTAATCAGCAATTTCTATCGATATCAAAACTTTATTGAATTTTATTGATAATCAATTCACAACATTTTCGTTAAAACAAGATGGTTTCAGTGCATTTGAACTAACACTCATACCATCCGTGTATTAATTTTAGTAATATGCATTTGTTATATTATTGACTTTTAATATTTACTGCTCTATAGTTTACTTAGGTGGCAATTATTTATTTTTATACTTATGTAACCTAAGGAGGTACATGATATGGCACTAACTGCTAAGATTGATTACACTAAGTACACTGACGCTATCAGAACTATAGAGGCTCACACTGAAGGTGAGTACTGCAGAGTAGCTCTCGATTGTCCAGAGACAGAAGGAAACACAATGATCGAGAGAAAGCATTACCTCGAAGAGCATTATGATTATGTAAGAACCGCTCTCATGTTCGAGCCTCGTGGACACCACGATATGTTCGGTGCTTTCGTTGTTGAGCCTTGCAATAAGGAAGCTGACTTCGGCGTATTCTTCATGGATGGTGGCGGATACCTCAACATGTGCGGTCACTGCACAATTGGTGTTGTAACAGCAATCCTTGAAGGTGGTCTAATGGAGATGAAAGAACCTCAGACTGAGGTTGTTCTAGAAGCTCCAGCTGGTATCATCAGAACTGTTGCTGATGTTAAGGATGGCAAGGTTATCGGTGTAACTCTAACAAACGTTCCTTCATTTAGATACAAGAAGGATCTTCATGTTGAATTCGAAGGCAAGGACGTTGTATATGACATCTGCTTCGGTGGTTCTTTCTTCGCTCTTGTTGATACAGAGAAAAATTTCGGAATCAAGGTTGGTCCTGACACAGCTGGCTTCCTAACAAGATTCTCAAGTTTCATGCTACAGGAAGTTAACAAGACTGTTACAATACAGCACCCTGAGCTAGATATCACATCTGTAGATCTTGTTGAGAACTACTCAACAACAGATACCCCAGATGCAGACCTACGTAACCTCGTAGTATTCGGAGACCCTGCAGACCCTCAGCTAGACAGATCCCCTTGCGGAACTGGTACATCAGCTAAGATGTCCCTGCTCCATGCACTCGGAGAACTTCCTGTTGGTAAGGAGTTCGTTTACGAGTCATTCATCGGAACTAAGTTCTATGGCATGATTCAGAGCGAGACAAAGGTTGGAGACTTCGATGCAATCGTACCTCAGGTAAAGGGTGGTGCATATCTCTGCGGAGAAGCTACTTGGTTCATCGACCCAGACGATGCTCTAGGAAAGGGTTTCGTAGTTCCTAAATAGTATATAAATATGATTTATACTCATAAAAAATACGGGCTGGCAAATGTCAGTCCGTATTTTTTTCATCCCTTTATTTAAAATAAAGAGCCAGGCTAAGCCTGGCTCAAAGGAGTTGATCAATCTATCTATGCGGTAAAATAGTGGTTCTAAACTGGGAACTCGATTGCGATGTCTTTGCCCTCCCCGATATAGAGCTTAACAACGCCGCCAACAACTGACATATTAACGTTCTGTACTTGTCCACCAATTGAAGGTTCTGTCAGTGCGCCTGCTTCTGCTACTTCTTCAGTCTCTTCAGCAGCCTCATCAACTTCTTCGTCGTATTTATCTACAATGTCTGGAGTAATTGGAGTTAGGGAATCAACGGTCTTAGTTAGCTTAGATCCATTGAGCACCTGTCCAAGCTTAAGCGCTCCATCGATGTTAAGTAGTCCAGTATCAATTAGATCAGGAAAAATTGCCGGATCTTCAAAGTTTGCAGGAGTTAGTTCAGTTCCCTCCTCCGCTCTGCAGCATAGAACCGCAGGGTCATTCTTGTGCGCTTGCGC
Organism: uncultured Mogibacterium sp.; assembly: GCF_938041965.1. Classification (GTDB taxonomy): domain Bacteria; phylum Bacillota; class Clostridia; order Peptostreptococcales; family Anaerovoracaceae; genus Mogibacterium. The sequence goes on along the minus strand of NZ_CALISE010000019.1, from coordinate 117,566 downwards.
TGTTTCAGCTGTAATTGACATTACATACACCTCCATAAATTTTCATTTTCATTATGTTAAAGAGATTACCACCTACGGCATTTAATCTCAATAGATTTGCCTATAGGTAAAATCTATTTGAAGATGTTCTATTATTAGAGGTTTAAAATTGAAATAATCAATATCAAGTCAAATGGTATTGCATCTACAAAAAGCAAAATACTGCAACTCAGCTGAGTTGCAGTATTTTGTGTGGTGCGCCCACAGGGACTCGAACCCCGAACCTTCACATTCGTAGTGTGACGCTCTATCCAATTGCGCTATAGGCGCTCAAAGCACTATAACAATTTAACATGGTATAGTGCTGTTGTCAAGTAAATTCAATGGCCTTACAAGCTTATCTTTCAATTTTACTATTTTGACTGCGTGCCACTATGCCGAGTACTATCTCTCTTGGTACAAACTTTGAAGCAATTGCAGCTGCTTTGACCATCATATTAGGAACTATGATAATCTTGCCCTTATCCGCTTCGTCTATGCAATACGATACACATTCACGCGCAGATATTCCCTTAAGCGAGAATTTCACGTTTGCAACATCGTTGAACTCTGTATTTACCGGCCCTGGGCAGAGTGCATGAATCTGAGCGTGGCTACCGAGGCGTTTCAGTTCTTCAGCAAGTGCATTTGTAAGAGACACGACATATGACTTTGTCGCATAGTACGTCGCCATATACGGTCCTCCTGGCATAAGTCCAGCAACAGACCCTACGTTGATGATATGTCCATAATCCCGCTCTATAAAATGAGGCATCATCTGATGTGCGATGTAGTGAAGAGCCTTAACATTGACATCAATCATGTTTAGATCAGTCGAAATATCGCTCTTATCAAATCTTCCCACTGCGCCGAAGCCAGCATTGTTGATGAGTATATCTAAAGGCATCTCGCGCTTTGATTTGAGATACAAAACAAGCTGCTCGCATTCATTTAAATCTGATAAATCCGCTGTTATGCATTCGCACTCTACGCGGAAATCGCTTGCGAGTTCCTGACCAAGGTCAACGAGCCTATCCTCTCTTCTTGCAACCAAGATAACTGAATATCCTTCGGCTGCAAGCTGACGTGCAAACTCCGCACCTATACCAGAGCTAGCACCAGTTACGCAAGCTAGTCCGCTTGACGGCTTATCGCACTTCTTATTGGGAATGCTAATGGTCTGCACATTCATTAGAATCTATTTCTCCTATTATTCTTGTATAGCAACATAAAATAGTAAATGCATAGAGCAAATAAAATTCCGCCGAGCACAACGCTTATTATGCGAATCATAGTAGCACCTTCTTTCGATAAATAGTATTAGCGACACTTAGTAGTTTTGGTTCCACTTTTATAGCGAGTATCGCCTAGTTCTTAGAGTAGTATTTGCCCCTCTTCGGATAAACTTCCTTGATGGTTCCCTTGCGGAATTCAGCATTCAGCTGCTGAAGGTCATCTATCTGAGACTGCAGCACCTTCCCTATGTCCGTATCTATAATAAGCATACGAGCAGGAAGGGTGTGAGTTGTAACGATATTAGGGTTATTAAATTCCTGTGTACCGTCTGGCTGGAGCGGATGGTATGGCTCGTGTTCAGATAGTGCCATAAACCAGGAGTTAAATATAAACGTGTATCCGGCAATTCCAGTAGTCTTCTGATAAGCCTTTGAAATACCACCGTCGATAACTATAAGTTTACCTTCTCCCTTGATTGGGCTTTCTCCGTCCTTGATTTTAACCGGAACATGCCCATTGAGTATAATCCCCTTCGATGGGTCAAGATCGAAGTCGCGGATAATTTTGATGCAGATGTCCTTATTCTTAATCAGCTTATAATACGGAACCGTATGCTCCTTGTGAGTTGATTTATCTGCGATAAAGAGCCTCTCAAAGGTAGTCATCTTATCCTTTCCAAACAGCGGCGAATCTGGTCCGAGCCAGAGATACCACATTAAATTTGCAGCATCGGCCTTATCGAGATCGCATCTAGGATTGAAATAGACTTCTCTTAGTTCCTGGTCAAGCTGTCTCATGAGCCCTGCCCCATGATTTGTCTTACCAGCTATTGTAACTTCCATGAAATCGCCATCCTCCGTAAACGGGATGCATCCATGGAACAAAAGATTGCCATTGTATGTTGTAAAAAGAGCTCCGTGCGTATACAAAAAGTTAATATGCTCCTGTAGTTTCTTGGAATTAGTTATAGACGCTTCAAGCGCAACCATTACCTCCTCCTCTTCAGGACTTAGCTTGTATGGATCTGCTGGGTCAATAGTCGGAAGGTTCGTATCCTTGATCGGATAAACCTCTCCGTAGCAATTAACTGTTCCATCATCAAAATTAATCTTATCGAGCATCAACCTGTGATCCAGCTTGAACTCCGGATGGTTAATTATTGTCTGGCCTTCAACCTTGAACTGGATAATCGCAATCATCTTGTGCATCTTAGCTGCAAGTTCTTCAGGAATTGGGTCAAATCTGTTCTTTTCGAGTACATGAGGCATAAAACCTGTACAAGGATCGTCTCCATAAATCTGCTGCGCACGTGTCGCTAGCGGACGCAGATTGATGCCGTACCCATACTCTAGCATATCGAAATTATTGTAACTAACGTTCATGCGAATGATATTCGCAATGCACGGTCTATTTCCGCACGCTGCACCCATCCACACAACGTCGTGATTACCCCATTGAATGTCCACACTCCGTCTAGACATGAGGAAGTCCATAATCCTGTGAGGTTTAGGGCCTCTATCAAAGATATCTCCGATGATATGAAGGTGATCGACAGCTAGTTCACTTATCGTATTGGCAATCTCTGTAATCAGCGTCTTGGCAATTTTAAATTCAATTACCGAATCGATGATTTCTTGATAATATTTCTGTCTGTTATCATCATCATCCGCAAACATCAGCTCATCCATAATATAACCAGTATTATCAGGAAGAATTCTTCTAACCTTGGATCTGGTATACTTGTTAGATACTGCTCTGCAAATGATTATCAATCTATAAATAGCAGAGGAGCACCAAGCATTGAAATCAGCCTCATTAGCCTCTCTTCTCTTGAGTTCATTTACCGGATCGTAAATGAGTGCCGCTAATTGCTCTCTGTCTGTTGCGCTAAGAATTGCCCCGAAGTTCTCATCGATTTTCATCTTGATAGTGCCAGATGCACTGCGCACAAAGTACTGAAACGCATCATATTCACCGTGAAGATCGCTTAGAAAGTATTCTGTCCCCTTCGGCAGAGCGAGAATCGCTCTAAGATTTACAATTTCGGCATTTACAGAGCGATGATTCGGATATTTCTGAGCTAGCATCTCGAGATACTTATTGTTAGACATCGTGTTCCTCCACTCTCATGAGATCTGCACCCAGACTCTTGAATTTCCCTACAAAATCCTCATATCCTCTTTCGATATGATAAATCTCACTCACTTCAGTAGTTCCAGTTGCTACTAATCCCGCAAGCACCATCGCCGCTCCTGCGCGAAGGTCTGTCGATCTAACCTTTGCTCCATGAAGCTGCTTGCCTCCAGGAATCGTCGCCTCTCTGCTGTTATCTGCAGAAATATCAGCACCCATACGGTTAAGCTCAACAACGTGCATAAAACGATTTTCGAAAACTGTCTCTCTAACGACGCTAGTTCCTTCGACAGTAGTCAGAAATGCCATGAAAGGTGACTGAATATCTGTCGGAAAACCTGGATATGGCAGAGTCTTGATATCAGTCGCAACGAGATTTCCCTTAGTTGCATCTACGAGTATACCATCTTCATCGGTATTTACTGAAACCCCGCACTCCTTTAGCTTGGCGATTATCGGTCTTACATGACCAGGAATACCATTTCTAATGAGAACCTTTCCCCTTGTGATAGCAGCAGCTAGCATAAATGTTCCACATTCTATTCTATCTGGAATAACGGTGTGAATCGCACCTGAAAGCTCATCAACTCCAGTGATACGTATGGTATCTGTGCCGGCACCTTTGATTTTCGCCCCCATCTTGTTGAGCATATTAGCTAAATCAACAATCTCAGGTTCCTTGGCTGCATTCTCTAGAATAGTAGGCCCTTTGGCAAGCGCCGCTGCCATCAGGATATTCTCTGTCGCACCTACACTAGGAAAATCAAGGTAAATAGCATCACCTACAAGACCGCCTTTCGGTGCTTCAATTATGATACTCGAATTCTCTAGGTCCTCCGTCACAGTTGCTCCAAGAGCTTTAAATCCCTTGAGGTGAAGGTCAATAGGCCGCTTACCGATAGTGCATCCCCCAGGAAGAGGCATCACAACCTTGCCACATCTCGCAAGAAGTGGGCCCATAGCCATCGTAGAAGCCCTCATCTGGGACACGAGTTCTGCATCTCCTTCAACCGTAGTAATCTCAGCCGCATTGACCGAAAGCCTACCTGGATCAGACATAGATACGACTGCTCCAAAGCGCTCGAGCATCTTGCGCATAACCGTTACATCTGACAGGTCTGGGACATCATCGATCACACATGTGTCTGGAGTCAGCAGAGTCGCTGCCATGAGCGGAAGAACTGCATTCTTTGCTCCGCTAATTTTAACCTCTCCCTCTAAAGGTCCGCTATTGTTAACTAGTATCTTTGCCACTGAAATTTCTCCTTGATAAATAGATATAGAGATGCCGAAAAGCACCTCTTAAATAATTGCCTTATCTTAAGTTATCTGCGTTTTCTCTTACGAATCCTGTTAGGACGCTCGTAATTCATATCGTCCATCTCATATCTATTCGCACGCTTCTTCGACTTTCTACTGAATGACTTGAGTGCACCAGCTGCAGTTCCTACATTGCCTGCAGTCCTAATAATAGACCGGTTCTCATTAATTTTATCGCTCACACTCGTAAACATATCAATAGCATGGTCTATCTGCTCATCAACCTGTTCAGTTCTAGCTGCTGCAATTGTGGTCATCCTCTTGGTATCAGCTAACAACTCATCCACGTTTCTAAGTGTATCAGCAAGCTTGATAGCCAATCTAATCAAGAAAATTATGAGTATAAACAGTGCAATTAGCACTAGCAATATTGCCGCCTGCTTGATATCTAATGAGACTCTCATCATTCCCTCCTTCTACTCTTTACGTAGTATATAAATTATACCTTAGGCATATTGTATGTTCAATCTTATAAATATACGATATCTCATATATTCCTTTATAATATTCATCTTGTATACCAAATCTATAAATATATGCGTTTTATCAAATCTGTATATCCACTGCCATCGGAATTATATACTGCAATCTCCGGCAGCATCTTGAGGTCAGGCTTTGCACCTGACACTGCATGGATGAGAACCAGGTTTGCTGGTTCATTGCTACTCGGTACGACGAGCTGCAGCTCCTTGGGTTCGAGCGTTGCTGCTCGCAGTGCTTCGCTGATGTCCGGTAGACGCGACGGCCTATGAATCATGTAGAAGTCGCCTCCGGACTTCAGAATCTGACTTCCACACTTTGCAAATTCAGCGATTCCAGCCGTGGTCTCGTGTCGCGAAATAAACTTTGCGCTATCTTCGTTTGGAATCCCAGAACCGCGTCTAAAGTAAGGCGGATTGGTTACAACAGCATCGAAGACATAATCGTATCCATCAAACTGAGAAATATCAGTGAGAACAAAGCGTAGTCTATTCTCAAGCGCATTCATCCCACGTCCACGCACCGCTCTATCAAGAGCTACCGGATTCTTTTCAAATCCTACAATCTCCGATAGAGGAAGCTTGTGTGCAAGGATAAATGGAATAATCCCATTTCCTGTCCCGAGGTCAGCTACGCGCATTTTGAGCCTGCTCTTGATAGGTTTGGCACCGGTTTCGCCACTGGCAAAAGCTGCTAGCAGAACCGCATCAATCCCGTAGCTAAAGCCATCTCCTTGTACGACCTTAAAGCCGCCCATTCCTATATCGTCGATTCGCTCTGTTTTTCTTTGCATATCTAGATCCTCACCTTAAGGCATTCAATATGCCTAAACTAGTCGCGCGTTAACTCTTTAATCTCCTTCAGAGTCTCTTCATCGAGGTCTCCCAGGTCATCATTTTTCTTGTGATAGTGTTTCTTATCTATTCGCTTAATTTCTTTTTTGAAATAGATATTGTAATCAGGACCGAGCGTATCTTCTCCAGTTTCTTTATCCTCGACGATAAGTCTTGCTGTGACCTTTCCATTAAATAGATCGACGTTTACAACCTTAGCTATTCCATCTGGAGTTTCGATGCGCTCTCCCTCATTAGGCATTCCCTTGCGGAGCTCCTGATACGTCTTATTTTCAAAGTTTAAGCAGCACATTAGTCTGCCACAAGTACCAGATATCTTGGATGGATTGAGAGATAGATTCTGCTGCTTTGCCATCTTGATTGAAACAGGCTGAAAGTCATTTAACCACTTGCTGCAGCAAAGTGGTCTGCCACAAATCCCTATACCCCCGAGCATCTTCGCTTCATCTCGAACGCCAATCTGACGAAGTTCTATTCTCATCTTGAACTGGGACGCAAGGTCTTTTACAAGCCCTCTAAAATCAATTCTTCCATCTGCTGAGAAGTAGAATATAACCTTTGTACCATCTATCGTAAATTCGGCATCTACAAGCTTCATATCCAGCTTGTGCTGTAAAATTTTCTCTTCGCAGACCTTCATAGCGCCGTCACGCTTAGCAAGATTGTCTTTATATCTCTGTATATCTTCCTTCGTCGCCTTGCGTTCTACACCCTTGAGCGGTGCAACAAGCTCACTTTCATCAATCTCACAGTTTGCTATTGAAATATGACCGAGCTCCATCCCCCTAGCTGTCTCAACTATTACTAGTTCACCGAGCTCGTAACTAACCCCCGCTGGATCGAAGTAGTATGTCTTGTTAGCTTTCATAAAGCCTACACCTATAATTTCTACCATCTATAAATTTCCCTTCTTATCTATTAAAAACCGAATTTAAGCATCCGGATAGTTGCTAACGATTATTTATGTTATTTCTGCTCAGAAACAATGAATTTAACGCATATTCTGGGCTCATGCCACGCTTGATATTTATCCTCGTCTCCTCAACTTTATCAATCATCTGTAGAATAGCTCCAGCATCCTTAGGAAGTCTTTCGCCACCTATCAGCTTTTCGTGCAAATTATTCTCCAGTGCATCTAGAAACTTAAACGCCTCCTCATTGCCTTTAAAGCTTTTCCTAATGAGTTCGCGGATTTTGAAAAAATACGTCTTACCAAACCACTCTTTCATCAGAAGCTCAATGCTATCTGAGTTTGCAAAATCGCTTGTTTGTTCATGCATTCTTAATTCGACACATCTGGACCTTACTGTAGGTAGAAGCGACGCTTTGTTATCTGTAGCGAGAATGATTACCGTACCAGGATATGGCTCTTCCAATGTTTTGAGCAGCTTATTCTGAACTATTTCGCTGAGCCTCTCTGCGTTATCAATGATACCCACATTGTGCTCTCCATAAGGTCTCATGCTAAGTCTTTCTATCATGGCTGCTGCGTCAGCCGTCTTATAAGTTTCCTTACCGCTCTGGCTCATAAAGAACAGGTCTTCATGAGTACCGCTGCTCACCCTTATGCAGGCGGGACAGTTTCCACACGCATGTCCAGACAAGTCCGCATTAGGGCAAATTATATCTTTTGCAAAGCTTCTGATATAATCATCCCTTTCTTCACCACTTCTTCCCTCTATGATGTATGCATGTGCATATTCCCGTGCCATATCTCTCCCATATCCTCCGATGCCTGTGAAATATTCAGTCATCTATCTCGCTATATTATCTCTATGCTATAGTGTCTCGAGTGTCTCGAGTTTCGAATAAATGTCGACCTTTATCTCATCTATCGTTTTACTCGCATCAATCCTGACTATGCGCTCAGGGTATTTATCGCAAAGCGCCTTATAGCCATCGTACACACGATAGTGGAAATCCAGCTTCTGCTGCTCAAGTCTGTCTCTAACATCTTTACCGATTCTAGCTCTACCAATCTCAGGGTCTAAGTCCATGAAGAAAGTGACATCTGGCTCAAGTCCGCCTGTCGCATATCTATTCACCTCAGAAACCTGATCACCAAGGTTTCTTCCAAAGCCTTGATATGCGATGCTTGAATCGACAAATCTATCGCAAATTACAACCGCACCTCTCTCGAGCGCTGGCCTTATCTTCTCAGCAACATGCTGTGCCCTAGCGGCCGCATATATTAACATCTCTGTAACATCGTCCATCTCGGCATTTGCATTATCCAAAACGATGCTGCGAAGCTTCTCGCTAATCGACGTTCCACCGGGTTCCCTGGAAACTACAACCTCCCTGCATTTACTTGCAAAATAAGCCCTAATATTTTCAACCTGTGTGCTTTTGCCAGAGCCATCCGGCCCCTCAAGCGTAATAAAAATTCCCTTTGGCACTTCGCCACCACCTATCTATGCGTATTTCTATCGGATTGCTCTATAGGGTCTGGAATGTGAATAGTAAACCCTTCCTTTCGAGCCTTCTTTCGTTCCTCTACCTTGCGCTTCTCTGCCGCTTGTCTAGCCTGCTTCTTGCCTTTTACAGTGTCAAAATAATCTACAAACAGGTAAATACCTAAGATACCCATTGGCACCGTCAGCAGCAGCGCCAATATGTATTTGAACAATATCATACGGGCTTTCCTCCCACACTTTTTGCTTCATTATCTCACATGTATACAGAATGTATTATACCATAAGATTAAGAAAGATACAGTTTTCATAAAACGTCTTTTTTCGAAATCAATATTCTCATTAAATGATTTTCTCAAGCAATTTATAGGTTCTATAAGTTAAGGATATATGCTCACTGCTCTACAACTGATGGCATTAATATGGTAAACTTAATTAGTTAATTAGATTTAAACGCAGGAGGATTAATATGAATTCAATTGAGCTCAGCGAACTCATCTATCCTGAGATTGCAAACGATACTGACTACGAAGCCATGTACCCTAAGCGTAATCTCCCTGAGGGAGCTAAAGTCACCAGACTTGGTCCAAGCCCTACTGGATTTATCCATCTCGGAAATCTGTATGGTGCTTTTGTAGACGAGAGACTCGCTCACCAGAGCAAGGGTGTCTTCTATCTTAGAATCGAAGACACTGACGATAAGAGGTTTGTCGAAAATGCCGTAGAAACAATTATCTCGTCTCTAGCATTCTTCGGAATCAAGTTCGACGAAGGTGTCACTGAACATGGTGATGTCGGTAGCTACGGCGATTATACGCAGAGCCACCGCGGAGAAATATATAGATTCTATGCCAAGAAGCTGCTCGCTGAAGGCAAAGCATACCCTTGTTTCCTAACAGAAGAAGAGATCAGCGAGATTAGAGAGAAGCAAGAAAAGGAAAAGATCGCTCCTGGAATCTATGCGGGATGGTCAAAGTATAGGGATTGGGATAAGGATCCTGATATTGAAAAACTTGTAATCGATCATATCTCGGATGGCGACCCATTTGTAATAAGATTAAAGTCATACGGTACCCCTAACGCTACCGGCGAGGATATCAAGAGAAATAAAGTCGTTGATGGAATAAGAGGCACCCTTGATGTGCCGGAAAACTTTCAGGACGTCGTAATAATTAAGACTACAGGTATTCCGACTTATCATTTTGCACATGCCGTTGACGACCACCTGATGAGAACGACTCACGTCATCCGCGGGGAAGAATGGCTACCTTCACTTCCAATTCACGTCGAGCTATTTGAGAAGCTAGGATTCGAACTTCCAGTATATTGCCACACCGCTCAGCTGATGAAAATAGGAGAAGATGGCAACAAGAGGAAGCTGTCGAAGCGCAAGGACCCCGAGCTCTCACTGGATTATTATAGAGATCAGGGATATCATCCTGCTGCAGTTAGGGAGTATCTACTAACTATTTTGAACTCAAATTACGAGGAATGGCGCATGGAGAATCCAGAGGCAGATATCGATGAATTCAAATTCACCACTGAGAAGATGAGTAACTCTGGTGCACTTTTTGACCTCGATAAGCTTAACGATGTGAGCAAGGAGGCTATGCTTCACATTCCTGCTCCTAAGATTGCAGAATTTTTGCAGGAATGGTCACTCGAGTTCGCACCTGAGTACGGTTACATATTCGATGACATGGGTCTTCTAGTGAAAATTCTTGACTTAGGTAGAGATGAGAAAAAACCTCGCAAGGACCTCGTGTACGCAAGGCAGATTATGGAATTCATCAGCTATTTCTACGATCAGAGTTTTAAAGTCATTGATGAAGTCCCTGCCGAAGCTGAAGCCGATAAGGTAAAGATTCTTGAAGAATACCTATCATCTTACAACCACGCCGATACACAGGAAGAATGGTTCAATAAGATAAGAGAAATTGCAACTAACCTAGGTTATGCTGCAAAGCCTAAGGACTACAAAAAGAATCCAGATGATTATAAGGGACACGTTGGCCACGTAAGCACAGTTATCAGACTTGCTCTCGTCGGTCGTGCACAGTCTCCTGATGTATGGGCAATACAGCAGATTATGGGCGAAGATATGGTCAGAGCCAGAATTAACCGAATGATAGAAGAGGAGAAATAAAATGGAACCAATTCTAGTTATCATGGCTGCAGGAATGGGGAGTCGATACGGCGGACCGAAGCAGATTGATCCGATTACGTCTGAGGGTGACATTATCATGGATTTTTCCCTCTATGACGCATATCAAGCGGGTTTTAGGAGAGTAGCTTTTATAATCAAGAAGGATTTTGAAGATGACTTTAGAGCCCATATCGAAGGAAGAGCCGGCAAGCTGTTTGAAACTCACTACGCAGTTCAGGACATTCACGATCTGCCAGCAGGCTACTCTGTTCCAGACGGAAGAACTAAGCCTTGGGGTACTGGTCATGCTGTCCTTGCAGCAAGAGATTATATCGATGCACCTTTCGCTGTTATTAATGCAGATGACTACTATGGTCAGGAAGCATTTGAGAAGATATACAAATTTCTCAGTGAATCCGCTGATGCTACGCACCACTGCATGGTCGGCTTCAAGATTGAGAACACACTCTCTCTAAATGGTTCAGTTGCTCGTGGGCTCTGCGAGGTTACGGATGGATATTTATCGGATATCGAGGAACATTCGGACGTTATACGTGAGAGTGACGGTATAATTCGAGCAACAAGCTCAAAAGGCGTGAGACACGATGTACCTGATGGGCAATCGGTATCCATGAACCTATGGGGATTTGGAGCTGGATTCCTCGAGGTTATGAAAGCTGGTTTTCCGGCTGCACTAGATAAAATCATAGAGCAAAATCCACTGAAGGGAGAGTACTTCCTTCCTTACTGCATCGATACAGAGGTCAAAGCTGGTAGAGCTACCGTTGCAGTTCTTCAGTCAAGTGACAAGTGGTTCGGTGTCACCTACAAAGAGGATAAGGATGAGGTTACCGCGAAGTTTTCCGAGATGAAGGTTGACGGAAAATATCCAAAGGAACTATGGTAAGAAATTGCTACATTACAAAAGCGGGACACAGGTCCCGCTTTTTTCGTACAATGTCGGTTTTGAATGGTTACGATAAGCTACCTTGCTATACGCTTTCTAGCTGCAAACAAGCCGAAAGCCGCTAGAGCAGAGCCTACAAGCGCGATCGAATAAGGAAGTAGCCCGTTGCTATCACCTGTCTTAGGTGTATGTCTATGCTTGTTGACCACAGACTTCTTTGGCATAACCGGTGTCGGATTATGAGTCTTATTAGTGTCAAACTTGTAATAGTTCGTGCTAACCTTTGCCTGATTATCTACTGGCTTTCCATTAATATCCTCATCTACCTTAACCTTGTAAGTCACCGTAAATGTCTCGTCATTACCGAGATTTGTCTTTCTCCAAGTGATGATACCATTATGCTCTACTCCGCCGTTATCCGCAGAGCCAGCAACGTATTTCGTATACTTAGGAATAGCGTCAGTGATCGTCACATCATCTGGTCGTCCGATTGTATTCTTATACGTTATCTTATATGTGAGTACATCCCCACCCTTAACGGTCTTTCCATCAACACTGGTGGACATATCGTCTTTAAAAACGTCTTTCTTAGGCTTAGTTGGTGGCAGTAGCTTCGTCTCAACGGTGTTCGTAGGGACCGACACATTATCGAAATACATCTTTGCTGCTGTACCAGGATTGTTATGGTAAGGGACTTCAGCAAAGAATTTGAATAGCCCACCGCTCGTTACAGATGAATTATATGCGAAAGTAATTGAGTTTGTTTTACTGCGCATAACAAATCCAGTTTTGTTATACTCATCCTGCCCGCTAGTTCCAGCTGCAGTGATGTTCGCATTAGCTCTCCACCAATGCCAGTTCCCGGTTCCATTTTCCTCATCCAAACTAACCGCTCTATTGTAAACAATCTTATCAATAGTGCTATCCAGATTCTTGACACCTAATTCTTCATAAAAAGAAGATCTGCGGTTCCCAGCGATTGGATTTCCTGGCTTCACATCGATATCAGCTGGCTGCATTGTCAGCTTTAAATCGCAAGGTGTACCATCAGCATACTCGAGAGTTGCAGTAACATCTGTCTTAGTGTTGAAAGACCAAATATTGTCATTAGTAAAATTAGGATGATCAGGATATACATAATCCATCAGCTGAATTCCACTATCACCCCAGTTTTGGTCAACCGTCAAAAAAGGTACGCCCGCATTTGCATCATTAAAGTTTGCCTGCTGCCCGTAATATACCGTTGGATTCAGCTGTAGGTGAGAAACCTTCACTCTCACGTTGACCTTTTTTCCATTTACTTCACCAGCATTAGTGAATAGAAGTTCTAGAACATTATCATAATCCTGCTTCGAATTGGACTTCTCATACTTGTGCATAAACACCGTGCTCTTAGTCCATGAGCCATTAGGTGTAACTACTTCCTTAAGAGTTCCCGAGCCAGTGCTAACGACCTGCATATTCTCCTGCCTGCACTTGAACTCATATAGGTTGAGATTTGCTAGATTAAGATCAGTCGTTGTATTCTCAACCGCAAAAGCCTCCATATTCGGTGCAGCTATCCCTATCATCATCAGAAATGATAGTAGCAAAACGAATAATTTGCGAACTGACAACGCTTGCCTTTTTTTCCATAATTGTTCCTTCTTTCTTATTTATTTAATTAAAATGCAAATATGTTCAAACGTTACGCTTTTAGTAATAACTCTTTGATAAATATTACCTAATAGGTGCATTATACACTATTGTAAGAATTTTATCATTTAATATTTTTTCTTAATTTCCTCGCATAGGAAATTGTTTGCTTAAGCGCATCATCCTTTGATACACCAGCTAGTCTCAGTTTGTGCGCATATTCGAGGATTGTACCGAAGTCATCGCCTGGCATTATTCCCCTATTGATCAAGTCCTTTCCTGTAACATAAGGTCTCGCCATCATGTCTCTGTACAGATCTAGTCTATCGAACAAGAACTTTATCCGTTCTTGCTCCCTTGACTTTTCATCATCTGTGTAAAGCTCTGATTCTATATCAATATTGCCCTGTGTCTCGTGTGTCTCATGTGTCTCATTCGGCTCACACTTATTGGCTTCCAAATAAGGAAGCTTTGTCTTATCACAGATTGCAAAATATATTAGGTCGCTAGGTGAAGCCGCATCATCAAACATTCGGTTCGTCTTCTTGACTGCTGACCTCGCTTCAGCAATCTTGTTTGGACGCATGTGATTAGGAATCATATTAGCAATATATTTCTTTATATCGCTGCCATGACACACGCGGTCCAGAAATCGCTCCGCGATTTCTGCTCCTTGTAGCTCGTGACCATACGCGTGAATTGCGCCATTAACGAATTCAGTCGTCGTGATCTTGCCGAAATCATGAGTGAGAGCCAGCAGCATAAACGCGTATGGGTCACTCACGCAAGGTCGGAAATGGGCCGCTCTATCCAGAACCATCATGGTGTGAGTCCAGACATCACCTTCTGGATGGAACTTAGGATTTTGCTCTAGCCCGATCAGCTGTTCTAGTTCCTTGAACCAGTATCCGAGCTGGCCCATTTCCCGCAGGCATTCAAAGAATTCGGATGGCCGGCGGGATTCAAGGAGCGCCTTCTTCATCTCTAGCTCGACGCGCTCGGCCGAGAGATTCCTGAGGTCCAGCGCCCTACAGATTGAAATCGTGGAAGGCGCGACCTGGAATCCGAATCTGGATCTGAACTGGGCAGCACGGAGGGCACGGAGTGGATCCTCACCGAATTTCTTATCGTCTATATGACGGATTATTCGGTTTTTGATATCCTCCGTGCCTCCATACGGATCTGCGATTTCACCGCTCAGGATATCCTTAAGGAGCGCATTCATGGTGAAATCGCGCCTCCGTGCTGCTTCCCTGATTCCGATAAATGGATCGATTTCAATTTCAAAGTCGCGATGACCAGACCCAGATTTTCTTTCTGAGCGAGGAAGTGCAATATCTATCTGATGACCAGCAAGCGAGTACACACCAAAAGCAGAGCCGAATCGAAGTGGCTTTCCAAGTTCCTTTAACACCGCTTCTAGAACCGCCTCAGAGATTCCATGTACTTCAATATCCACATCCTTAATGGGACGCTTCATAATCTCATCACGAACGGCTCCGCCTACCATGTACGCACGCCCTCCAAGCTCTGCTACCCTGTAGGCTAACTTTTCAATTATATCTTTATCTAGCTTATTCATCAGTCAACTTCTTACACATAGCTCTGACTCTCAACGTCGAACACCCCGCGCGTCGTGAGTCTCAGCTTAGGAATAACAGGCAGGCTCATGAATGACAGCGTCATAAACGGATCTATCAGCTTACTAACACCTAGTTCAAAAGCTCTCGCCTTTGCATCTTCAAGGTTTCTATTCACGTCAATAAGCGGAGCATCGCTCATTAGGCCGGCAATCCCTAGCTTCACGTCTCCGATGCATTTACCGCCGTCAAATACCGTTATTCCTCCGCCATTTTCCGCAATATGATTAACTGCGGCAGCCATATCCTCATCATTAGTTCCAACTACGATTATGTTATGTGAATCGTGCGAGATACTGGTAGCAACTGCACCTCTTCTGAGCCCGTAACCTTTTATGTATCCTATTCCGATATGTCCCGTATAGTTATGTCTCTCCACTACAGCGATTTTGAGGATGTCTTTGTCAATATCCACACCAGTTGCATACCCCTCGTCTGTGGTCATCAGCTCACCAGGAACCATGCCAAGCACACCTCTAGGTCTATCTATCTTAAATGCTTCAGGTTTTAACCTATCGACCTTAAATGTACTATGTGCCCTCTCTGTCAGGAACTCATCTACAGTAGGAGCTCTGAAGTCCTTGAGCTTCCCGCCACTGTACATCAGCTTGCCCTTTTTATAAACTTGTTCAACTGTAAACTCCTCAAAACTATCAATGATTACGAAATCTGCAAGATATCCGAGCGCAATTGCCCCGCGGTTATTCAATCTGAAGTATCTAGCTGCGTTGGTGCTCGCAACCTTAATAGCCAGTATCGGATCTGCTCCCATAGAGATAGCTTTCTTAATTATATAATCTATATGCCCTTTCTCCAGCAGGTCTGACGGATGCTTATCATCCGTGCAGAACATGCATCTATCTGCATATTTATCCGTTAGAAGAGGCATCAGAGCCTCCAGGTTGTGGGCTGCTGTACCCTCTCTAATCATAATCACCTGCCCGAGCTCGAGTTTCTCTATAGCCTCACTAGCAGTAGCACACTCATGGTCGGAGTACACGCCGGCAGCGACGTATGCATTAAGCGCTTTTCCCTTCACCCCTGGCGCATGCCCATCTATCTTCTTGTGGTGTGCCTGTGCAGCGACTATCTTTTCCACAACCTGCTCATCTGCAGCGACTGTGCCGACGTAATTCATCATCTCTGCGAGCCCCTGCACTCTAGGATGTTCGTAGAAACTATCAATCGCTCTATAATCGAGCATTGCACCTGACTCATCAAGCGGAGTTGCAGGAACGCATGAAGGTAGCATAAAACGCACGTCTATCGGGAGCCCTTCGGTAGCCTGGAGCATGTATTCAATCCCATCTGTTCCCATGACGTTTGCAATCTCATGAGGGTCAGTAACAACAGTGGTCGTGCCGTGAGGGAGTACTGCTCTCACAAATTCAGTAGGTGTAACCAGAGCGCTTTCGAGATGGATATGTGCATCTAGGAATCCCGGACACACGATTTTTCCCGTCACATCCACTTCCTTTTCACCATCATACTCACCAATTCCAGCTATCAATCCATTCGTAACCGCAATGTCAGCATTCCGTAGTTCACCTGAGAATACACTCACATACGTTGCATTCTTAAGAACCAAATCTGCTTTACACTTCCCCGCAGCAGCTCTTATAACCTTCTGCTTGCTCTGCAATTTGCGATTGATTTTACCTGTGTAGCTTTCGGACATTTTAGTACCCCTTTACATGTGCCAATATAAATTACCCTATTGTAACATATTTTTATGAAACCATATTGAACTCAATTACTAGAGCCATGTTAATTTAAAAGAGTTACAAAAAACGGCTTTTGTAACTCTTTCGCTTTATATTTCTTTTAAATATTTATAATAAATTTATCATCGGCAAAAGCACTTATATGTGTACTAAAAAGAACAAGTAAGGACAGTAATATAATTGAGATGCTTTTTTTATTTTTTTAGTTTTCCTTTCATAATTTTAGCTATACCGACTAATATTAACAATATTGAAATAAACAATACAATATTTAACGGGAAGACTCTCAAGTAATATAATTCATTATCAAAACAACTACCATTAATTTTAAAGTCAGCCATCTTTATTGGGTATGTTATCACTACAGAAAGAACTGTGAGTATACATCCAATCACAATAGAGGCCACAGCGGATTTATGAATCTTTTTTGTCTTATCGCAAATCTCCTTATTAGTCTTTTCCACATCACCTGTTAGTTCTGCAAGTGTGATTCCAAAACAGTCACATAATTTCATTAAGTTTACAGTATCTGGCAGTACTAGGTCTTGCTCCCACTTTGAAATCGCCTGTCTAGATACATTTATTTTTCGAGATACGTCCTCCTGCGATAGGCCTTGCTTTTTCCTAAGTCCTCGAATTTTCTCACCCAAAGTCACTATAATAACCTCCGCTCTATTATTACGAAAACTTTATTCAATTAGATTATATCGGCGCTCTCTAACTTCTTCAATCTATTTCACTTTACAAACAGTCAACCAAACCTTACATTTCGCGCATATTAGAGAAGAGCCCCCTCGGGCTCTTCTCTAAACGCACTATAGTGTAGCAATCTTATCCTATTATCCCAGGAGTTTCTCTTCCCAGTCCTTCTCCCTGAAGCCACCGAGCACGAAGTCATCACCAACGACTAGCGGTCTCTTTACAAGCATTCCATTAGATGCTAGAACCTCGAGCTGCTCATCTTCGCTCATCGCATCTAGCTTGTCCTTTAGCTCCATTTCTCTGTAGAGCATTCCGCTTGTGTTAAAGAACTTTCTCACCGGCTTGTCACTTCTCGACAGCCAGTCCCTAAGTTCCTCTTTAGTCGGATTATTTTCAACTATATGTCTGTCATCGTAAGCGACACCATTGTCATCGAGCCACTTCTTAGCCTTCTTGCATGTGCTGCATTTTGGATACTCATTAAATAGAACTTTCATAGTCATCCTCCCTCTTATTTTACAAGTTCAATCAGGTCTCCATAACCTGCCTCTAGCATGTCTTCAACTGGTATAAATTTTAGAGCTAACGAATTGATGCAGTATCTCATGCCCCCATCTTCTGACGGTCCATCCTGAAATACGTGTCCCAGATGAGAATTCGCACCCTTGCTTCTAACCTCTACGCGCTCCATACCGAACGTAGTATCTCGCATATAGACCACATGTTCCTCACTTATCGGTCTTGTAAATGCAGGCCATCCGCAGCCAGAGTTGAATTTATCCGTCGATACGAACAGCGGTTCACCGCTCACGACATCTACATAGATGCCTTTTTCAAAGAAGTCATCGTATTCACCAGAAAATGCTCGCTCTGTTCCCGACTTTCTAACGACGTTATAGGCCTGTGGTCCGATGCGGTAAAATAGCTCCTCCTCAGTCTCGTCTGATGGATAGAGATCGTCCTTTATCTCCTGACCCGCCTCTCTAGCCTCTGCAGCGAACAGCGCCCTAACTTCTTCAATCTCATAGTTTGTAATGTGGCAGTATCCACCTGGGTTCTTATCGAGATAGTCCTGATGGTAATCCTCGGCAGCATAGAATGAACCAAGTGGCTCTAGTTCTACGTAGAACTCTTCATTAATATCTCTCTGCTGTCCGAATACCTTCTCTAATATCGGCAAATCTTGCTCATCCTCATAATACACACCTGTCTGATACTGCGTCCCTATATCAGGTCCTTGTCTATTCTGAACAGTTGGATCGATGACCATGAAGAAAGCATGCGTTAACTTCTCGAGTGATAGTCTCTCAGGATTATATGTGACTTTAACAGTCTCCCTATGGCCAGTATCACCTCTGCAAACCTGCTCATACGAAGGGTACTCAACTCTTCCATTCGCATACCCAACAGTCGTCTCTATAACTCCTGGTATCTCCTTGAACACCCTCTCGGTGCCCCAGAAGCAACCACCGGCAAAATATATATTCTTACTCATTGTTATTCTCCTTATTGGCGAAAACGCATAGGTTATTTACTAAATTCGAATTCGCCCATATAACTTGTGTACAATTTAATTATATACATTGTAGCCATTTTTTCAATGCTTTATTTAAAGAAAAAGGCAGCCCTCGGGCTGCCCTCTAATGAATTATTATCGATCACATGCTTTTAGTCTATCTAACAGAGTTTTAGTTCTTTCCCCAAACTTCTTCTGCTACTTCCTTTACAAGTCTTAGCTTAGCCCACTGTTCTTCTTCAGTAAGCTTGTTACCAATCTCGCATGAAGCAAATCCGCACTGAGGGCTGAGATAAAGCCTCTCAAGAGGAACATACTTACTTGCCTCTTTGATTCTCGCATGAAGAACTGCCTTATCTTCGAGCTCCGGTCTCTTGGTAGTAACTAATCCGAGAACTACCTTCTTATCCTCAGGTACCTTTGCAAGTGGCTCAAATCCCCCAGATCTCTCGTCATCAAATTCTAAGAAGAACGCAGAGACATTCTCTTCTCCGAGCAGAACATCTGCAACTGCATCGTATGGGCCGTTACTGATATATGTTGAGTGGTAGTTTCCACGGCACACGTGTGTAGTAACCACTAGGTCATCTGGTGCTGCATCGATTACTCTATTGTTAACGTCCTTGTACTTCTTCTGAACTTCAACTGTACCTTCCTTAGTTGTTCCGAACAGAATGGAGCCGGACTTGTTTGTGAACATCCCCCATGTGCAGTCATCTAGCTGAAGGTTTCTACAGCCTGCATCATATAGCTGTCTGACGAACTCATTATACACTTCTACTACATCATCGATAAATGCTTCTTCGCTCTCATACTGAGCAAAAGTTGACTCCAGATTGAACGGGAATAGGAACTGTGCGAGGAACTGTGCTGGTGAAGGTATTGTCTGCTTCGCAACTGTGTTCTCATCCTCAAACTGCTTTACGAATCTAAAGTGGTCTACGAATGGATGCTCTCCTGATAGCCTTAATTTGCCAACCAGGTATGTATCATCTACAATTGCATCCTCAGCTCATCATAGCCGATATTACCGTTATCAAAAGCTCTTCTCGCTTCCTTAAGTCTCTCTGGTCTTAAAAAACTTCCTACAAAATCATATCTAAATGGTGTTTTTAAATTGCTCATCTCTTACCTCTAGTCTTTCTTCGCAGAGCCTATCCCCAAACTTCCTCTGCAATCTCTTTAACTAATCTCAATTTAGCCCACTGCTCTTCTTCAGTTAGCTTGTTCCCTATCTCACAAGATGCAAATCCGCACTGAGGACTGAGACACAGTCTCTCAAGAGGTACGTATTTACTTGCTTCCTTAATTCTTGCAATAACTGCTTCTTTATCTTCTAACTTAGGCGACTTCGTAGTGATAAGGCCGAGAACTACCTTCTTGTCAGGAGAAACCTTTGCAAGTGCCTCAAAGCTGCCCGAACGTTCATCATCATACTCGAGTAGCAGCGCATCTACATTCTCTCTTGCGAACATGTAATCTGCAACTGAATCGTATGCTCCACTTGAGAAGTATGTCGAATTGTAATTTCCTCTGCAGATGTGTGAAGTGATAACTAGATCTTCAGGCTTTCCTTCAAGTGCGAGGTTGTTCACCTCAAGCAGCTGTGACTTAACTGTATCTAAATCTATACCTAACGCCTTATATCTCAGCTTTGCAGCATCTCCTACAACTGCGCCCCATGTGCAGTCATCGAACTGCAAGTTACGACAACCAGCATCGTAGAACTGTTTAATTACCTCACGATAAGCCTTTGCGATATCATGAATCAGTTCTTCGTTTGTCTCATAGAATTTTCTAGTGCTCTCGAGATTATCTGGAATGATGAACTGCTGGAATGTCTGCGCAGGTGCAGGAATCGTATACTTGGCAACAGTGTTCTCATCTTCAAACTGCTTTAAGAATTTAAAATACTCGACAAATGGATGGGGCTTAGCTTTAAGCTTACCTACTAGGTATGTATCATCTAGCAACGCGAGCTCGCCGTGGAACTGAATACCGCCACCTGTATTCTCATGTTCAACGCCCTCAAACCCCCACATGAAGTCGAGATGCCAGAAAGCTCTTCTGAACTCTCCATCAGTAATTACGTGGTAACCGAGTTCCTTCTGCTTAGCTACAAGCTTTGCAACCTCTTCATCAACAATCTTGTCGTAATCTTCCTTGCTGATCTCATTCTTTCTTAACTGCGTCTTTGCATCCTTAAGTGCCTGTGGTCTAAGAAAACTTCCTACATAGTCATATCTAAATGGTGTCTTTAATTCATTGCTCATATATACGTACCCCCTCTTGATTGCTAAACATAGATTACCATCAAGTAAAATTTTATGGAAATACTTATTACCCATAGCGAGATATAGGTTTATTTTATATCTCATATATTGATTACCTGCATGCAAGCACAAAAAACAGGGCCCTTTTCCTGAGCCCTGTAATAATCATGATTTTGTTATATTAGTATAGCTTCGCACCTGCCGGAATCGAATCATCTATCATTAATAGATTTAGGATTTCATCCCCATCATAATCACAGATTGCTGACAGCAGCATTCCGCATGATTCAAGTCCCATCATCTTGCGTGGCGGAAGATTTGTAATTGCAACGAGAGTCTTTCCAACTAACTCCTCCGCAGAGTAAGTTCCCTTGATACCGGACAGTATTGTTCTAGTCTGGCCTGAACCGTCATTAAGAGTGAACTTAAGAAGCTTCTTGCTCTTAGGCACTTCCTCACAAGCCAGAACCTTAACTACTCTGAAATCAGACTTGCTAAATGTATCGAAGTCTACAAATTCTTCAAACAATGGTTCAACTTTAACCTTTGACAGGTCGAGCTTTCTCTCAGCCTTTTCTTCGGTGCTGCTGCCCTTTCCAAGCGGCTTCATAACAGGGAATAGCTGTACGTCTCTGATAGTCGATGAATCTGTTAGCAGCATTACAAGTCTATCAACACCGATTCCAAGTCCACCAGTTGGAGGCATTCCAACCTCTAGCGCATTTACGAAATCCATATCCATAGGATGAGCTTCATCGTCAAGCCCTAGATCAAGTTCACGTTGCTGCTCAGCGAACCTCTCGTACTGATCGATTGGATCGTTGAGCTCTGAGAAAGCATTTGATAGCTCCCATCCGTTGATGTAAGCTTCGAACCTGCGAGTAATGCGAGGATCCTTTGGATCCTTCTTTGCAAGTGGAGATACCTCTACTGGGTGTCCGGTTAGGAACACTGGCCCATCAAGCAGTCCTGGGATATCTTCGCAGTACTCATCAAACATCTCTGCGATAATCTTTCCACGAGTCCAATTGTTAACTTCCTCAGCATCCATTCCATATGCGATTGCGCGCTCACGAGCTTCCGCATCATCATCGATCTTATCGAACGGAATTCCCGTAACCTTAATTACGGATTCTGTCATATCAATCTTATTCCATGGAGGCGTAACGTCAAATGTTTTGCCTTCATAGGAGATAATAGGTGAACCATTTACTTCCATAGCGCACTTATATACAATCTGCTCCATGAGGTCCATCATGCTCTCCTGATTTCCGTAAGCCATGTAGCACTCCATAGAAGTGAATTCAGGGCTGTGATTTTTATCCATACCCTCGTTGCGGAAAACTTTGCCTAGTTCATACACTCTATCAAGTCCACCGACAATCAGTCTCTTTAGTGGAAGCTCGAGAGAAATTCTGAGGTGAAGATCAAAATCCAGCGCGTTGTGGTGTGTGTTAAACGGTCTAGCATTAGCACCGCCAGCGATTGTCTGTAGAACTGGAGTTTCAACCTCAAGGAAGCCATAGTCATCCTCGAGTACTCTACGGATAGTGCTAACTACCTTTGCACGCTTTAAGAATGTATCCCTAACATCTGAATTTACAATTAAATCGACATATCGCTGTCTGTATCTTAGGTCTGTATCAACTAGTCCACTCCATTTATCAGGAAGCACCTGCAGGGACTTTGCCTGAAGTGTAAGCTCATGTACATGAATTGATATCTCATCAGTCTTGGTCTTAAATACGATTCCCTTAAGACCAACAAGATCACCTATATCATATGTCTTGAAAACTTTATACTCTTCAGTTCCAATATCATCGCGCTTAACATAACACTGGATTCTGCCTTGCTTATCTTGAACATCAAAGAATGCCGCTTTTCCCATGATTCTCTTGCTCATGATACGACCGGCAATCGCTACCTCTTGATCTTCAAGAGCATCATAGTTGTCCTTGATATCCTTACTGTGAGCAGTTACATTGTATGTCTCCTGCACAAATGGATCTCTGCCCATCTCACGAAGTTCTTGCAGCTTCTCTCTTCTGATCTGTCGCTGTTCACTTATTTCTTCTGCTGTAAGCTCCGGATATTCTTGCTCAGGAGTCTTTACGTTGTCATTACTCATTGTGATTCATAACCCTTTCTCACGAACTATATAAATATACTGTCGTGCACCGCATTTAACAGCTTCGATGCACCTCTTGAACGGATTTTTACTTTCTAACGTCTAGAACCTTGTACTTTGCAGTTCCATCTATTACCGGAAACTCTAGTACATCCCCAGCCCTTGCCCCGAGTAGATGCTGTCCTACTGCAGATGCATTTGAAAGCTTACCGTTAAATGGATCTGCCTCTGTATTTCCTACAATCTTGTAAGTAACCTCTTCATCGTAAATTAGATCATGAAGTGTAACTGTTCGGCCAGTAGCAATTACACCCTCATCAGGTGTCTCATCCTCGTCTGCAATCTTAGCTGTACGAAGCATCGCTTCAATAGTGGTGATTCTCTCTTCTGTCTCTGCCTGTGCATCCTTTGCTGCATCATACTCTGAGTTCTCAGAGATATCTCCATATGATATGGCTTCCTTAAGTCTCTCGGCATTTTCCTTTCTAGTTACCGTAACTAGGTGGTCAAGCTCTTTCTGTAGGGCTTCATATCCCTCTCTTGTCATTTCATTATCATGTGTTGCCATTGGTCTCTTACTCCTTTCAACCTTCTGTTATTAAATCTCGTATTTCTTTACATTTTCGCTTTCTGCTAAGTTAAGCAGCGCGGAATACTTCAGTCTAAACGTCATGATATCTCCAATTTTAACAGTTTCCTTTACATCCTCGACATCGACGATGGTGTGGTCACCTGATGCTCCAATAACTGTTGTTCCTTCCATCTCAGGAACCAAATCATCTATATCGCCATAGTCAGCTCTTCCAATTGCTAGAAGCGCCCTCATGCGCATGCCTCTATCAACATACTCTCGCTTCTTGCCCGCAGCATCTACTCCGAGCTCACCCTGCGGATAGCTAGCTTTTACCTTAAGCTCTATAACCTCTGCTTTGAGCACGAAGGGGCACTCTAATTCATCCATAGCCTCAAGATTATAACATAATCTGACATCTTCTAGTGGACCAATTAAAGGACCGGCTCCAAGCCTCAGCATATTAATTTTATCTGGCATGTACCCATGGTACACTCCGAGCAAGCTCGTTGTGGCTCCACCAGATACATATTCTAGTTCTCTACCAATCTCAGCTTCAACTCTCTCCGCTAGTTTGGCGAGGGCTACCATCTTGTCCTCTGTAGGTATTACAGAGCCGTAGCATCCAAGGTTAGTCCCTATGCCAGCAAGTACAAGCCCATGCATCTCGTTCTCCACCTTGACAGCAGTCTCAACTAGTTCATCGAGATCAAAGAATCCTTCTCTAAGGTCACCAAGATCAGCCATCAGAATTACCTTATGAGTAACTCTCTTATCAAGTGCTATCTTATTTATCTCCTCTAATACAACGAGCTCGCTATTTAGACTGATGTCTGCAATATCCACCATCTCGTCAATTTCTGATAGCATTGGGATTCTGATTAGAAGAAGTGGCACTCTTATACCAGCCTCTTTAGCTCGTTTAAGTTGTTCAAGCCTAGATGATCCTATCAGCTTTGCTCCACCAGCCACGAAGTCTTCGGCAGCCGCAATTGACCCATTTGTAGCCTTAATTATGCCCGCTATTTGGATTCCCTGCTCACCGCACTTATCCGATAGTTTCTTTACGTTATTGACCAGCTTAGTCCTATCATGAAGGAGCGCCGGATATTTATATTCTGTCATATCAATCATCTCTCTTTCTATGACCACTTATTGTCTTCAACGAACCTTCTTATCTTCAGTCCCGTCGTCTTGTTGAAGTCTCTATCTCGGATGATCACGTGGTTAATTCTCTTGAAGAGAGGCATTGCTTCATTCTGCTTGTCTACAATGCGCTCTATATACTCCCTCACCTGTTCATCAGTCACATCTCCTCCGAGCTCCTCAAATAGCAGCTCCCTATTAGGCTTGATAGTCGCATATATACCACGTTTCAGCTGATCATCATTATCCTCATCACCCCATACCATGCATTCTTCAATACACTCGTTCTTCATCAGGTAAAACTCGAGTTCTTCTGGGAAAACGTTCTTGCCATTAGCCGTGATGATGACATTCTTCTTGCGTCCTGTAATATAGACGTAATTCTTGTCATTCAGATATCCAAGATCACCGGTGTGGAACCATCCGTCCTTAATCACCTCGTCTGTGCCCTCTTGATTCTTATAGTATCCCATCATGATATTAGGTCCGCGGAAGCAAATCTCTCCAACTCCATCATAATCCTTATCTGCAATCATGCACTCCACAAACGGAAGTAGGTGACCTGCAGATGCATTATCGATGAGCTTTGGATCCTCTGGGTTCAGAGAAACCATTGGAGACGTCTCCGTCAGTCCATATCCCTGAACGGCGTTAATGCCAAGATCTCTATAGAAATCCATAATATCTCCATCAATCGCCGCACCACCGACGATTAGCATCTTCATGCGGCCACCAAAAAGCTCGGTAATCTTTTTTGTCGCAGGTTTGCTCACATATATTCCAATTTGCTTGGTAAATCTATTTATCTTCATCAGAGCTTTAAGCTGTTTCTCTTTGCCGCTCTTCTTAATCTGTCTCGAAATCTTACTGTAGAAGTTTTCGTATATCAGGGGCACCGCCAGCATCAGGTGCGGTTTTACCTCCTGTAAATCCTTAACAATGTATTTGAGTCCCTGGCAAAATGCTATCGTAGCTCCGCAGTACATCGACTCGATGAAAGTGCATGTGCACTCGTAGGTGTGATGTATCGGAAGCACGGAGAAGAATATATCTCCTACCTCAATATTTAAGTACGTCTGTGCTACCATGACATTTGAACAGATATTCTTGTTATTAAGCATTACACCCTTAGAGGTTCCGGTAGTTCCAGATGTGAATAGTATAATCGCCATGTCGGTGTTTATGATTTCTGCATCTATAAAGCTTTTATCACCGGCTTTTACGAGTTCATATCCATGTTCCATCAGCTTGTGCCATGATAGTAATCCCTTGTCAGCATTCTCGTGGCTATGCATTCCCGCATTTATCACGAACTCAAGGGCGTTATCATCTCTTTCCTTTATTCGCTTAAAAATATCGTAATGCTTATCCATGGTGATAACCGCTGAGAGCTCTCCACTCGTAGTCAGCTGAGATAATTCTTCCTCGTTGAGCTCCTTATCGAGTGGTACGACTACACCTGTTCCACCAACTACTGCTAGATAGCTTTCTGCCCACTCATAGCAGTTCTTGCCAATTACACCGATGTGTTTCCCCTTTAGTCCAAGCTCGATAAGTGCAGTTCCGAGAGCATTTACATCTGCTAGCACCTTGCTATAAGAAATCTCTTGGAAGGGTTCATCCTTGTTGAACTTCTGCAGGAATAACGGTTTATCTCCATAAAGCTCCGCACTAGTCTCCAGTATATTCTTAATATCTGTAACCGGGCGTCGCCATGTATATTTAATCGCAGGATCTTTAGATTCTTTAATCGCATCCATAATAGCCTGCATATCTTCCATTTCTCTCGCCTTAATCTGACGGTATTCTTCTCTAATATCGCTATTATCTTCCACTTTAGAATCTACGTCCCTTCTCGAAGTCTCTGTCATCGAATTTGTAATCATAGTTTTCTTCCTCGAATCTCTTAATCTTAAGTGTCGTCGTCTTGATAAAGTCGTCTTCGCGAATTTCGATTCTCTTTACACGCTTGAAAGGAGGCATCTTAGAATTCGCTTCATCAACGGCTTCCTTAATCTTTCGATACTTCTCTTCATCGGTCGCACAGCCTGCATTTTCAAGAGCCGTGTAGTCAGGATACATGATTGCTGTACAAATCAGGTCACCCTTAACCTCTTCGTGCTTTCCGTAGACTATTACTTCGCTTATAAAGTCACTGAGTAACAGGTAATACTCTACCTCTTCTGGGAAAATATTTTTACCACCCTTAGTTACGATTACGTTTTTCTTGCGTCCCGTTATATAAAGGAATCCATCTTCGTCCAGATATCCATAGTCACCAGTATATAACCACCCATCCTTTATGGTTTTGGCTGTATTCTCAGCATCCTTGTAATATCCCATCATCACAGATGGTCCCTTGCAGATTACTTCCCCAATACCGCTTTCATCGTCATCTACTATTCGTACCTCTGTACCAGGCATCGGCTTACCCACTGAGTCAGCCTTTCCGTATCTGTCTTGATTTACCGCAATGATAGGCGAGTTTTCGGTCATACCGTATCCTTGCATCATAGGGATTCCCATAGCTTCAAATTCAGAAATTACATTTGGATCAATAGCTGCGCCTCCAGCTATGAGGATATATAAGCTTTCGCCAAATATGTCGTGAACTGCTTTGAAGAGCCTTTTGGTAACCATTTTTTTATTCCTAAGATCAAGTTTCATAGACATGTTAATTGCTCGCCTCAGCTTATCGGCATTTCCACTTTTCTCCGCTTTTGTCCAAATCTTTCTATATATATTTTCGAAAATCAGCGGAACTCCGAGCATAATGTTGCATTCAGCCTCTACAAAATTCTGCTGTATATATTTCAGCCCTTCACAAATCACGACAGTTGCCCCCTGATAAAAACTCGTCATGACAGTGCATGTCATCTCGTACACATGGTGCATCGGAAGCACATCGAGTACTCTGCCTCCATCTGGGATTTGTACGTATTTTGACATATTGAATACATTCTGAGAGAGATTTCGATGCGAAAGCATTACACCTTTCGCTAATCCAGTCGTTCCTGATGTAAACAGGATTGTCGATAGATCTTCTGCGTGAATCTCAGCATCTACATATTTGCGGTTGCCTTGAGCGATAAGCTCCTTTCCTTCTGCAACGAGTTGCTCCATAGTCATGAATCTCTCATCTACGAGAAATTCATCAATGTCATCTCCAGGTGCGGCCATGATGATAACTTTTTTAACTAGAGGTAGGTCTTCTAGTAATGATACTATCACGCCAGCAAGCTTCGTCGAAGCGAATATCGCTTCAACATCGGCACGCTGCAGTAAATTGGTAATCTCACCCTTTTCAAGGTTTCTATCTATAGGTACGATTACTCCTACACCACAAACGACAGAGTAATATGATAGTGCCCATCTATGCGAGTTGTCACCAATTACTGCTACTTTGCTTCCCTTGAATCCTCTCTCAATAAGCGCTGTACCAATTGCATTCTGCTCATTTTTGAACTCAGCATAAGTCATCGTTTTGAACGTTTCCTTGTGGTCATCCTTGTACATATACGCAGCTCTATCCGAAAATTTCAGAACAGAGTTATCTACTAGCTCTTTGAGCGTTTCGACATAGCTAACATCGTATAGTTGATTTTCATATTTCTTTTTATTCATATCTAATGCCCATGACCCTTTATATTTATGTCTCGAAAAGTGCACACACCAAGCAATTATACTATTATTGTGTATCGTGAAATTTTATCATTTTTTGCGTTATATTGCAATGTTTGCAAGCCTATCATCAACGGTGCTATAATGATTCAATCAGGATTTTCTTCACTAATTACTTTTAGATAGAAGATAGGACAAGGAGAATGACAAATGGATTATTTACTGAATGTTGCAGGACTGGAGAGGCACCTTCCTCTATGCAAAGTTTCAGACGACTTATATATCGCGGCTTTCATCATGTTCAACGATGTTGAAGTTACCGTTGCATGTGCAAGAGAACTTCTTAAAAAAGCTCCTGATTTTGATGTAATCATTACTGCTGAGTCAAAAGGAATCCCACTAGCTTATGAAATGGCAAGACAAGCAGGCAATAAGCCTTATATCGTAGCACGCAAGGGTCCTAAGATTTATATGGAGGATCTTATAACTGTAAATGTTGACTCTATTACTACAGATCACATACAAACTCTGTGTGTTGGACGTACAGAGCGTAAGGTTATGGAGGACAAGAGAATATTAGTAGTTGATGATGTAATCAGTACTGGTGAGTCGTTAACTGCACTCGATAAGCTTGTAAACGCAGTTGGTGGGAATATCGTCGGCCAGATGTCCGTCCTTGCTGAAGGTGAAGCTGCTGATAGGAGAGATATTATTTTCCTTGAGAAACTGCCTCTATTTGATTCTAACGGGCAGGCTATATAATATTGTTTACCAAACATGTTGTAATATATTTTAAAAACCGGGTGTATACAAAAGCTATACACCCGCTTAATATTCATGCATTTTGTAATTTCAATATAGATTATCTAAGTTCTAAATTTTTCGCGTCATACCAATGAAAACCATTTTTCTTACAATAATTGTCAATTTCTTTTGCAAGTGAAGCATCCGCTCCGTATTCTAACAGATATACAGATAACCCGTTTTTCTTAACTCTCGAAAGATATTCTTTAAAATATCGTGTTTCTTTCACAGCTTGCTTTCCATAGCTCTTTCTTTCAAAATCTATGTCTGTGAATACAGTCTCTTGATTAATACCATCAAACAGAGTATTGGCTATTTTTTCATCCATACATCTCGAAACAAAAACATCTCCACCATTTATAAGAATTGAAAGTTTATACGACTTAAGCCCTTTCAGAATTGAACAAAGCCCCTGAAATGTGCTGTCTGTATGATAGTGATGATAAACATCTGCATTATCTATGAAAAACCCATCAAAGCCCATTTCGGAATACTTTTTACCGAGTTCATCGACAACAAATCTCTGCCACTCCGCATCAGATACATCCACCCATCGTTCATTAGGCCATTCCTTATATGTCCCCAGTGTTTTGTCTTTGAATCGGTCAAAATATGGACGATATTTCTCAATAGCACCAATATTTATATACCCATATACCTTTTTCCCCGACTTGCGAAGCTCACTTATCTGATCGGTACTAAATTCAGATGGTTCAATTACTACAATCCGATAGTCACGTAGCCGTTCTTTCTGTTCGCTATTGATACCTAGAAAAACCCCATATTCTCTTGATGGTTTTATTGCACAACCTGAAACAATGATAGACAGACAGATAATTATGTATAAACCAAAATATAATATTAAATTCAAACTTTTCTTTTTCATAAGGATACTTTAATTGTATTATACGTGTTTTACATGATTTTATGATGTATCTGAATTTTAACTATGACTTTATTGTACATGTCTCTTATTAAAGTTTCCAACCAATCGCTTCAGAGCGAGCTGACACAAAGTCTCTATATATTCCTTCATTCTTCATCAACTCTTCATGAGTGCCCTGTTGTGCGATTTTGCCTTTATCAATAACGTATATTCTATCCGCATTACGCACAGTTTTGAGTCTATGTGCAATCATCAATATTGTCTTCTCTTTGGTAAGTTCCTTAATCGCAAGCATGAGTT
The DNA here is from genome assembly GCF_938041965.1 of uncultured Mogibacterium sp. Taxonomy (GTDB): domain Bacteria; phylum Bacillota; class Clostridia; order Peptostreptococcales; family Anaerovoracaceae; genus Mogibacterium. The sequence continues at coordinate 87,112 of NZ_CALISE010000019.1, read as the reverse complement.
CACGCTCGTTCTCAGGATCAACATTAGCTGTAGCCTCATCAAGTATAATGATTGGTGCATCTTTCATGATAGCACGAGCAATAGATATACGCTGCTTTTGACCACCTGAAAGGCTGGCACCTGCCTCTCCCAGAACTGTATCATATCCATCCGGAAGCTCGCTTATAAAGTCATGGCAGCAAGCCTTCTTAGCTGCATCTATGACCATATCCATTGAAGCTTCAGGTTGACCGAATCTGATATTATTGGCAATCGTATCATGGAACAAATATACGGACTGGAACACAAAGCTGAAGTTCTCCATAAGAGAGTTCATATTATATGCTCGAACATCTCTATTATCCAATTTGACCTGCCCTGACTGCACATCCCAAAATCTTGCTATAAGGTGACAAATCGTAGTCTTTCCGCTTCCAGATGGACCGACAAAGGCCGCCGTGGTTTTCTCCGGAATTGAAAGACTTATATCATCAATAACCTTTCTAGTGTCATACGCAAAATCTACGTTTTCCATCTCAATATTCTGTGTTTCAGTCTCAATATACTCTCCATCAATATCCATATTCTCGATAGCCAATACAGATTTCGCTTTATCAACAGAGATATCAACTGCACGAAGAAGAGACGAAAAGTTGCCGGCAGAATCAAGTGCAGCATACATCAAGAAGGACGCAATCATCATAACTATGGTGGTCGCAAGATCCATAGTGCCTGCAAAATAGAATCGCAAAGAGAGCATGCACATCATGACTCCCGTCATCTTAATAACCCAGCTCTGCAGTGAAACGAATGGCACAATTTTGAATTCCATGCGGATGTTTGCTTTAGATGCATCATCAATGCAAATATCCAGCTTTTTATTATTCTCTCCGATAAGTTTAAAATTCTTTGCTTCTGTAATACCCTGTATAAATTCCAGTACTTCACTAACCATCGCAGTATCCTTATCAAGCTTTTGCTTCGATACATCAACTGAATGTCGTTGTAGAAAAGAATTAATTACAAAGAATATAAGTAGTCCGACAAGAGCTACTGCCCCTATTCTAAGGTCAAATATCAACAGCATAATTGTAATCAAGCAAGACTCAAGCGTACCTCCCAGTGTCAGCATTACAACACGTGTTGCAACATCAGCCAGCAATTCCATAGTGTTAGTAGTTATACTTGTAATATTGCCAAGCGATGTCTCATTAAAATATCCCATGGGCACATAACGAAGATGTTCGGCTATCTCTATTCTCTTTCCTGCACAGGTTGTATATCCTGCAATTGTCTGAAGCATCTTGCTTCTTCGGGATACAATGCATTGAACCACCATTCCTACAACCAAAACTGCGAGCGACAGCATAATTGTTCTGTAAGTTACATCACCGCGAACTACACCTGTTACTAGAATATAGATTGCCGGAATCTTCATAGCTTGACCAACAGCCGCAATTACACCAAGAACTATAGCTTCATAATATCTTTTTTTATTTTCAGTTCCTGAGAACTCAAAGAATTTCATCAGAATTTTAAACATCAGACTCACCTCCGTCTACAGTATCTCTTGCCGATACGTGAGCAACCCACATTTTATTATAAAGCCCGTTTTTCTTGAGGAGTTGCTCGTGAGTACCGATATCATCAATATATCCATCATTCACTACGATTATTTGATCTGCATCAACTATGGTGGATAGTCTATGTGCTATGACGATAAGAGTTTTCCCTTTAATCATACTGGCAATTGAACGCTGTATAACCGCTTCGCTCTCCGGATCAGTGTAAGCTGTAGCTTCATCAAGAATAACAATTGGTGCGCCCTTGAGCATCGCTCTTGCTATAGAGATACGCTGCCTCTCACCACCGGAAAGGTGTCCTCCGGCATCGCCGACTATAGTGTCATATCCCTTTTCCAACCCCATGATAAAATCATGGCAGCCACAGCGTTTCGCCGCTTCGATGACATCTTCATCACTTGCACCTTTTCGTCCCATACGAATATTATCCATGACCGAACGATTGAACAGATAGTTATCCTGAGATACGTAAGCAATCTTTGTATTATAATCATCCCAGCTCATATCCTTGATATTAACTCCGCCAAAGGTAATCTCACCGCTATCTACGTCCCATAATGCTGAAATAAGCCTGGCAATCGTGGATTTACCTGACCCTGACGGACCTACAAGCGCATTTACGCTACCTTCTTTGATAGATAAATTTATCCCATGTAGTATTTCCGCACCTTCTTCATATGAGAATCTGACGTTTTTAATGACAATATCATTTCCCTCGGGTTGCTTGATTGTTTCTTTAGGTCGCTCCATCTCCTTACGATCAAGGATTTTCTGAACTTCGCCGAATACGATTTCTATCTTTGCCATATCATCTGTATATGACATAACAGTTATTAGCGGTGCCAGCATGCCCACAGAGAGGATGAGTACCGTGATAAGCTCTCCTGCCGTGATTGAACCGTGCATGAAGAGAATCCCTCCAACTGGTATTATGGTTAGAATAGTTGTAGGTGTTATAGCCATACCAATTGTAAAAAATAGAATAGTAGCCTTCATCCAATCGATAAAGCAGTATGCACCGTCATGTGCAGCCTTCTCAAATTTTTCATAGGAGCTATCCGTCTTCCCAAACGCCTTGATTACCTCAATTCCGTTGATATATTCGACTGCAGTGTCATTGAGAATTTTTGTCTTTTCCACACAATCTGCCCAGCGACTTCCGGCGTTTCTGGTCATCATTCCCATGCAAAAAGCCGCCACAGGTAGTGTCATAATACTTGCAATACCCAGTTTCCAATTAATGGTAAAGATATAAACAAGAACTGCTACCGGCGCAATGAGATTTGCGGTAAATTCCGGTACAATGTGCGCAAGTGTAGTTTCAAGGCTATCTACTCTCTCAACTATAATACTCTTTAGAGAACCCGACGGAATTCGTTTAACATCTCCCAGTGGCATTCGGGTAAGCTTGAAACAGAGTGCTTTTCTTATATCTCCGAGCACAGCAAAGGTTGCGGCATGTGAAAATCCTGTAGACACAGAATGTAGCAACGCCCTTAGGGTCCACATAATAATCATCAATATAAAATAGTTTACATAGGCATTCCAATCCCTAACCCCATCTAGCAGTTTAACAACAATGCAGCTCATCAGGTAATATGGAATGAGAGCACAAATTACCCCCAGCAAAGCGAATACCACGGAGAGAAAGTATTTGCTCTTTCGTGTACTAGCAAATCGTTTGATTATAGCAAGTGCATTACTGCCTTGACGTCCTGAAGAATCATTCATGTGTTTTCCTCCTTATCGTTAGATAGTTAAAATTGTTTGAAAATTGATAGTATATATTGATAAATGGGTGTTCGTAATCAATAGCCGCTCGTTAGTTAGTTTAGACTAACTTGAGTTTTCAAAAAAAGCGGTATCTTCGCATAGAAATATCCGCTTAAAAAATACCACCAAATAACTCCTGCCATCCCGCAGTATAAAATCTGCGGATGAGCTCAAGCTGTACCTTAGCCTCTGAATAAGTCATATCGTGAACTATAAGCTCACGAAAAGCATTAAACATACTTGTCGCCATAATATGCTCGAATCTGTAATCGATATCCAGAAGTTCTTGAGTCTGTTCATTAACATCACTTCGGAGATCCACTTTGAATCTCTCAGTAGATTCAATTTCAATCTCAACTAATCGGTCTACAAAATCCGAAAACCTTGTTCCTTCTGATTTCAGGAGCATAAGTCTTACTTCTCTTAGATGATCATATGCATAATTTAACATCCAATGCATACAATCACGGGACACTTCGGTCATATCAGCTTTCTGTTCATCAAATTCTTTGCCGGCAAACGATTCTTGAACGTCTATATAGTGCTGCATCATGGCGTTATAATGCTCTCCAACTATATCCTCAAATAATTCCACCTTACTGGAATAATATCCATAAAATGCTCCTGTGGTCACCCCTGCATTTCTAACAATCTGACGCAAAGATGCTCCCTGATACCCGTTCTGCTCGAATTCATAAAGCGCAGCTTCTATAATCTTGTGCTTGGTTTGCAATTCATCTGTGGTGAAAGGCTTAGTATTCATATTGCTCCTGTAGTTAAACTACGTCATCATGTAACACTGTTATATAACACCGTTATATTATCAATTAGTATGTATAATGTCAAGAAAAGATTGATGCTAAAATTGAAATTTAAAGTTCTGACTTCTTTCCATATCAGGTGTAAGTGTAGTAGAATTGAGTTAATCCATGATGTTGATTCCTTTCGTGAATTTTTTTGCTAACTTAATTCTATCAAATAATCTATCATGGATTACTTTTTTATTCAGGTGTTCAAGTTGATTTTACAATTTACCTTGAAAAGAAATGCCTATAATCCGTATATACACTTAATGCCGATTGAAAGGAATATAAAAGTATGAGAAGAAAAGATAGAGAAATCGTAGATCTTCATAAAATTGAACAAATACTGGCAAGAGCAAGATATTTGCATCTCGGAATGTTTGATGATGAATACCCTTATATTGTTTCGCTTCATTACGGATACAAACTAGACGGAAAGAAATTGACTTTTTATGTTCATTGTGCAAAAGAAGGGCATAAGCTGGATTGTCTTCAGAAAAACAACAGCGTTTTTGTTGAAATTGATTGTGGGGAAAAACTCATCATAGCAGACACTCCTTGCAAATATAGTGCGGAATATGCGAGTGTTATGTGCCGTGGCAGAGCGACGATTCTTCAGAATACTGAAGATAAATGTGAGGCGCTTCGTATTCTTATGAAATTACAATCCGGCGAGGAACATGAAATCAATGAAAAAATGGCAGATGCGGTTACGGTGATTGAAATAAATATAGATTCCTATACTGCAAAATCCCATGCAGGAAAGCTGTAGAGGGACGGGCTTCAGCAATAGTTTAGTGTCTTGCATATCGAGTGTAAAACCGCTCGGGCTATTCCCACTCGCAGTAGCTCAGTGACTCGAACTTCGTGCTACTGCACTTGTTCTCGTCTACTGACCCTTGTAGAGGGGCTACCAACAGTTAAGCCATCGCGCAAGCACTCGACTTAACTGGGTAGACGTAGCAATCGGTCTCAAGCCCGATTGCTACTCCCACTCAACTATCACATCATCCAGCTTTCGTTTAGGGACATAGTGCGTCCCGTTTTCATCACGATAATAATCAGTTGATTCATCTTCTTCAATCTCAACTATCCTGATATCTTCGATTGATTTGCCTAATGCTATCATAAGTAGAGGTCTAAGATTTTCAGTCAGTCTTAGAGCTTTAGCCATTTCTTTTGACGAAAAGTATCCTAATATGCAGGCTCCAAGACCCATCTCTGCAGCTGCTAAAGTTATGGATTGAGCGGCGATTCCCGCATCCGTGAGATACCCTGTTTCACTTTTACTGATATTTTTATCCTGACAGATAACTATGTATGCCATCGGTTCGGTACCCGAAAAGGGGAGATGAAGTTCCGACAATTTTGCAGCGAATGATATCTGCACGATGATTTTGTCTCTTCCTTCCAGAGTGTTTACAGTCACATATTTAAGTGGCTGCATATTAACACTTGACGCAGATAGCCTGGCACAGTCAACCATCTCTCGGAGCTCTTCATTAGTTACTTCTCTTGAAGCATCGTAACCTCTTACACTTCTGTTTTTCTTAATTAAGTCCTTAATCATTATTTTCGTCCCTCGCCATGAATATAATTATATTTATTTCTTAATCATCGCTCATATCACGTATTTAACGCGCTAACTACATTCCTAATTGCTTTGATTAGTTTACCTGCATCCTTTAACGTTGGAACACGCAATCTGACACAGTTCTTACCGAGCGGCTCAAATTCGCTGCCACTACACGTCAAGATATTCTCTTTCATTAGAAGCTTCTGTAGATTCACACCTTCATCTATATGTCTTAATAGACAAATAGGCACTCTATCATCTGTTTCAGCCATGATTATTTTACTTCCGCACGCATCACGAAGTGCACCCTTGATAATGGTAAAGTCCGTTCCATGCTCTACAGGTTGGACGTCGTAATTGAGAATTGCAGCTGTTATCGCACGACTCATCTCATTCATCATATAGGGATTGCTAACCTTCTTGATGTATTTGACAAGTTCTTTGTTGGTGATAATATAGCCCGCTCTCGCCCCTGCGAGTCCGAACCCTTTGGAGAAAGTGCGAACACTGATCATGTGATTATATTTTGGTCCTAGCATTACCGCCGATTCTTCACGCGGAATAAAGTCTGCATAAGCTTCATCTATTATTGCATACACTTTCATCTCCTCGCACTTACTAACTATGCGCTCGAGTTCATCATTGGACAGAAACTGCCCTGTCGGATTGTTGGGATTATCAATGTATACGAACGAAGTATTGCTATCTATCGCAGCAACCAATCTATCCACATCTTCTTTAAAATTATTCTCATCGCTCATAGCTATCCCGTGCACTTTCACGCCCATTATCCGCGAGTACTCTACCATGTCGGTAAATGTCGGCATAAACATGACTGCTTCAGCATCGGGTTTTGCAAAAACATTTACTAGAAGATTTAATGCCGAAACACTTCCGTCGGTCATAACAACATTTTCCGGCTCAATGAAAGCATAGTCTTGCCAGTACTTGACGACAGCTTCCTGCGCTTCTTTGCTATGCGGGTATTGATAAAGTCTGTTTACGTCAAAATTATGGACAATATCCACAACTACATCAGGAAATCCGTAGGGATTTATGCCTAGACTACAATCTAAAGTATTCTCATCTGCAAGCGGTGTGTTATCTGCGTAACTCCGTATATCGGGCAGCAGTTCATCGCGAATCTTTGTTTTATCGATACTCATATTAACGCCTCTCGTATTTTTGCTGTTAGTTATTATAAAGTGATAGTAGACGCAAAGATCATTTATACTTATATTATATTGAATAAGATGTAAATTCAAAATAATTACTACATAGATACAGACTAGTCTTAAATTAAATTTCGACATAGTCAACAGTATATAAACAAAAAGACGCCTAATCGTGAATCATGTCATTGGCAATCTCGAAGGCCATTGATTTCAGTTCTGTTAAGCGTCTTTTAATTTATGATTATTGTAAATAGATATTTATTCTCTTATTCCACGATGGAGTTAAATATTATTTCTGCTTATCAAGCTTCGCCTGCAGTTTCTTACCCGCCTTGATTTCTTCCTTAGTCCAAGGTATTGCCTTGCACACTACAACATACCTAGCTTCATCATAGTCATATGCACAAGTGCTGAGTGTAATAATCTTGTCATTCGTTGTCGCAGTAATGCCTGTACTAATTTTAGAATTCTTTATTGCATAGTTAATAAATGCTTGTTTATCTGCTTGATTATTAAACGAATACTTGTACGCATCACTCGTAGCCGGAGTAATATATGACGAAATTATTTGCAGATGATACTTTTTATCAGGTGTAATAAGTTCAAAAGTCTTATGATCCTTGTAGTAGTCCGTCTCTTTTGTGTAACCTCTTAGCGATTTGAACATGCTGCCATCATGCATATGATGCCCGTAAATAATCGTATTGAAATCAGAGAAATCAGCACTGTTCCTATAATCCATAAAAATCGAACCGGAAACGCTATACTTCTTGTTAATGTCAGAGTGTAAGTACTGGTCATTATCTTTTCCGCGCATTATTGGATAGTTGATTATGGTATCTTTCTGGTAAATCCATCCAACTACATCAGGATTCAATTTCTTAAGTGCATCAAAATCTACAACACCCGTGAATTGATTAGGATCCACTTTTGCTTCCTTTGCAACTTGCTTAAATCCACTTCTCGAATGGTAGTATTTATAAAGTGCCGTTCCGACTTTGTATCCACTTACCACAATCACACAGACCAAGCAGAATATGATTACCCTAAATGCCCAGTCCATCGCACTATTTCTCTTGCCACTCTTGTTGGTCTTTTTGCTCATATTTTCCTTCTTATCCATTTTACTTTTCTTAGCCACCGTTATCTTATAAGTTTCTTTTGCTTCTAACTCACGAGTTTAAGGCACGTGGTCACTTGCTTCAATGCCTTTATTTCAATGCCTTTATATTTATCACTTATCATAATCATATCCCCTTCTGTATTAAATCTTATGAACACACCTCATGAAACTAAATTATATCATTGCAAAATATTGAACTCAATATCATGAAACGAACTGTATTATTAACAAGTATCATAACATTTTCATCACATTATTCTGTATAATGATATCAGCGCAAGTTTATTATAGCAATTTGCAAGCGATGATTTTGACGGTTCTGTGATTTACGTCATAGCGTACTTAATACATTTATATATGGAGAGTAGAAAATGGGCAAAGAAATTTTAAAGCTTCAAAACGGTAGCGACATTCGAGGAATCGCTATGAACGGAGTTGAAGGTGAGGATGTAAACCTGACAAGGTACAATGCACTTGCAATTGGTGCGGCATTTGCACACTGGTTAGGCTTCAAGGTAGGGAAGAACTCATTCGACCTCAAGATATGCGTAGGAAGAGATCCTCGCATCACTGGTCCAGACCTAGCTGATGCACTCATGTCTGGCATGGCATATCTAGGTGTTCAAGTAAGCGATGCAGGTCTAGCTTCCACCCCGGCTATGTACATGTCGACAGTTATGCCGTTCTACGAATTTGATGGAGCAATAATGGTTACGGCGAGTCATCTGCCATTTAACAGAAATGGTTTCAAATTCTTTACCGCTGAAGGCGGACTCAACAAAGCAGATATCAAGGAGGTGCTCGAATACGCGGCAAGCGCACATATACTTCCCTTCGAATACAAGGCTGAGAGCGTGAACCTAATGCAGATGTATGCTGCTCACCTCCGTTCGATGATTAGCACGGGAGTTGGTGGTGATTTAAGCAACATGAAAATTGTTGTAGATGCTGGAAATGGTGCTGGCGGCTTCTTTGCTACTAACGTCCTCGCCCCTCTTGGTGCGGATATCAGTGGCAGTCAGTTCCTTGATCCTGATGGTACTTTCCCTAACCACCAGCCAAACCCTGAGAACAAGGATGCTATGGAGTCGATTTGCAAACAGGTGCGCGAGACAGGCGCTGACCTCGGAATCATATTTGATACTGACGTTGACAGAAGTGCTGCTGTAACATCAGAGGGAAAGCCTATCAGCAGAAATGCCATCGTTGCTCTCGCAGCAGCAATCGGTGCAGATGATTATCCAGGTGGTACAGTCGTTACGGACAGCATCACTTCAAATGAACTGCACACATTTCTCGAAGATAAGCTCGGTTTAAAGCACCTCAGATACAAGAGAGGCTACAAAAACGTTATAAATAAGGCTATTGAACTATCAAAGGAAGGCGAAAATGCATTCCTCGCTATCGAGACTTCGGGCCATGCAGCTTACTCGGATAACTATTATCTAGATGACGGTGCCTTCCTTGCTGTTCAAACTATCATCAATGCGGCTAACCTCAAAAAGGAAGGCAAAGGCATTGAGCACATGATTGCAACCCTCGCCGAGCCTGCAGAATCAGTAGAGATTAGATTTAATCTGACTGCAGATAACTTCAGCGAGGTTGGCGACAAAATCCTTGAAGATATGAAGGCATGGGCTGAGCAAACTGAGGACTTGTCTCTCGAGCTTCCTAACTACGAAGGAGTACGGATTAACTATAGCCTTGATGGTCATGATGGTTGGTTCCTGCTTAGGAAGTCACTTCACGACCCTGTGATGCCGCTTAATATTGAGTCTGTCAGCGAGGGCGGAGTAAAAATAGCACTTTCACTCATCAAGAAATTTCTCGAAGGTAGAGAAGGAATAGATATTTCCGTACTCAGCTAAATTTACAATTTTATAAAAACTAAGTTCAAGCTATCTTCACAACATGCAAAAGCAAGAGCTACGAAGTTAACTTCGTAGCTCTTTTATTGTTATTCTTTTATAAGTCTCTCTACTATGATATTATATCCATCAATGTCTACAGCTTTAACTTCTGTATCTTTAGGAATAACCTCTCTACCGAGAGCATGTAGCACCTCGCCGCCAAAATCCACTTTACCTTTAAGCTTCAAATCGTCCACTGTTCTTCCAATATGACCTACATACCTTTGTTTTATTTCTTCTCTATGCTTAGCCGTAATATTGCTTACTATTGTAAATAAAATAATGAATATCATCGCAATGACTGCAGTTACAGCTGGCGAAAGACGTAAGAGCGATGTTCCAATGGCTGCTTCAAAAACTGCATTGGCATTAGATCCAGCGCTCTGGCATCTCCCATACCAAAATGGCAGATGACTTCGCCTCTCAACGATATAGACAACTATCGCGTATAAACATATGAATATACCAAATCCCGTGAGGACTATGTCTAAGCCCGATACATATGCATTTTTACTCTCATTGCCATACGTATCCATATAAGATTCAACAAAAAGTTCATATAATCTTCCTATAGCTAATCTGAACATTATCGTTAGCAAAATTAATGGAATAACCTGCCTCAGAGGGATATGATTTTTTATATAAGTTATAACCTTTTTCATTTCATCCTCCTTTCATGGGTATGGTATCTGGCACTTTTATGTAATCACACACAGGTTCCTTCGCCGCATTTATCGCTCTTACCATAAGAACGATTATGGGCTGATACTCTGTCATCGTCATAATTGCTGTGCTATTTATATGGTCATGATATCACTTTAATATCATATGTCAACGTATTCTCTTGTACAAATAATGTACATTCTTAGCACGTGGTTCTCCGTACCTTGATAGCTAAAATAATTAATTACCACTAAAAAAGCGAGATGCAGATAGTCTACATCTCGCTAGTTTCTTATTAGATTGTTATGCCCAAGCTCTTACTCTGCCATTTGGGCGAGCATCTCAGCATCCTTTTCACGCTGCTGTTCGATATTCTCTTTCAGCATCATGTCCTTAACCTTCATGAGTCTTGTCTGGTTACCTCTCTCGTTCTCATCAAGCTTCATCTTGATATACTTGATGGTCTCCTTGTAGTTTGGTATCTTGACATACTCAAGAGCATTAACACGTCTTCTGGTCTTCTCAATTTCATCAGCTATGAGCATAGCCTCCTTCTCCATTCCAGCAAGCTCAAGTAGCTTAGGGAATAAAATGGAGAGCTTCTCAATAGACTTATCGAGTTCACCTGATGTGGTCGCAAATCCATAAGGGTACACGCTTCCTGTCTGCGTGTTCTCCTGCTCAAAATCAAAGGATGGAACATCGATGCTCATTACATTTTTCTCTTCTGCAACGAGTTTCACACTCTGCTTAGGATACATTAGAGCTTCCTCTAGCATCTCTGGTGTCATTACGGCACGCGCTACTGAAAAGCTTCCATACACCTCTTCAAGCATTGGCTCCACCTCTTCACGAAGTGCTTTAATCTCTCTAGCGAGATCTAAAAAGATTCGCATAAGCTCATCTCTCTTATCCTTCATGAGCTTGTGACCCTTGATAGCCACCTTGAGTTGCCCTTTAAGCTTAGACATGACCATTCTCGTTGGGTTAACATTTAGTCTTGCCATAAGATCATCCCTTTCTTACTGAGCTACTTCTTGTCATAAAATTCATCGAGGTACTCTTTCTTTACACGTTTGAGCTCTGATCTAGGCATCGTTCTGAGAAGCTCCCAGCCAACATCTAGTGTTTCCTCAATGGATCTATCCTTCTCGTATCCCTGGGATACATACTTGTTCTCAAATTCATCAGCAAACTTCGCATATAGCTTATCAACGTCGCTGAGCGCAGCTTCTCCGAGGATAGCCATGAGCTCTTTACACTCCTTACCTCTTGCGTAGATAGCAAAGAGCTGGTTGAGTACGTCCGCATGATCCTTACGAGTCTTACCTTCACCGATACCCTTGTCCTTTAGACGGGATAACGAAGGAAGTACATCGATTGGCGGTGTAACACCCTTTCTATATAGGTCTCTAGATAGGATAATCTGTCCCTCTGTGATATATCCTGTAAGGTCAGGAATTGGGTGAGTAATATCATCCTCAGGCATCGATACGATTGGAATCATAGTGATCGAACCGTCGATTCCCTTCTTCTTACCAGCTCTCTCGTACATAGTAGCGAGGTCAGTGTATAGATATCCTGGATAACCACGACGTCCTGGAACCTCCTTACGAGCAGCAGAAACCTCACGAAGAGATTCAGCATAGTTCGTAATATCAGTGATGATAACTAGAACATGCATGTTCTGTTCAAATGCTAAATATTCAGCAGCAGTTAGCGCCATACGAGGTGTCGCAATACGCTCTACAGCAGGGTCGTTAGCAAGGTTTAGGAACATTACCGAACGATCGATAGCTCCACTCTTACGGAAGTCTGTCATGAAGAACTCAGCTTCTTCATAAGTGATACCTACAGCTGCGAACACTACGGCGAACTTGCTGTCTGTACCACGAACCTTAGCCTGTCTTGCAATCTGAGCTGCGAGGTTCGCGTGTGGAAGTCCTGATCCCGAGAAGATAGGAAGCTTCTGACCTCTTACTAGAGTGTTAAGTCCGTCGATAGCGGATACGCCAGTCTGAATGAACTCAGACGGATACTCTCTTGCAGCCGGATTCATGGCTAGTCCGTTAATATCGAGGTATTCTTCTGGAATAATTTCAGAACCACCATCTATAGGTCTGCCCATTCCGTCAAATACTCTTCCGAGCATATCGAGTGATACACCTAGCTGATTTCCGTGCCCAAGAAATCTTACCTTACTCTCTTTGAGATTCATTCCTGCGGAGTTTTCAAATAGCTGTACGACAGCGTCAGTGCCGTTAAGCTCGAGAACCTTACAGTGTCTAAGCTCACCATTTGCAAGCTCAATCTCACCTAGTTCATCGTAGCCTACGTCTTCTACACCCTTAACAACCATCAAAGGGCCGGCTACTTCAGAAATAGTCTTATATTCTCTAATCATTCAGTTCACCTGCCTTCTTAATAAGCTCTTCTATAGAAGCCTCTAGCTTGCCAACAAGTGCAGCATACTCTCCATCTACCACATCCTCTTCAAGGTACTTGAATCTTCCGATGTCCTCTCTTAGAGGCAGTGAAGTGATTGCCTTAAAGTCAGCATGCTCATGAAGTCCTCTTAGCCCCTCATCATAGTAACGAAGGATTAAATCTAGAAGCTTAAACTGCTTGTTCGTAGATGTAAATGTATCAACTTCGTGGAACGCATTCTGGTGTAGATAGTCCTCACGAATCATCTTGCAGACCTCAAGCTTGAGCTGGTCTTCCTTAGATAGGCCATCCACTCCGACTAACTGTACGATTTCGTTTAGCTCGTCTTCTTCCTGAAGCAGCTTGAGAGCTCTTGCTCTATGATTTGGGAATTCCTTGTTAACGTTCTCTGCAAACCATACGTTAAGTCTATCTGCATATAGCGAATAGCTGTTTAACCAGTTAATTGCAGGGAAATGTCTAGCATGCGCTAGATTAGCATCTAGTCCCCAGAATACCTTTACTATACGAAGTGTAGCCTGTGATACTGGCTCGGATATATCTCCTCCTGGAGGCGATACAGCTCCGATAGCGGATAGTGCTCCTACCCTACCATCGCTACCAAGGCATACAACCTTACCAGCTCTCTCGTAGAACTGTGCAAGTCTGGATGCTAGGTAAGCTGGATAACCTTCTTCACCAGGCATTTCTTCAAGACGACCAGACATCTCACGAAGAGCCTCAGCCCATCTAGATGTTGAGTCAGCCATGAGAGCTACTGAGTAGCCCATATCTCTAAAGTACTCTGCAATTGTGATTCCAGTATATACAGATGCTTCTCTCGCAGCTACCGGCATGTCGGAAGTGTTAGCGATTAGCACAGTTCTTCTCATTAGAGATTCACCCGTCTTAGGGTCAACGAGCTCAGGGAACTCATTGAGTACGTCTGTCATCTCGTTTCCACGCTCTCCGCATCCGATATAAACCACGATATCAGCATCTGCCCACTTAGCTAGCTGGTGCTGTACTACAGTCTTTCCTGAACCGAAAGGTCCCGGAACAGCAGCTACACCACCCTTAGCGATTGGGAACATTGTATCGATTACTCTCTGTCCTGTGATCAGTGGCTCTTCAGGTGAAAGCTTTTCCTTGTAAGGACGCTCAACTCTTACTGGCCATCTCTGCATCATCTTAACTTCGATATCTTTTCCAGAAGCATCCTCGATAACTGCTACAGTCTCATCAACTGTAAAGCTACCACTTTCGATGCTCTTAACCTTACCGCTAACCTTGTAAGGAACCATAATCCTCTGTGTTACGGCGATTGTCTCCTCAACCGTACCCAGAACTTCTCCTGCCGAAACTTCGTCTCCAACCTTTGCAACTGCAACGAAATCCCATTTCTTGTCGCGGTCAAGCGCTGGCTCCGATACACCTCTAGCGATATTGGTGCCTGTCTTCTTGAGAAGCACAGACAGCGGTCTCTGAATTCCATCGTAAATGGTCTCAATAAGTCCCGGTCCGAGCTCTACAGATAGTGGCGCCCCAGTAGAGTAAACTGGCTCACCTGGCTGTAGACCAGCGGTTTCCTCGTATACCTGAATCGAGGCATTTCCATCGCGCATCTCGATGATTTCTCCAGTAAGGCCTTGATTTCCGACCTTAACTACGTCATACATATCTGCGTCGCTCATGCCCGAAGCAACTACTAGAGGTCCGGATATCTTAACGATTTTACCTTGTTCCATGATTACCTCCATTATTTATCGCCAAATAGTATGTCAGCACCAACAGCCTTCTCAACAGCCCTCTTGACGTTGTTAAGGCCTGCGCCATAGCCCCCATCGCTTCCAGGAATTGGAACTATTGCTGGAATACGAAGGGTTTCATATTTTGCGATTTCATTACCTATTTCTTTGTAATACTTTTCAGTGATATAGATGATTCCATAATCATCCTTTACGATACTATGCAATTTATCTGCGGCTTCTTCCTTGTTTCTGCACGCGAATGCATCTAGCCCAAAGACCTTGAAGCCTAGCACACTATCGGCATCACCAATAATACCAATCTTACTCATAAGTCTCCCTCAGTCTTTCTCTAATTAATTCTGGGCTCATCTTAGCAAGCTTACCAGCAAGCACGATGCGGATAGCTTTTACCTCATTCTGCCTAGCCACTAGATATGAAACCAATGGTTCAAGACCAAATGTCACGGTTTTAGCTTCTCTGCTGTATTCCACGAGAAGGTTATCACAAATCTTCTCAAGCAGTGTAAAATCACCGCTATTGTCAATCTGTTCTCCTCCTTCGCTCACTGCTTTTGCGATGTTGTAAGCCTGGAATTTTTCTGTGGCCTGCTTGAAGTCATCCTCATAACTACCTAGGAACACCTGTAAATCTACAGTTCCGCCCGGAATAAATACATTTTCAAAGTAATTCCATGGCTGTCCCATCTTTTTAACTCTCGCAAATGTCTTGAGGTTAACAGTGTCAATCCAAAGCGATACATAGCCTTTAACAAAGCTGTTCTTTGATGCTTCTGCTGCTTCGATAATATCTGCAAAGCAGTACTTGTCACAGACAAAATCAATCATCTGCGGATCATTAGTACGAGCATGAACATCTACCGCTTCAGTGAGTGCACTTGCCATATTCTCTGTGAGGTTCATAGTAGAACGTTCCTTGACGCTCTTAGCCATCTCGCTTGCACTGATAGTTCCACTTTCCATAAGCAGCTCGTCTCTATCAACGCCTAGTGACTCTGCTTTAAGTAGTACCTTTAAATTATGGTAATCAGCAGGATAGCAGAATATATTGAGTGCCTTACTGTCCTTGCTAAGTTCTTTCACCTCAGCGAAGAATGACGCTTCGGCTTCCTTAAGCACTTCTTGATAATTTGCCGCAGATAAAGCGTTGCCTTCAGAACCATAACCAGCATCTTGCAGAACTTTGCATATATCGTCGATATTTTTAGACTCTGTCATATTGCGTAACTGCTCACTTGAGAGCAACTTTCCTTCTTGGCTTCTCACATATGAGCTCGCATATACGAAATCAGTTCCCAAAATATGCCTCCTTTCTGGTTAAAGCGGTTACTTGAACAGAATTCCAGCAACCTCTGCGGTCAACTCTTCTCTTGCATTTGATAACAGCTTCTCTAGCGAAGCATTGTATGAGATATTACCTCTTCTAAGTATACATCCACCTTCAATATCAACGGTTTCATCACTTAGTGTAAGCGCTGTACCTTTGAATAGATTTACAAGGTCAGCACCTATTCTGTCTCTATCTGTTTTATTAAGCAGAACCTCTCCACCTTCTTGCTGATATGCACCGAGCTGTCTGCAGATAAACTTAACATACTCTCCGGTTTCTAGGCTAAGAATCATATCAACTGCTTCTTTGTAGCACTCATCAATAACAGCCTGCTTAGCAGCGAGTTTCATCTTGCGCGCATCGAGGTCCGCAACCGACTGTCTTCTGCTAACTAGGACTTCGGCATCATTCTTAGCCTTTTCCTCGTAGCCTCGTAGGAGCTCATCTGCCTCTACCTGTGCCTCTTTGAGTATTTCGGCTTTGACTGCTTCTGCCTCGCTTCTCTGACTGTCGGAATAAGCCTGAGCCTCCCTTAGGATTCGCTCAGTTATAGACTCTATACTCATTCTTACCGTCCCTTTCTATAAATTAGTTACAACGATTTGTGTGCTATTAACCAATCTGAACGCCGTTGTACATAAGGAACGAGATGATGAATGCTAGGATAGCGTATGTCTCCACCATTACAGCATAGATGATAGCGTTACCTAGAGCTCCGTCCTTCTTGGAGATGAGCTGCATACCAGCAGCTGCTGCTCTACCCTGTGTATATCCAGAGACGATGCCTACAACTCCGATTGGAACTCCTGCAAACAGGAATGCAAGTCCCTGTGTTGTAGAAACACTTGCAAGGTTGCCACCGAGAATTCCAATTTTAGTAAGAATCAGGATAGCGATAACCATTCCGTAAATACCCTGTGTTCCAGGGAGAGCCTGAAGTACAAGTGTTGAACCGAAGCTCACCTTGTCACCAGACATTACACCGTCAGCTGCCTCACCGGCAATACCAACACCAATAGCACTACCTACGCCTGCGATTGTCGCAATTGCTGCACCTAGTACAGCTAATGTTAGACCTAAACTCATTATTTTGCCTCCTTAATTACATTAATATACTTCGTATCTCTGCTTAACGGTTCAAATGCTTTACCTTCACCTTCATAGAATCTACCGAAGAACTCTACATACTGAAGTCTGCATGAGTGAACAAATGCTCCCAGAGCATTGATTCCGAAGTTTAGTGTGTGCCCTAGAATTCCTATTACCAGGAACATAACCACTCCGACTACACTTTTGCCTCCCATCGAAGCCAGGAAGTTAAATACCTGAGCTATTGATGTAGAAGCTAGACCAAGTCCGAGAAGTCTCGAATACGAGAGTATATCGGACAGATTTCCTGTCAATCCACTATAGATATCCCAGATACCGAGTCCCTTCGTAATTCCTTTGTTGGTTATGAACGGAAGGACTATAGCTGCTACTAGACCTACTATTGCCATAATCTTACCAATGCCTGGAGCTCCAGAAGAAATTTTAGCTCCAAACAACATCAATATGATTCCTGCAACGATGAGATACCATGCAAATACATCCTTACATGCATCGAGGAACTTTCCAGCCCTTATCTCTTCGTACGCTTTAATTCCCATTCCGACGAACAGGTGTATAACACCGAGCCCGCATGAGAACACTAGGAATATCATAGGTGATTTAGCTGGATCTAGCCATAACGGATTGATGACAATTGTCTTACCGAAGAACGTCTTTGCGACTACAGGGATGAGGTCTCCGAAGAAACTTCCAAACATAACGCCCCAGAATATACTGGAGATTCCGCTGTAGAATAATACTTTCAGAAGCTTATATGGTCCTCCCTCGTACAGCTTGTTCTTCTTTAGTGCATATACCGACATAGCACATAATATGATTCCATATCCCACATCTCCGAACATAATTCCGAAGAATATGATATAGAATATCGAGAATATAGATGTCGGATCAACCTCTTTCCAATTTGGTAACGAATACATCTCCGTGATAAATTCGATTGGTGCAAAGAACTTTTTGTTCTGTAGGCGCACCGGCACATCGTCATCTTCATCGGGTTCTGTCAGTTCGTACCAACATGTGTATTTTTCTAGCAGTTTCTCAACCTTGCTAGAAGCGAATTTTGGTGTCCATCCATCAAAGGTGAACGTCTCATCAGTTGTGAGAAGTCTACTACGAACGAATGCTTTATCGCGACCAATTACCATGATGTCGTGGTAACACTCAACATCGGCTCTGGATTTCTCCATCTCTTTGACCTTGAGTTCAAGACTCTCTCTCTCACTATTAGCATCGGCAATCGCCTGCTCAGCTCTAGAGATATTCTCCTCTGCCGTTCCTTCAAGCTCTGCAATTGGAGCAAGGGTAAAGCCATAGCGTTTGATAATTTCGAGTGCAGCATCTTCGTCATCCCTAAAATACCACACGCTGACATACATCTGTTCCTTGTCCTTGTTGACACACTGTACTACTGAAGGCAATCCAGCAGCTTCCAGTTCGTTCTCGACTTCCTGAACATCTGTGCTTAGTGGCATCAGTCCAATGCGTATACTTAGACATGCTGTCTCTGTGAGTTCAATAGGAAGTTTATATGCTCTCCAAGGTTCAAGCGACAGCTTTAGTACCTCTGCCGAGTTTGCTTTACTGTAAGCATCGGCAATAGCACTTCCGTACTCATTTAAGAGATGTACTTCCTCCTCAAACTCCTTCTCTTTGCCTAAAATCTCACTATACTCAGCTTCTGTCACAACCCTGCGGGCTGGAAACATTGGCTTTTTACTGCCGTCATATCTATCTAATAAAGATAGTGCTGATTCAGCATCGGAGATTTTCTTGTCGAATTCTGCCAAAGCGGCTTCATCGCCATCCTTCACGACAAGATTCGTCCACTCTTCGCTTTGAAGCTTGTCTTCAGGATTTGCGACTTCGACAGCCCCGAGATCCATGAGATCTTTAATCAGAGCTTGCTTCTCATCGTTCATACCTATGACGGACAACTTTTTCATTTTAATCGTTGCCATAAGTACCCACTACCTTTCCGACGATTGCTGAAGCTGCTTGCATAAGATTCTCTCTAGCTGAGGCTTTAAGTTGCTCGCACAAAACGGATTCAGAATCTACCTTCTTCTGATATGACTCTTCTGCCTTAGCTTCGGCGAATGCAATCGCAGCCTTGTAAGTTTCGGTGCCTTTCTTTTCGGCATCTTCTAGTAGAACCTTAGATTCTTTCTTGCCGTCAGCTATGATCTGGGCTGCAGCTTCTTCAGATGATTTTTTAATCTGAGCTGCTTTCGCCTCAGCTTCCCTGACTTTTTCAATACCTGCTATCGACATAAGCGTTATCCTTTCTGTCCTGTAAAATTAGCCAAATGGCCCAAAATCATATAGGACGTGATTTAATCTGAATTATATCACTCATTAAAATTCTTTACAAACCAGCAACGGGCAAAAAAACAAGGCTTTGACTTGTCAAAGCCTTGTCATGGAATATATCACAACCAATTTTTACACAATTTTTTATCTATTTAATTATATTCTAATCTAAAAGAAATATGCCCGCAGTTATAAATGAGAACCCTACCATAAGTACAATCATCAATATAGCCATAATCCTCGCCATTCGCTCTTTGCGGTTTTTGTGCGGTCTATCTGCCTTAAATACCTGTTTTAAATTATGCTCATTCACTGCATTTCCAGCTTTATTATGCTTCTTGTTCATCATAGCACCTCCATATCCTTTATCATTATGCCACATATATCATTTAGTTATATTATATTGCATCCTTATAAATTAAACTATTTTTTATCATTATCATTAATAATATCCATCACACGCCGTTTATGTTCTTCAAAAAAAACAAGTGCGAAATCTCTAAATCTTTTAGCCGCCGGTGATATTCTCCCAGTTTCAGGAACTGCAATACCTATGGGAACATTATAGCTCGGTGAAATCGGTAGCGCCGTGACATTTCCGTGCCATTGATTTATTGAAACTCCATTAACCGTAGTCACTCCCAATCCTGCTTCAACCATTGAATATGCAGCGAAAGCATCTGAAGTTTTATACCTAATAGGTGGATTGATATCATATGACTTGAACATCAAAGAACCGTCACTCTCTCGACCAGGATATAAATCGATATAACTATCATCATATATCCTGTGTATATCATAAACACCATCAGCTACTGCTGGATGGTCATTTGGCACCCATATGTAAAATGGGTCATCAATGAGATGTATCCATTCACAGGTACCCTCACGGTAGCTTATAAGACAAAAGTCCAATTTATCGCGTTCAAGCTCTGCCATGAGGGCTGAACTCCTTCCTGCAGTGACGTCAACTGCGATGCCCGGATACTCTATGCAAAACTCCTTAATCAGATCCGTGAGAAACTTGTAGTATGTGGAATAGGCTGTGGCAACGCGAACTTCACCTGTTATCACTCCACTAATTTCTGCGATATTTTGTTCTAAGTGATTGGCAGAATTAACTAGAGATATGAAGCTGGGCAGCAGCTGTTTGCATGCCTCTGTAGGCGAAATGCCATTCCTATTTCTATTTACAAGACGCACCCCTGTCTCTTCCTCTAATGATGCCATCATGCGGCTAATGCCTGAAGGAGTATACCCGAGCTCCGTCGCTGCTGAAGACATGTTTCCCAAATCGATTGCACGAAGCAATGCCTTGACTTTCTCAACCTCCATTTTATATCCTCATTTCTAACCTATGGAAGAACTGCTTTAAAAATTTAACCTTGTTATGATACTTTATCATAACACACTTGATTATTTAGCGATATTATCAAAATAGATTTTTTATTATAATCTAGTTACATCAGTTTACATTAAGAAAGTGGGGATCCGAAGTGGATACGAAGAGAAGAAATCGCGCTATGATATTGCTATTTACAGTAATTTCACTGCGTGCAACCTCGCTCCTATTCGCAACAACGGGTTTATCATACATGGGGCCGCTCACATTGAACGGCTACCGCTTCCCACTTGCTGCTATTATTTTACTCTTCCTATTCCGCAAGGATATCAAGAAAGTTGACAAGCAGCTGGTTATCCATGGTTCAATCATTGGTTTTTTCTTCTTACTGACGATGACCACTGAATTGATTGGACTCAAGATGACAAATTCTTCGACTACATCATTCCTAGAAAACACAGCGATTATTTTCGTTCCGCTAGCAGATGCATTGTTAGTTAGAAGAATCCCTAGAGCTTCCGCAATTATCAGCGCTCTAGTCGCACTAGCTGGTGTTGGATTCCTGACACTTAAGGATGGTCATATAGGACTAACCTTCGGAGAATTCATGTGCATACTCAGCGCACTAGCATACACCTGCGCTGTAGTGGCTACCGATAGATTTTCAAAGCGCGATGATCCTTTTATGCTCGGAATATTCCAAGTTGCATTTATAGGAGCTTCATCATACATACTGGCTATGGTTGTTGAAGGGCCAAGCTTCCCTACCGCCCCAAAGGCGTGGGGAGTGATAATATTCCTAGCAATAGTTTGCACCTGCTTTGGCTTCACTCTCCAGCCAGTTGCACAGAGCAAATTGTCTGCATCTATCTCAGGGTTATTTTGCGCATTCAATCCGCTCGTCACTGCGATACTCGGATACACATTCCTGAACGAAAGGCTAGGAACTACTGGCATGATTGGTGGAATTCTCATACTCACCAGCATCGTCATCCCAGCAGTGGCACCTTTAATAAAAAAGCCACAGCTAGCTAGATAAATTAGTTTACGACATTACGAGACATCCCTAACCCTCATAATGTTCGCAAAGTATAAAGTAAAAAGTACAAGAAGACCTCCACTTAAGTGGAGGTCTTCTTGTATATTATTTCTGCGCTAAATGCATCATTGCATGCACATTGATTGGATTATCCGATACAATCACATGCGTGTATGCAATCACTTATGGTATGTCTCTCCACTGTTAATCTTAAAAGCTCTGTATATCTGCTCGAGAAGCATAATCCTCGCCATCTGGTGCGGGAATGTCAGCTTTGAAAACGATAACCCGTAGTCCGCCCTTTTTTTCACTTCATCTGAAAGACCAAGGCTGCCACCGATTACAAAGTCTATGGTAGAAGACTTTGTATCGAACACACACTGAATTTTCTTAGCTAACTCTACTGAATCAAGCTGTTCACCTTCCACTTCCATAGCAATCACATAGTCATTGTCCTTTATTTTGCTTAGGATGTTCTGTCCTTCGCGGATAAGCACTGCATTCTCATCAGATGCAGACGGGTTTGCAGGCAGCTTACTCTCCTTGAGTTCTACAATCTCGATATTCGCATATCCTGATATTCGCTTGTTGTATTCAGCTGCAGCAGAGGTCCAGTATTTCTCTTTTAGCTTTCCTATACAAATTATTCTAATTTTCATATAACTTCCTTTGATTTTACTATTTAAATCTTATAGCGTCGTCAACTTGTCCTTTGCCGCCACCTTTATCGTAAAATCATTCTCTTGACACAGATCATTCTCATCCAAGATATTCTTAACCGTCAGCAATGCCGTATCCGGTGTGTTGTTATGAGTGCTCAAATGTGCGAGCATTATTCGCTGCGTGGGGCTCGGAAGACCAGCTTCTTTTCGCGCAAGCAGTCCCCTCGCAAGAGCAATCCCACTTGTCACATTGGAAAGGTGACCGTGTTCCCCTAGGATACGGCGCTTTAGCGAATATGGGTAATCTCCCATCTGCAGAATGCTCTCCTCATGATTTGCTTCGAACACGAGAGTGTCTGCAATAGCAAGTTCTTCAGCAATCTCATCCGTAACTATCCCTGTATCAGTTGCAACAGATAGCTGCTCTCCGTCCTCGGTAAAGCTAAACCCTATCGGCTCACTTGCATCGTGAGAAAGGGAAAACGCCTTTACACATATATCCCCAATTCTGACCACATCCTGTGCTGCCATACACTCTAGCTGCTCTGACTTTACATATTCAAACTTATCACAGTTATATATCGTTCCTCGAGATGTATACACTTTCGCATTCGTACAAGCCTTTGCGATTGCCCTTATACTTTTGACGTGATCGGTATGTTCATGCGTGATAAATATCCCTTGAATATCCTCCACACCGAGTCTGCACTCGGCAAGTCCCTCCTTAATTCGCTTTGCTGTGAGACCAACATCTAGCAGCAATCTCGTATTTCCATCCGAAACGATATACGCATTACCGGAGCTACTGCTACCGATAGATGCTATCTTTAATTTACCCATCTACTTCCCTATACTTGTTTCCTCTATACGTTACATCAAATCTGCAGATTGAATTATAGCTGCAGTATTTGCATTCTCCTTTGTTATCACTTGAAGTGCGTTTTTTTGTTGGAGATATGCTCACATCTCCAACGACAATCTGCTCACTGATATCGTGAATCGACTGGCATACGTCCTCTTCTATACTCTCGAACAAATCACGGGTTATGATCATCTTTTTATTGCCGAGTAGAGAGCTTGGCATCTCCTCTATGACATCTTTTTCATCGATACATAGTCCATTTAAAATCAAGCCTTTCTTAAGCTCGCTATCCACCACCTCAGAAGCATCCTTCGAGCCTTCTACATTCACCGAAACATCCTTGATATTGTAGTAGAACACACCGGCGGGCTTCCTTTCCTCAGACTTAGCGCCCTGCATGTACACCATGAGCTGCATCTTATATCCACACCTCATCTGCTCTATATCAACCTTATCTGACCCGGTTTTGTAGTCGATTATTCTTATATCGCCACCTTCAAACACGTCGACCCTATCGATTTTACCCTCGATAAAAATCCTCTTACCATCAATCTCGAGTTCAATAGGTGCAAAAAGCTTGCCTCTCTTAAATTCCTCTTCAAAATAGGACTTCTCGACCTTACCTAGTCTAATCTGTTCTGCGAGGTTTCCTGCTACACGCGAACAAACCCTTGCGACTCTCTCAAGTCTATACTGCTCACGACTATCGGAGGCAAAGAGCCCATCTCTATAGTCACCAGCGATTTCCTCGAGCGTAGCTCTAACAAGATTCCTAATCTCTTCATCAGTGATACTAGCCCAAAGCCCTTCAGTCTCTAGTTTCTTGGAGACCTTCATGATGCATTCGTGATATATATCTCCTATCTCACGAGAGGAACCGCTAAACTCACGATCTTCTCTGGGTCTTAAACCATATGATACAAAATGCTTGAATGGGCAGTGATTAAAGTTCTCGATTCTAGTCGGTGAGAATGAGAAGTCACCGCTTGGCCTAGCGAACAACCGCTCCGCCATAGCACTAGAGATAGGCTCCGCAGAGTTATCGTCTCTCGCGGCCTTCATGGCTGCATCGAATGTCTCCGGATCGTTATTTCGATACCAAGCAATTATTGAGTCGGTAATCATCTTAGCTTTTTTCTCATCTGCTAGATGCTCTAGTGACCGCCTGCCCTTCAGATAGTTGAGCAAGTGGCGCATAGCTGTCTTAGGATTATTTATGACATTTATATCTAATCCACTTGAGATGACATCTTTGTGGATCTTGATTGATGGTAGCGCTGACCTGAACGCATCAACAAGCGAAGATGGTTTACAGTCCTGCCCCTCCGAATCAGAAAGTGACCAGCTCATGTATAATCTCTCGTACGGCTTTGAAATTAGCCTATACATAGCCACGTTTTCCTCAGTCATCTTTAGTTCATCAAGATGGCCAATAGGGAAATTGTGCTCCTTAAAAAACTCCTTTTCATCTACAGAGAAAATCCCCTCTGAAGCAGGCTCCATGGGAAGCACACTTTCATTTGCTGCAAGAACAACCATCGCTTTAAGCGGTCCTGGCCTTGTCCTGATCATAGATCCCATAATTATTCCATCCAGTGCAGGTGGAATGATTCCGATGTCAACGGATTCAAGACCTTTCTTGTATAGCTGTAATATCTCTTCGGACCTCGTTCTATCAAAGGTTTCATCGCCCAACACGGCTGCTAATTGTTCCAGAATCTTGACGCAGGCCTCATAGCTCTGGGCGGTATTCTGCGCCTCCTCGTTATATCCCTCTTCAGCTTGAGATTCAGATACAGCCTGTAATCTGCTTGGCAGTTCCCATTCCTCTTCCAAGATTTTAATCAAATCAAACACGAACTCAGCAACTGTTCCCGAACTCTCCGCTATCTCACGAAGCTTCGCAACTTGCTCCATTATGTAGCTTCTCGTGCTCTCAAGCCTTTCAAATTCTTCTTCAGTATACTCGAAATGCCCGTACTTAAATGCTCTAGTCCACATATTACCACGTATCCTGTAATTACGTGCATAATTCTCTAGCATTTCAATATCTTCCCTCTCAATACTCGTAAGTTCAGTCTTGAGCATTACGAACAGAGCTGAAGTCCTATACCCCTGAAGCACAAACTCTAGAAGACTCACGATAAATCTCGCAGCCATCGAATCAGTAATCGTCCTTCTGGAATCGACAAAAAGTGGAATCCCGTACTCCTCAAAAGTTCTGCGAATTATGGGTTTCCTAGATGAATCATCATTACAGATTACAGCAATATCATTCATCCTGTATCCTTTATCGCGAATTAGCTCATATATATATGAGGCGGCACTCTCCGCTTCATAGAAAGAATTTGCGCACTCAACAAGTCTTACTTCATCATTTATCGTATCTTCATCCGGCATCTTCATTACGGACTCTCTCGAGCTTAACACGGTCCTAAATAGATTTTCCTCCAAATAGTCGAGCGTCTCTCTACCATATGCTCTATATTCATCAGGCACATATTCCTTTGATATTGCTACACCCGCCGAATCCGCCCTAGATGTCAGCGCTGCTATCAAGATGGTGTCTAGATCAAAGTCACTGATATTGACCATAATATTGACATCTACACGCTTTGCCATCTCAATTAGTGCATCCATCGACTTGGGCGCAAGAGTATCAAATCCATACACCCATACCGAATGATTATCAAGTAGCGTCGACTCTCCGATTAACGATACATACATCGAGATATAGTCTTCAGAATCTATGTATCTACCTTCTAGCTCTAACTCATATTCATCGATTATAAGCATCAATTCATGCAGCTTGTGTGAAAGCAGCTCGCTGTTACTATCTGAATCGATTGCAGATTTGAGTTCATCTAGTGAGCAGTCTTGCTGCTTGAAATCAGCGATGAAGTCATTGACCATATCTATAAATCCGCTCTGTTCAGCTGAAGCTTTAAATACTTCAAGCTCATCTTTATGCGACTTTATAATCTTGTACAGAAGCATATGGCGACCATACTTGTCGAGAATTTCGATATTCTCCTTACCGTACTCTGCCATTATCCTCTGACCTAATCTATTTAATGAAAGAATTTCAATATCAAGAAGACAGGCACTACCTGTGTACTTAAGTGCCTGTTCTTCCGCGACAAGGGTGTACTGGTTCGGAACCAATACATACGTCTTGCCTTTTATATTCTCGTATATGAACTTCTCCTTGTTCATGCACTCTCGTGCCATAAATAGGTTCAGCATCTCATTCCTCGATTATTTCAAATAACTCCACAGGTTTGCTTATTCTGTACATAGGCTCTATTCCGCCCAGTGGAACGTTACCACCTCTACGCCCCCAGCATACCAGAATGCTGTCTACTCCGGCATTGATAGAGCAGCCAATGTCAAATCTCGTATCACCTAGCATTATAGCTTCCTCGCGCTTTGCTCCTAGCCTCCTCAGTGCTTCTAAAAGTGGTTCAGGGTCTGGTTTATGCCTAGTTACATCATCTGCTGTGATGATGGCATCGAACTTGTCCTTTATCCCCATCTCTCCCAGATACTGCATCGCTGTGTTCCCGAGCCTTGAGGTCACTATCGATAACGAGTAGCCACGTCTTTTAAGCTCGCCGAGGAGTTCCTCTACGCCAGGGTATAATTTATAGGCGCCCTTGCTGTGCTCCGCCTGATATCCTCGGTATATCGCTAAAACTTCATCTGCATCTTCGTCTGCAAAAAGCTCTTTAGTCGTATTAGCTACGGTCTCGCCAAAGGTTGAAAGTATGAGGTTTTCATCCGCTTCCTTACCTCTAAATCTCTTAAAAACCTCCTGCCACGAATCGATGATAAGTTGATCGGTATCGAGGAGAGTTCCATCGAAATCAAACACTATGTATTTCTTCATTATATGTTTCTCTCCTTCGCTTCCTGCGTTAGCTTGGCCTTGATAAATTCGTCAAGTTCACCATCCATTACAGCATTTATATTGCCAACCTCTGCATTGGTTCTATGGTCCTTCACCATCGTATAAGGTTGAAACACATATGACCTAATCTGCGCACCCCAAGTCACCTGACTCATGTCACCCTTTAGTTCATTAAGGTTTTCCTTGTGCTCTGCTTCAGCTAGCTGCTGGAGCCTCGAAGCCAATATCTTCATCGCCATCTCTTTATTGTATAGCTGAGAGCGTTCATTTTGGCACGTTACAACTATGTTTGTAGGGAGGTGCGTTATACGAATGGCAGAATCCGTAGTATTGACGTGCTGACCACCGGCACCTGAGCTCCTATACTTATCAATCTTGAGATCCTTAGGGTCGATATTAACCTCAACGCTATCACCAAGGTCCGGAACGACTTCAACCGCAGCAAACGAAGTCTGCCTCTTGCCAGCAGAGTTAAACGGTGATATGCGCACAAGTCTATGCACACCCGCCTCACTGCGTAAATATCCATATGCATTGATTCCGCTGACGACGATTGTGCAGCTCTTAATACCAGCTAGCGTATCATTCTGTATGTCAACGACATCCGTCTTGAAGCCGTGCTGATCTGCATACCTGAGATACATCCTCATCAGCATCTCAGCCCAATCCATAGCATCGACTCCACCGGTGCCAGCATGAATGCTGAGAATCGCATCCTTATCATCGTATTTACCGGTCAGAAGTCTGCTGAGCTCAAGATCTTCCATCTCCTCACACAGCCTCTTGTATTCCTTGATTATATTCTTGGCTTCAGAGTAATCCTCGTACTCCTCAGCGAGCTCAATCATCTCAGATATATCATTAAATCCCTTGAGCAGACCTTCATAACGCTCGAGCTCACTTTCGAGATGCTTTTTTCTCTTCATCAGTTTCTGCGCATCATCAGGATCATCCCAGAAACCAGGCTTAAGCATCTCCTGCTCCATGCTCGCTATATTATCCCTAAGACTATCTGGGTCAAAGATAGTCTCCAATCTCCTTAAGCTTCGCTAGTTCGTTCGGTAAAGCCTGTCTTATCTCATCCAATTCAATCATAGTAATTCCTCTCATCTATGACAGATGCGCGTAGCCGCAGTAAGCAGCATCGCGCATCAATTGAGCTAAACTCTATAGCCCTGCTCTCACTGCAGAACTCACATCATACCTTGCTAATTATATCGGTGTTCCTTATTGAAACTTTCCGCAACAATTCTTGTACTTCTTGCCAGATCCACAAGGGCATGGATCATTTCTACCTATCTTAG
Organism: uncultured Mogibacterium sp.; assembly: GCF_938041965.1. Taxonomy (GTDB): domain Bacteria; phylum Bacillota; class Clostridia; order Peptostreptococcales; family Anaerovoracaceae; genus Mogibacterium. The sequence continues at coordinate 58,462 of NZ_CALISE010000019.1, read as the reverse complement.
GGCTGTCGCGGTGAACCGGTTCCTGAACATGCTCTCCGTTATCGCGGTACTGCTGTTCATCCCCATGAGCAGCTGCGATATCCTCATCATAATACTCTTCCTTGCGTTCAACCTCATCCCTTGAAACTGTACGGCGTTCAGTTCGGGTCTCGACGGTTACATTGAAGCAGTATTTTACAGTCTCCTCACGGATATCCGCAATCATCTCCTCGAACATACCGAAGCCTTCTTTTGCATAAGCAACAGCAGGATCCTGCTGGCCGTATCCACGAAGTCCAATTCCGTTCTTGAGCTGTTCCATCGCATCGATGTGGTCCATCCAGCGGTTATCAACAACTCTGAGCATAATCATACGCTCAACTTCACGCATATGTTCGATGCCAACTTCCTCTTCCTTCTCACGGTATATCTCCTCAAAGACATTCATGATATCCTCGCGAAGCTTATCCTCATCGAGATCTCTCAGCTCCTCATCTGTATAGCTGAGTCTGCCCTTAAAGGCCGGGGTAATCTGCTCACAGCCATAGAAGATCTCGTCCATATCCCAGTCTTCTGAGAAACGAGTCTCCATGGTAATCGGTGCAACTATGCCATTTACTAGCTCTTCCACCATTCCCATTATATAGTCGCGCAGATTCTCGCCGTCGAGTACCATTTTACGCTGCTCATATATCTGCGATCTCTGTCTGTTCATAACGTCATCGTACTGAAGGACATACTTACGAATACCGAAGTTCTTTCCCTCGATCTTCTTCTGAGCAGTTTCAATTCTTCTCGAAAGCACCTTTGCTTCAAGTGCATCTTCGTCGCTAAGACCAACAGTCTCGACAATTCTCTGCATCTTCTCTCCGCCGAAGAGCCTCATCAGGTCATCCTCAAGTGAAATGAAGAACTGTGTAACACCAGGGTCTCCCTGACGTCCAGAACGTCCACGTAGCTGATTATCAATACGTCTTGATTCATGTCTCTCCGTACCGATGATGCAGAGTCCACCGAGCGCTCTTACTTCTTCTTGCTCATCCTTTCTCTCAGCAGCAAACTGCTTTAAGAGTTCCTGATACTTCTCTCTAGCGGCGTTTAGTTCTTCGTCATCAGACTTTTCAAAACCTGTTGCGAATGCAATCTGCTCAGGGGTATACTCTAGCTTCTTCATCTCGCGCCTAGCTTCAAAGTCTGGATTTCCGCCAAGTATGATATCGGTACCACGACCAGCCATGTTAGTAGCGATTGTAACGGCGCCCTTACGGCCTGCTTCAGCTACGATTTCAGCTTCCTTTTCATGGTGCTTAGCATTGAGTACGCTGTGCTTTATACCTTTCTTCTTGAGCATCTCACTGATTAGCTCTGATATCTCAATAGAAATAGTACCTACGAGAACAGGCTGTCCTGTCTCATGAGCTTCCGCAACTCTATCTACAATAGCTTTGTATTTACCAGTCTGACGAGCATACACAGAGTCATCTAGATCTGTTCTCGCAATAGGCTTGTTAGTCGGGATGACAACTACGTCCATGTTATAGATATCTCTAAATTCATCTTCCTCTGTCTTGGCAGTACCCGTCATACCAGATAGTTTCTTGTACATACGGAAGTAGTTTTGGAGCGTAATTGTCGCGAGAGTCTTGGACTCTGACCTTACTGATACACCTTCCTTAGCCTCGATGGCTTGGTGTAATCCGTTTGAAAATCTTCTACCGTACATCAGACGTCCAGTGAACTCATCGACGATGAGAATCTCACCGTCCTTGACGATATAGTCCACGTCGCGCTTCATGAGATAATTAGCGTGTAGAGCCTGATTTACATAGTGGTTAAGCTCCATATTATCTGGATCTGAGAAGTTCTCGATGCCGAAATACTCCTCGGCAGCCTTTATACCGCTCTCATTGAGGGCAACCTGCTTGTCCTTCTCATCCACCGTGTAATCTCCATGTACTCCGTTCTCACCCTCTTCCTCATCGCTCGTAGTGTCACGGATGAGAGTCTTTACGAATACATTTGCAGTGCGATACATATCGCTTGAATCAACACCTTTACCGGAGATGATGAGCGGAGTACGAGCTTCATCGACGAGGATTGAGTCTACCTCATCGACGATGGCAAAATTAAGCTCACGCTGAGTTAGTTCTTCCTGATAAGTAACCATGTTATCGCGCAGGTAGTCAAAACCAAACTCGTTGTTCGTGCCGTATGTGATATCTGCCATATATGCAGCCTTGCGGTCATCTCCCTCAAGCGAATTGATAACACAGCCAACTGTAAGTCCAAGGAATGTATATAGCTTTCCCATCCAGTCAGCATCTCGCTTTGCGAGGTAATCATTTACGGTGACTACATGAACCCCCTTGCCAGTTAGTGCATTCAGATATGCAGCGAGCGTAGCCACGAGAGTCTTACCTTCACCAGTCTTCATCTCAGCGATTCTTCCTTGATGAAGCACCACACCACCTATCAGCTGCACACGGAAGTGCTTCATGCCGAGACTTCTAACCGCACCTTCACGGCACACGGCAAATGCCTCTGGCAAAATGTCATCTACAGTCTCAAACGGACCTTCATCGCCATCTTCTCTGATAGTTCCTAGACGCCTCTTGAACTCCTCTGTCTTAGCACAAAGCTCCTCATCAGTAAGCTTTTGCATCTGTTCATCGTAAGACTCAATCACATCTACGATTTTCTCTATCTTCTTAACCTCTCTCTTGTTGAGATCTCCAAATATCTTTTCTACTAAACCCATTTACGTGGCTCCCTTCCTTCTCGATAATACTTTATATATGCTTTTAATACTAATGTCTTAGCTAAGTATCCTAGTTGTCATCCTCGTCTTCGTGAGGCTTGTCTTCGACGCGAATATGAAGTCTAAGTGCTCTCTTGGCATCCGCTCTTGTGACTCTGACCTTGAAAAGCTTGTGTTTTGATTCATACTCGAATGTGTCTCCAACCTTTGGTATGCGGTCGAGCTCAATCATCGCCCAACCATTTACCGTCGTCGCATCTATGTCTATATCTTCACCCTGAAGCTCAAAGAATTTTTCAACATTAGTTCCTCCAGCTACAGAATATGAACCATCTATTAAATCTGTCACCTCTCTCATCTCGACAGTATCATGCTCGTCATATATCTTTCCGACTAGCTCTTCGATGATGTCCTCCATCGTTACGAGGCCAGTGGTGCCACCGTATTCATCGACGATGATCGCCATGTGAGTTGCCTTTGCCTGCATCTTCTTGAGAAGCACCGATGCTTTAATCGATTCAGCTACGTATGCAACCGGCTTTACATAGAGGTTTACACTCTTGCCCTCGCCCACCACATAGTTATGGAAGTCCTTCTGATTGAGAATTCCGATGATATTGTCGAGATCATCTTCGAAAACCGGGAGTCTCGAAAGGCCTGTATCTTTGAAAAGCTTAGCTATCTCATCGATAGGTGAACCGAGCTCGATAGCGATTATGTCTATTCGAGGTGTGATTATGTCTATCGCTTCTAAGTCAGCGAACTCGATTGCATTAGTAATGAGCTCGCTCTGTGATTCTTCGATGCTCCCGCCAGTCTTGGCTTCCTCGACGATTGTCTTGAGTTCATCCTCTGTGTAAACCTGCTCAGACGAAATCTTGAAAACTTTATCGACTAGCTTCTTCCAGACGCCAAACACCCAGTTGAGCGGTGTAAATAGGAACATCATGACCTTTACGGCCGGTGCCATGAATAGAGATAACCCTTCCGCCTTGTCCTTGGCGATATTCTTAGGTGATATCTCCCCGAACACCAAGACCAAAACCGTCACAACAACGGTCGAAATAGTCGCTCCGTAGTGACCATATAGCTTGATGAACATAACCGTGGCTATTGAAGTCGTCGCGATATTGGCAATATTATTGCCTATTAAAATCGTTGTGAGAAACTTATCGAAGTTCTCCGTTATCTCTAGCACAAGCTTAGCACTCTCGTTGTCATCGCTCGCCAGATTCTTCATCTTTATCTTACTCACCGAAGTGAACGCCGTCTCAGTGGCAGAAAAAACGCCCGATAACACGAGCAAAATCACAATACTTATAATGTATGGTGTCATTTAACTTGATTCACTCTCCTATATCTGTGTGTATCCGATTAATTATACTACATTAAACTGCAGATAAGTGATGAAACAACGAAAAAAGCTCTCTCGCAGAGCGAGAGAACCATCTTTCTATCCTATTTCTCTATATCTAACTGGCTTTCCATCTTCAAAAGTTACCGCATACCCACTTGCGGGATTAGGTGTCCAGTGCCACGCTTTCTCTTTCACAGATGGGAACATCATCTCCATGCATGTAAAAATAACGGCTCCATGGAACACTCCTATAACATCCGAGTACTTTAAATCACTTTTTAACACGTCAAGACCACGGGATACACGCTCAATAAATCCATCATTAGTTTCACCTTCAGGAAAATCCATGTATTCCTTCTTGCCCTCAAGCCAAGCTCTAGCCTCATCATGCTGGAGAACCTCATCCATTGTCTTCATCTCAAATATGCCAACTCCAACCTCTCTAAGATTGGGAATGATTTTGTGTTCTCTGTCCCCGTATATATGCAGAAAGGTTTGCTCAGTTCTAAGCATTCCGGATGTATAGAGCTTAGCACCATCCGCTTCAGGATATGCCCCCTTATCACAGAGCATCTTAATCTGCTTTACACCTTGCTCGGCAAGAGGTAAATCAGTGCTTCCGTAAAACAGATCCTTAAGCGTCCCCTCTGTATCGCCATGTCTTATCATGTATAACGTGTTTCCCATCTTAGTCCCCTATTTTCGTAACATATAGTTAGGCATGCTCATTGCTCAGCAACTTGCACATACCGTCTAACACGCTTAAATTTCAGCGGTTCTGTAGAATTAATGTGTGCGTTTTTACACACTACAATGTCGCATATTATATCATTTTCTGCTATAATATTCTACATATTTGCTAACGTAAAAGCCGTATAATGCAGGTGATTATGTATGGCTTTATAACACCTTGGTAAGTATATTTTATTTTTTAGGGATTTTGGATTGGAGGGATATTATGTCAGATAATTTCAATAGAGACTCCGCTTGGGAGCTGGTAAAAAAATATAACGAAGAGCCGTTTCATCTCCACCATGCTGTTACAGTAGAGGGAGTGATGCGCTATTACGCCGAAAAGCATGGCTATGATCCGGATTTCTGGGGTCTAGCTGGACTGCTTCACGATGTGGATTTTGAGAAATGGCCAGAAGAGCACTGCAAGAAAGCACCAGAACTGCTCGCTGAGATCAATACACCGGAGGAACTCGTTCATGCAGTATGTAGCCACGGCTACGGCATCTGCGTAGATGTCGAGCCGACACACGAGATGGAGAAATTTCTATTTGCTTCAGATGAGCTCACAGGTCTCATCGGCGCAGCGACTTTACTCAGACCGTCTCGCAGCTGCAAGGATATGGATGTTAAGTCGGTTAAGAAGAAATTCAAGGACAAGAAGTTTGCAGCAGGCTGCGATAGAGATGTAATAAAGCGCGGAGCCGATATGATGGGCGTCGAGCTCAATGAATTGTTTGAGATTGTCCTAGAAGCGATGCAGTCGATGCCTGAAGCTGAGGAGCTCGATGCACAGAACGGTATAAGCTAGATATGATTGATTTGCTCTAGTGTTCTGAATCAGCTTAAATGCTTAGGCTTAAGGCTTCGGACATTTGAGGCATATCGATTCATACGATATAATACGCAGGACTGCGGATTATGCGCGCCCGTAGCTCAGGGGATAGAGTAGTTCACTCCGAATGAAATGGTCAGCGGTTCGAATCCGCTCGGGCGCACCACTTTATGCAATTGAAAAAGCACTGTAGCCCATGGGCTGCAGTGCTTTTTGCTTGGTGGTCCTTATCTAACCATTTAGGTATTAATTATTCTATGCGTTTGTATCTAACCCTGTATTAGCACCTCATAATCACTTTGTCTATGTGGCTCTAACATCATTATAATTCGTACTTGATTGAATCAAACTATCAAACTATTGATTTCTAAACTTCTCTACCTGCGTTAAAGTCCATAGCTACCTTAGCGTAAATCTGAGCACCCCTTATAAGCTCAGGCTCATATACAGTGAACTTGCTGTGATGCTGAACGTAGCAAGCACCAGAAGCCTCATCTGCAACGCCGAGCAGTAGTACACATCCTGGAACTTTTTCCATGAAATAAGCGAAGTCCTCACCACCAGCTGTTGGTGGAACGTGTATAGGCGCTTCCTCACCAATTACATCTTGTGCCACAGCCCTAGCAAGTGCTGACATACCCTCATCGTTGACAGTTGGTGGTACAAGAAGTGTATCTCTAACCTCAGCCGTGCATCCGTAAGCCTTAGCTGTATCTGTTGCGACCTGCTCTACGTAATCAGGGAACTTATTAAATACATCATAGCTGAAGCATCTAGTAGTACCTGTAAGCTTAGCTGAACCTGCGATTACATTCCATCTCTCACCGGCATTAAATGTTCCAACTGTAACTACTGCTGGTTCAGCAGGAGCGAGTTTTCTTGAAACGATAGTCTGAAGACTTCCGACAATTGCAGAGCCAGCGACGATAGCATCTACAGCTAGATCCGGCTGAGCGCCGTGACCAGAGTTACCCTGGACATCAATTTCAAACATTCTAGCAGCACCCATTCTTGGACCTGCATCGCAGCTGATGTGACCAGCTGGAACGTTACCCCAGACATGCATAGCAAAGCATGCATCTACACCATCTAGTGCACCATCTTCAACCATGGCTTTAGCACCAGTTGCAACTTCCTCAGAAGACTGCCATGCGAGCTTAACTGTTCCGCAGAGCTCATCCTTCATATCGTTTAAAATGTGTGCTGCTGTAAGAAGCATCGAGATGTGACAGTCATGGCCACATGCGTGCATAACTCCCTTTGTCTTAGATGCAAAAGGAAGTCCTGTCTCCTCGGTTACTGATAGGGCGTCAATATCTCCTCTGAGCAGCACAGTCTTACCAGGCTTCGCACCTTTAATTGTTGCTAAAGTTGAAGTCTCAAGACCGCAGTGTTCCCATTCAACACCCATCTTATCGAGTTCTTCTCTGATTTTTTTTGCTGTCTCATATTCCTTTTCACTCACTTCGGCGTTGTTATGGAACCAACGTCTCATCTCGACTTGATAGTCGGAATATTTTTCTGCAACTTCTTTCATACCCATGATATTACCCCCTATATGTTAAAAAAGATTATTGTATACGTATCGTGCCCTGGCAGGCCTTTTCTAGCCTATTAATGTTCTCACAGCCTGAGATAACATCAGGCCGCTTTCTGCGGCCCGAATATTGTTTTCCGAATTAAGCCTATTCTCGCTTATAGAAGTGTAGCGAAGATACCAGCTAGGAATACGGATGTGATAGTTACTGTAGTGAATCCACCAACGATCATCGATGGGAAGATCTTGCTCATGAGATAGTTAACCTCATCTGGATCATCAGATAGAGCCTCACATGTTGACTCAGATATGATCGCATCTGCTGGGAATCCATAAAGTGCTGTCAAGCCATTTGCAAAAGCAAGATAGAATGACATCTTGAATACTTTTGCGATGATGAATGAGAATACAGCCATACCTACAACACCTATAACGATGAGTATAACCATCGGTCCTATGATTGACTTAAGCATTGCTGGGGTTAGATTCTTAAGTCCGTCGAACACAATCATCATAAGTGCAAACATGCTGATCCAGTATGAATTTGCTCTGTTCAAAATGTTTGTATCCAGGAACCCTACCGCACAGAAGATTACACCGAATACTAGAGCCCATATTGCTGGAGAAATCACAACGCTACCGAACTTTAGCTGTCCTGCGAGCGATGCGAACCACGCAACTAGACCTAGCTTGCAAAGCATGAATACTGGTGTATTGTACTTATCCGAAACTCTTGGAAGTAGCTTCTTAACCTTAGAATCATCGTTTACAACCGTCATTCCGATCTGCTTGTTAGCTTCCTTCTGCTCCTCTGTAAGAACAATTTCTCCGCTTCTAAGCTTAGCTAGCTCCTTGTTTCCAAACTTATGTAGCATAATCGCTGTAAGTGGATAGCCTGCAAATCCCTGCACGCAGTAGATAGTTACCGCAAATGTAGCAGCTACCTCTAAGCCTTTTGCGTGAGCAGCCATCTGCATAGTTGTAGCGGCAACGATTCCACCAGTTAGTGGAGGTAGACCAGCTATCATAAGAGTTTTATCCATAAACATCGGTGCGAGGTACCAGCTGAAGAGCACCATGCCTGCGAGACCAGCTAGACATACAACGATAGTCTTCCACTGCTCCAGCAGATGCTTAACGCTGATAATTGTACCGATATGTACGATAAGCAGCATCATAGCTACTGTTGCTGCAAATGGAACGAGTCCAGAATCTGTACCTATTGTCTTAGGGAAGAAAGTCCAGTATCCGAATAGATACAGGATTGCTGATGCGAATACGGATGGTACCCAAGCCTTGGTAGCTGTTGCAACCCACTCACCAACGGCATAACAGATAGCCATCAACACGAATGCTAATAGTGCATTATAAAATACCATGTTTCTCTAGTCCTTTCTGTTTTCTAAAAAAATAACATCCTACAAATTAGTCTATTTGGCAATAGCCCTAACCCCTGGCTATACTGCCTATATTACAAAGCTGTTAATCAGCCCTATAAACTTTTATGAACTGCCTTACATTATGCATTACGCGCTACAGTCTTCGTTTAAATATCTAATCGCGGTCGCGACCATCGCCGCCATTCCGTAAGGAATCGTCTCCTCATTTAACGTGCTAGCTGGATTATGTAGCGGAGCATAATGTCCTGCATTTCCAGCCTTTAGAATCATAAATGTACCAGGCTTTCCACTCACATCAGAGTAAGCGCTGAAGTCCTCGCTGAAGTTCATCGGTCTCTCTAGATCGATTATTCTATCTTCACCGATGGCATCTGCAGTTGCCGCTCTTGATAAAGCTGTGAGCTCTTTGTCGTTTATCACTGGAGCATATCCCTTTATATAATTGACATCTACAGTGCATCCCGACATCTCTGCGACGCCTCTTCCAATCTTATACACCTGATCCTCGATTACTTTTCTAACATCATTGTTATAAGTACGAGCAGCTCCACCGAATTCAACCTTTTCAGGAACCACGTTAATGGCGCTATCACCGCGAATATATGTTATCGGCAGAATCGCCGTCTCGTTAGCATCTGTGTATCTTGCTTGAATCTGCTGCAACAGAACGATCATCTGCGACGCTGCAAGTACTGGATCATGAAGCAGATGTGGCTGTGAACTATGGCCGCCAAGGCCTGTCACCGTCACTTGGACGAGGTCAGCAGATGTGGTCATCGGTCCGCTTCTAAAACACACTTTGCCATACTCTTCAGGGTTTTCGTCTGGGAGTACGTGTAGCCCAACTATGGCATCCACATCGTCCATAACACCCTTTGCTACGAGCTCCTTCGCACCACCCGGCTGAGTATCCTCACTGTGCTGGAAAATTATCTTAACCTTACCGCAGAATTCATCTCGCATCTCGGAGAGCATCTCAGCATTGCCAAGCATCATCGATACGTGAAAATCGTGTCCACATGCGTGCATGACTCCATCGTTTTCACTAGCAAACTCAAGCTCGGTTTCCTCGTTAATCGGTAGTGCGTCGATATCAGCTCTTAGGGCAATGGTCCTACCTTCGCCCTTTCTACCAACGATTGTCGCAACTACAGAAGTAGGTGTCGGTTGCTCGATATTATCGACTCCATATTCACTTAGCTTCGCTTTAATAAGTGCTGAAGTTCTGTTTTCATGGTAACCAAGCTCTGGATGCCTATGCACATCTCTTCTAATGGTTCTAATCTCTTCAAAGAGCTCGTTTGCTCTCTTCAAAATTTTATTATCGCTCATCCCTAATCCCCTACATTTGAACTTTGTTTCACAATTTATTGCAAAGCTATAAAAATCTTATAATTCTTTAATCTCAATGGTTACATTAAATCTAGAAATTTAATATGCTGTATTATAACACCATTTTTTGTAATTTAAACAAAATTATCATATATTTTTGTGATATTTCACTAACATTCGCTAGAACTATTGGAATTTCAACGATAAATCGATGCGAAAAATTTGCACTTTATCGAGTACACTTGTTTCCATTTTATATTCTTAGAACTGTTAATTTTGCAATCACAAAAGACTCCTCTCATCGCACACGCGACAAGAGGAGTCTTTTGGAATATTAATTAACTTGTGAATAATATATTGCGAGTTCTGTAATTGATAGGATTTTACTTACCATCAGAATCGTTCACATGTACATCGAGCTGACTATAAGGAAGCACGATATCTGATTCAAGCAGGCACTTCTGTAGCACGCCCATAGCAGCTCTTCTCGTTACCCACTTGTCCTTCGGTTTACACCAATATCTGATTCTATATATTGCAGATGTTGCATCGAAGCTCTGAACAGCTAGGTACTCAGAGTTCTTGATGCCTTTAACCGCTTTGATCTTTTTTGCACATTCCGTCAGAACCTCTCTGACATGCTCCGGATCTTCATTGTATCTGAGCCCGATATCTATATCATAGACACCATTAGTTATGCCCACTTTAGTGATATTTCTGTTGCAGATCGTGACATTGTCTCCAGTATTTAGGCTTGTATACTGCGTGGTCTGAAGTGTGAACAGCGTAACTATACCTTCGTCGTCATCAATCTTAATAACATCACCGACTTTAAAAGCTTTGTCATTAATTATGTGCATACCCATCAGTACATCCTTAAACACGTCTTGCATCGCCATGCCAAAGACCGCACCAGCAACACCGACACCGGCGATAATGGATGTAACACGTATATTATTTACTTCGAGCACCGCAAGCGCTGCAATTATCCATGTTACGCTCTTCATGAGTCTAAATGTCGATCTGACGATCGCATTCATCTGCACCGTATTATTGGTCTTTTTTACATAGAGCTTATGCGTATGTTCTATGACAATCGTCGCAATGATGGTGACTAAGATGATGATTATGCTACTTATAAATTGTGTCGAAGTGACCATTTTTACTATTATATCCACGTTATCCCCCTATCCCTGGAACACCGACAAGTCGTCCCAGCTAAGGAGTGACGACAGCACTCCGAAGCCTTCTACATCTTGATAAAACTCATCAATCTGCTTAGCTCCGTAATGCTTGTATATCTCTTCTGCCTTGGTGTTCCCTGCAAATACATCGATTACCATCTGCGAATATCCGGTGCTCGCAGCTCTGCTTCCCATCGTAAACAGGAGCCTTCGTCCAATACCGAAATCCCTGTAGGAAGCCTTGATATGAAGCATCTCAAGCCAAAATGCACCAAGTACATCTGGCGAGGGTGTGCCCGCTACGAAACCGACAATTTCACCAGCACCAGCCTCTTCACCATCGGCTAAGAGCTCAGCAACAAACATTTCATTTCCCGGTGTAAGGAAATATGCGTCCATTCTGCTCGCTGCACTCTCAGGGTTAACGGAGCTTAGATATCTCTTATCCAATATATTTGCATATGTATCATGATAGTTCTCTGATAGGATACGCCCAACCTCGGCTATGTCGGAACGCTTCGCCTCACGAATTTTAATATTTTGAATATCTTTCATACTATAGACCTGCCTTATTCATACATTACTCTATAGTATACACGAATTTTCATTTTAATTCCCTTAAAGTAATAACTTATTCCCAGTGTCCTTCACTGACAAGCACCTGCTCGGTGTATGCCTCTTTAACGACAACTGTTTTGGTCGTCACATGCGGAGCCGCATATGTATGTAAGCCATTTCAAGGCTTTGGTCTATGGGCCTGCCACTCTGCATTTGTTTTGAAGGTGGCACCGCACTGACAAGTGTAATAATCAATAAATTTCTGTTGACGTGTCACCGCCGGATGTGTAACCGTCTTATATACTGCAGGTACCCACTTTTTCTTTGAATGGGATGAGCTACTATGGCTAGAGTCGCTACTATCTTTTTTAGACTTCTCCTCTTTGGCCCGCTCTTTTTCCTTTGCTTTCTCTTTTTTCTTTTCTTTTTCCTTTTCCTTTGCTTTCTCCGCTTCAAGCGCTTTACTGCTGGAATCATCACTTCCACTTGCTTCGCTCTCGCCTTCGTTGTCAGCTTTAGAGCTATCTGATGATTTGCCAGATGCAGACTTTTCCTTTGTAACTTCTACCTTCTTTTTACCTCTCCCCTTCTCGCTCTTATCAGCACCGCAGCTTGCGAGCCCTATAGCTAAAGCAAGAGAGAGGATAATAACCGCAATAATACTTAGCAGCTTATTATCAAATAAGCTTTTCTGCATTCCCCATTTTCTCTCTTTCAAGTAGTTTAAAAAATGAGATGGAGCATAGCACTCCATCTCATTCGATAATGCTTTTGTTCCCTAGTTTACATTTTGAGCTATGCGTTTTTCTTCCTCATAGCAACCACAACGCCTAGTAGCATGCTTGCAATTACGAAAGCAAACATAAACTCAAATCCTGCTGAGTCACCTGTTTTAACTACAGTTCTGATGTTCTTTCCATTTAGAGTAGCTTTTCCGTTAGGAGCCTTATTAGCTGCGCGAGAAACTACTGCAAACTCCGAATTTACAGAACCGTTGCTGAAACGAGCGGTTACAGCATGCTTTCCTGGTCTTAGAGATCTTAAGTATGATGCATGTAAGGTAATTCTTGCACTTCCCTTTACAACGTCGTAGTTGCTTGGATCTACAACCTTACCATCGATCTCAACGCCCTTGAATCTCTCAAAAGTCTTTTCGTCATCAGTCTTAGACTTAACAACTATGAGCATCCCGTTATCATCACCGTTCCAAGCGAGATTTCCATTCGCTACATAATACTCAGGCGAAACGTTAGTATTTCCGCCATTATTACCTGGAGTTGGCACGTTTGGCTGTGTGCTATTGTTATCTCCCTGATTGTTTCCTGGGTTTACCGGATTTACCGGTTTTTCAGGTGTAACAGGCTTCTCAGGCTCTGCTGGTGTTACTGGCTTTTCAGGCTCTGCTGGCTTATGGTCAGTGTACTCGATAACATTGTTGTAAAGCGACATCGAAGGCATATCAAACGCTACGATGTATCCACCGTCAGATGCTAAGATCTGCTTGAATGGAACCTTTACGAGCTTCCCCTCATTATCAACGTAGTAAACCTGCTTTACATCCTTGCCATCTGGAACTAGTCTGCTGACCTTGAAGTTTCCTCTTACAAGCTTCGATAGCTCTGTACGATACATGTTGATCATGTCGATATCTAGAACTTCATAATCCTTTCCCTCTAGACCCTTTACAGTATCTTTAGGTAGCTTTCTAACGCTTACCAAATACTCTCCTTTTCCGAAGTGTAGACCAGTTACAGCCGTTGTATTATCTATATCGATAAGCTGCGTATTGTTTTTACCTTCTTCGCTCTTGGGCTTTAGGATAAGCTCGTTGACACTGCCACAACTGAAATGATTGAATGCGTACTTAGCTGCTCCCCACTCAGACTTGTCCTTCATAGTCATTGGGAAGGAATCGATTGTGTATCTAGGATCGTCTACATATACCATGTAGTTCTGATCTTCAATAAGCGAGTATTCAACTACACCTTCATTAACCTTTGCTGTAACTTCATCGTATTCGCTTACAAACTTTATATTTACACCATCAATAGGATTGTGGTCCTTATCGAAAACTGGAAGTGTATATGCGACACGCTTTGCAGCTTCAGGGTTGCTCACATACATCGATCTTAGAGTCAAGTAGAATGCATCTACTTTTCTTCCGTTATCCTTAGAAGGAACCGGCTTCTCGCCAGTCTTATTTAGCACCATGTATGCGTTAGGCATTTCAAAGTCGCCATCTTCAGCAAATACGATATAGTTATTGCCCTTAACCATCTCGACATCTGGTAGAACACCGTTACTTGACTCTACTTTAGTCTCAATAGTCTGAGTTGTTGCATTATAGAAGATAAATGTAACCTTCTTCTTGACAGGCTTATACTCGTTACCAGACTTTCTTAGAACTGGCATGTTCTTGAGAATAACCTTTTCCTTCTCGTAAATCTTCGCATACTGCTCAGGCTTATACTTCGCACAATCCTCGCATTCGCCGCATGGATTGCAATCTTCGTTGTTGTTATTTCCAGTATTTTCTCCTGGCTTAACGATATCGCTTCCTGGCTTCTTGCCATCTTTTCTAACAAGTTCTATAGCATTGCACTGCAGATAACCATTTATATCATTAGCATCATAGCCTTCGATAATAGGGTTATACTTGCCCTGCTTATTCTGCTTCATGGTGAACTCAATCTTGTTCTTCATAACGTAAGTATCGTTCTCATCTAGCTTAAGCTCGTAAGGAACGTTTCCTTCGGTATTGATTGTAACTTCACCCTGCTCACTGTAGATAACCTTCGACTTACCGTTATCCTTACGAACTAATCTGAAAGGCAAACCTGCCTTTGCCACATAGCCGCCATCAGAAACCTTTAGAACTGTAATGTTGGAATTCGATTTAGGATTCTCTAATTCGCTCTGCTCTTTCACCTTGTGGAATACAAGCTTTGCAATCGGCTTCTCTGGTGCGCCTATACCCTCGTCATAATCGTAGTATAGCGGATACTCGTTCTCATATCTTGCATATATACGCATCAGATGCTTGCTGTTATATGCACCAACGATTGTGTAATCAGAATATGATGGATTAGCAGTGTCCATACCAATCTTATACTGCGTTTCAGCTTTCATCTTAACGCCGTGGATCTTGCCATCCTTAACAGTGTATTTTTCAAATTCATATGACCAATCAGCAACTCTGCTCATATCTATGAGTTCTAGCTGAACACCGTCAGGCATTGGTGTTCCATCATCTAGAGTTACATCTATGTCACGAACGTTTGCTAATTCGCCTTTTTCTACTCTCTTCTTCTCCGCAGGCTTTGGCTCAGATGGGGTTTCGTCATTGTCTTCGATTTCCTTGAGAGTGACGGTCGTCACTGGCTTGTTCTCCAGAAGCTTCATGTTATGTCTGTCATACCATACTAGAGTCTTGCCATTTGATGCGATTGCAACAGGAATTGTGCCAAGATTTGCATCAGCTTCAACGACTTTGTGAGTATCCATCTTCTCATCTTCCCATGAGAGACCAAGTCGATACTGCTTGTCAGAGATTAGCTGAAATTCTAGTTTTCCGTTCTTAACTTCGTAATCCTTCTGGTCGTTGTTATCTGGATCTTCAAGTGTGAAGGCTGTTCCATCTTCAACAGGAGTTCCATCCTTATATACGACCTTCACAGATGTCTTCACGAACTTCTTGGATGATGCAGATGCTGCTAAAGGCTTTTCACCTGCAGGTGTCGCAGGAGCCGCAGCTGGTTTATTCTGTGCTGCATCTCTTGTAGTAGCACTTGCCACTTCGTTAGAAACGCCCTCGCTCTCGGTAGCTACAGTGTTCGCAGCAGCCGTGCCCTCTGCAGCGGAGGTATCGTCAGCCATTACATGCCACGGCATCATGGTGAGTATCAGGATAGCTGTAAGCAATACTCCTGAAACCTTCGCCTTTAATTCTTTCTTCTTCGTAACCATTACTTTCCTTTCCTAATTGATTGTAGTCAATAAGTGTATTTGTACAAAAAACAACAATAGTCGTACCACGATTCGCGCCCATCTCGCGAATAACGGCATAACTATGTATTGTATTTTATGTTAACATTCTATCGCACTGGAAAAAGTGTTAACAATAATTCATACTTATACCATCGTGTACAACTATTGATACTTTTTATTATTAATTTTTATTATATTAATAAAATTTATCGCCTATGTGTAATCTACAATCTTCTGAGCGATGAATCCGCTCCCCCATATAATCGCAACTATTAGTAGTGCAATATTTCCTTTGCTCTTATTGCTCATATGATAACTCTCACTGATTAACTAATCACATTGATTGGTCATTTGTTCACACCCTTGTTCACTTTTTTCTAATCTAAGAACAAACAAGCTGTTACAAGCGCAAAGCCCTTTAATAAATACTCCGTAATATACACTAAAATTATAACATGGAGACATATTTAGGTGTGCAATGCATCAATTATATATGATAAGCTATGTATTTTTTTGGTATAATAAGAAATTAATAAGCTTGATACTAGAGGAGGAATCGACTTGATAGAAACTGACCACATCATACTTCGCAAGGCATCCTTTGCTGACTGCGACCTTTTCGCGGAATGGGAGTCGCGAGAAACCGTAATCGAGCACTTCTGCACGACTGGCAAAAGAAACCTAGATACGATAACAGACGAATTTCACAACGTCATTCATGACCCATCTCGCGAATGGATGACAATAGTTGAGAAGTCTAGCAAAAAGCCTCTGGGAAAAATTGATATTACCAACATTGATCCCATCAATGATTCACTCAATATCGCCATCATTTATCTCGCTGACGAAGCGGCTCGTGGCAAAGGTTACGGAACAGAATCGATGGAAGCGCTTCTTCGCCATGCTTTCGAGGAGCTCGGTACACATAGAGTTACCGTTTCTCATTTTCCTGATGACAAAGTCGCTTCGAACCTATACACTAAGCTAGGTTTTAGGACAGAAGGTATACTCAAGTTAGCTGGGAAACGCAGCAATGAGTATTTCGATATGGAACTTCGGGCTATTCTGGTAGAGGAATGGGATGAACAGAACGAAATGAAAGCTTTAAAAGCTTGACTTTGAACACTTTGAGTAATATAATTTTTAGGCGTATTATGCAAATGGAGTAGGGCTCTGCCCGGTAGCTCCGACACTAAGTTATTTTTAGTATGTCGAACAAGATCCTCGGATCCAAGTAGACAGTGCCGAAACCGATCTTCAGATCTGAGTAGGTAGAAAGGAAAGAAAATGAAGTCTTACATCGCTAAGCCTGCAGATATCGACCACAAGTGGTATGTTATCGATGCAGAGGACAAGACTCTAGGTAAGGTTGCAGCTGAGATTGCAATGATCCTAAGAGGAAAGAAGAAGCCTATCTACACACCTCACGTTGACTGCGGAGATTACGTAGTTGTTGTAAACGCTGAGAAGGTAGCAGTAACTGGCAAGAAGGAAAAGCAGAAGATTTACAAGAGCCACAGTGGATATCCAGGTGGTCTCAAGGAGACAACTCTTGCAGAACTTCGCGCTAAGAAGCCAGAAGAGATCATCCGTCACGCTGTTAAGGGCATGATGCCTAAGGGTAAGCTCGGCAGACAGATGTTCAAGAAGCTAAAGGTATACGCAGGACCTGAGCATCCACATGCTGCACAAAATCCTGAAGAGTGGACATTCTAGGAAGGGAGGATTAGAAGATGGCTAAAGAAATGTATCAGGCAACAGGAAGAAGAAAATCTTCAATTGCTAGAGTCAGATTACTCCCTGGAACAGGAAGAATCGTTGTAAACAAGAAGGACCTCGAAGATTACTTCGGACTTGAAGTTCTCAAAAATGAGGTTAAGAGACCTTTTGAAATCACAGGAACAACTGGAAAGTACGATGTAATCGCACTAGTTAACGGTGGTGGTACAACAGGACAGGCTGGAGCACTTAGACACGGTATCTCAAGAGCACTTTGTGAAGTAGATGCTGAGGCTAACAGACCAGCACTTAAGGCCGCTGGATTCCTAACGAGAGACCCTCGTATGAAGGAAAGAAAGAAGTACGGTCTCAAGAAAGCTAGAAGAGCTAGCCAGTTCTCGAAGCGTTAATCTTACTGAACTTAAAAATCCCCGGATTCTATCAGAATCCAGGGATTTTTTACTTATACTAAGGATTATTTTATTCTTTAATTCTCCAAATTTATCCAAATAAGGATTCACCATCACTATTACTTTTGCTTACAAATTTCAATAAATCGCGAAGTGACTGATTCTTGTTTTTTGACATATAGACTAGTAGTAGAATCTCTGTAAATCTCTCACCTAATCCTTCCATATACATATCTTCAATTGGCGTCATCTCCTCTTTTGGCATTATTGCAAACCCTTGCCCAAGTGCAATTAAAGTAGTCTGATTCGACACCGTATCAACAACACGTACATCCGAAAAAGTGCTATTGTATATGCTTTTGAGATTATCTCTGCAGTACTCATGATATTCACTTTCAACCGCTTTGGTGATAAGAGGTAAATTCTCAATGACTTTCCCGACACTTCCGTATTTAATCACGCTTTCTTGAGAGCAGCATATGACATCATGTGCAGCTCCTATTTCCACCTTCTCTATACCAATTGTATTTTCACTAAGCATTGTAACATCTGGGATAATCATCGCATCTATCGATTCCCTCTCCAGCATGTTAATCAATTGGTCTTTATCCTTAAATTCCACCTCCAAGGAAATGTCCCTATTCATAGCTTTATACTTTCTTAAAAAATTTACGGGTAAGTAGTCACCTGCGATTCCAATTCTAAGAAGCTTATCTGTCTCAGTTTCAATTTGTTTTAATAAGTCCTCATACTGCTCGGTTATCTCTTTTACACCTGAATAGAATTTTTCCCCGGCTTCAGTCAAGCTGACGCCCTTATTAGTTCGATAGAATAGAGAGCATCCGATTTCATTTTCTAATTTATTAATATACTTGCCTATTGCAGTTTGCGTGATGTTGCAAGCTTCAGCAGCTTTAGAAAAATTCAACAGTTCTGCAGCTGCAATAAAATATTTTAGTTTGATTAAATCCATTTGTCTTTTTCCTAAAATTAATCATAATTTGTAATATGCTTGAAATTACAGCGATTATAACACACCAACACGTTAGATTAAACCTTGTTATTCCAAAAAGTACTAGGTATATGACTATATTTCGGTACTGGTTCTTAAATGGTTACTATATAGTAATAACTATCTTTTTTAATTGTAAATAAACACTTTATGATTACTTTTATTATAGGAGGGACAATGAAAGATAATTCAAAACCAAAACCAAAGGCAAAAGGTCCTATTATTGTGACCATGGGTCTTGCTCTTTTCGCAACTCAATTTGGCGCTGGTAACCTTATATTTCCGCCATTCCTCGGTCAGCAGACAGGGAGCAATTGGCTAGTAGGATTTTTAGGATTTTTCATCATGGATGTTGGACTAGCTGCCTTAGCTATTTATTCTGTTGTTGCTAACAGAGAAGGAACGGTAGACGGAGTAACTAACAAGATTGGAACAATACCTGGCAAGGTATTCGTATCCATCATACTACTTCTACTCGGACCGATCATCTGTATTCCAAGAACATCCGCTACGACTTATGAGATGGGTATTAAGGGACTGCTACCAGGCGTTCCGCTATGGGCATTCAGTCTCGCGTTCTTCGCATTGACTGCTATTCTTGCACTCAATCCTTCTGGTGTTGTAGATGTTATAGGAAAATTCCTTACACCGCTTTTACTTCTGGTTATGGTCATTCTAATCATACTCGGAATCGTAAATCCAATCGGTGCACCTATCGGAACAAAGGATCTTGTTCCATTCCAGACAGGAATTGTTAACGGTTATCAAACACTCGACGGTATTGGCGGAGTAACGGTAACTATAATCCTCATAGTTGCTGCAAAGAAATATGGCTTTACTGATAAGAAAGATGTAAAACAGCTAGTAGCTGGTGCAGATATCATTTCGACAGTCCTACTTGGACTAGTATATGGAGGTCTAACATTCCTCGGTGCATCGACTACAAGCGATAGCCATTTTGCAGGCCTTGCACAGGCACCACTTCTAATCGCTATTACAAACAGACTTCTCGGTGGCTGGGGAGTTATCGCTCTAGCGATTATAATTCTGCTAGCATGTCTAACAACTTCGATTGGACTTTCATCTGTAATCGGCGACTACTTTGCTGGTTTATCAAACGGAAAGGTTAGCTACAGAACAGTAATACTAGTTACTATCGGATTCAGCTTCTTTATGAGCAACCTTGGCCTGGATAAGATTATCGCGCTTGCAGCACCGATACTCAGCGCATTTTATCCACCGCTTATAGTTCTGGTAATATTCGCCGTACTTGATAAGTGGATTACAAGCAAATACGTTGGCGGTGTAGCCGCTTATACTGCATTTGCTACGAGCCTACTCTCAGTTCTGAATGGATTCGGCCTTCCATTCGGTTTCATAGGTGACCTTCCATTCACTAAGCTTGCGCTTGGCTGGGTTGTGCCTGCACTGGTTGGCGCTGTAGTCGGAGGCATATATTCTGCTACTAGAAAAGACGAACTGAAATTATCTAACTAACAATTTGCTAGATATATTGCTATGAATATCAACACAAAAATCGAGAGCTCTGATTGTTGGGCTCTCGATTTTTTCGTAGTCATTACGAAATATTGCTCGATCTTGTTTTGATTAAATTTCTAGAAATTTTGCACACTAAAAAGCACCGCCAGTAATGGCGATGCATCTTAGTCTTCTTATATATAATTAGCTAGTTAATTAAAGGCAATCTATACTTGCTTTAAATTTACAGCCCTATAGTGCCTTCTTAATCGCACCTAGTAGGTCATCAAACTCATCGTAAGCTGGGAACTGTGGGCAGTCAGCTTTGATGGAGTCTGTGCTTCGGAATAGGAAACCCGCTTTGCTTGCTTCAATCATAGCTAGGTCGTTAAAACTATCTCCTGCCGCAATTGTCTCAAAACCGCATGATTGAAGGGCTCTCACTGTTGTGAGCTTTGACTTCTCGCAGCGCATCTTGAAGCCTTCTATCATTCCATCTTCACCAATAATCAGCTCATTGCAGAATAGAGCCGGCCATCCTAGCTTAGCCATGAGTGGCTGAGCAAACTGTGAAAATGTATCGCTGAGAATTATAGCCTGAGTAGTTGCACGAAGTTCATCTAAAAATTTCTTTGCTCCTGGTAGTGGATCAATTCTAGCGATTACATCCTGAATCTCCTTGAGGCCAAGGCCATGCTCTCTCAAGATATCAAGCCTGTAATTCATTAGCTTGTCGTAATCTGGCTCCTCTCTAGTAGTCTTCTTTAGTTCCTCGATGCCTGTCTCTTCCGCAAAGGCAATCCAAATCTCAGGTACCAATACACCTTCCATATCTAAGCATACAATGTTCATCTTAACCCCCTAATAATCAGTTAATCTAACAATAATCTCCGGTAGCTCAACAACTGAATAAGCTCTCGCATCAGCCTCATCAAGCTCTCCGGACTTACCGTATCCATATTCACATGCGACAAACAATATATTGTTCCTCACTGCCGCTTCTTGGTCATTGAACCTATCCCCAATCATAACATATGTTAAGTCAGGCTCATTACTTATTATAGAGCTTAACACATCGGCTTTAGACTGCCAATCCCAGGATTCACAATCTATATATCTCTCAAACCATCTATCCGTGTCAAATCTCTTTCTGTTGAATTCCGCATACTCGTGATCTGAGTTGCTCAGTATCATCATCCTGTATCCCTGTTTTTTGAGCCTGTCTAGTGTGTCACGAGCACCAGAATACCAGGGATCAGCACCATCGCGAACCAGAGTGCGCATGTAGGCGCCGACCCGCGCCGATGCGGCCGCCTTAGCGGCCGTAGGGAGCGCTGGGGCGAAGTCTGCCCACATCTCGTCATTTTTAAGCCCCAGCCAGCTCTCCATGCGCGCATAGCTAGGATTTTCGACTGGAACATCATATATCGTCCTCAGCCTTTTCGCTATATCAAAAATAGCTGGTGCATAAATCTTAATAGTTTCTTGAATGGTACCATCATAGTCAAAAACGAGCATAACCTTGCTCTTGTCTTGATTTTTCCTTTCACCATTCTTAATTTCCATGCTCTTGTCCATGTATACGACCAATCCCCATTTGCATTTTGAAAACAAGGCAGACTGAAACAGTCTGCCTTGCTGTTATTAAATATGCCTGCTCACCTTTATTTTAATAAAGCTGTTCTTATAACTGCTCTACGAGGTTAACCATCTCGATTGCAGATAGTGCGCAGTCGTATCCCTTGTTTCCAACCTTGCTTCCTGCACGAGCGATTGCCTGTTCAATATTCTCTGTCGTGATAACTCCAAACATAGTTGGCACACCTGTCTGCATAGAGATCTGAGCGATTCCTTTTGCAGCCTCGTTGCACACAAGCTCATAGTGCGATGTCTGTCCTCTGATTACAGCACCGAGAACGATTACAGCATCATACTTTCCGGACTCAGCCATCTTCTTCGCAACGGTTGGCAGCTCAAATGCTCCAGGCACCCAAGCAGCTGTGATATTCTCTTCCTTGACATTGTGTCGTACAAGTCCGTCAATTGCCCCGCTTAGTAGCTTGCTTACAACAATTTCATTGAAACGAGCAGCCACGATTCCAACCTTCATTCCTTCTTTAGCAACGACTTTACCCTCTAATAGATTGATATTGTTCATGACGATTCCTTTCTACTTCTCTAAATCAATTTCGTTGAAAATATGTCCCATCTTGCTCTTCTTGGTCTTGAGATACATATAATCGAACTTCTGTGGCTTAATCTCAATCGGAACTCTCTCAGTTATGTCCAGAGCAAAGTCACCGAGCCCATACACCTTTTCAGGGTTGTTAGTCATAAGCCTTAGCGACTTGCATCCCAGGTCTCTTAAAATCTGTGCACCTACCCAGTATTCCCTTAGGTCTGGTGCAAACCCAAGCTTAACATTAGCCTCGACTGTATCGTATCCCTCTTCCTGAAGAGCGTATGCCTTAATCTTATTGATGAGTCCGATGCCACGACCTTCCTGTCTCATGTAAAGCAGCACTCCGCGCCCTTCTTTTTCTATCATCTCGAGTGACTTCTCGAGCTGCAGACCACAGTCGCATCTCAGCGAACCGAACGTATCCCCTGTGAGACACTCCGAATGAACTCGGCAGAGAACATCCTTACCATCTCCGATTTCACCCTTAACAAGAGCTACATGATGCTCGCCAGTAATATCATTAATATACCCATACATTGTGAATTCGCCATACATTGTCGGCAGCTTAGCTACTGCCTCGCGAATTACGTGGCACTCATTAATGCGCAGATAATCCTGAAGTTGCTTGATCGTTATAAATGCTAGATCATATTTCTCTGCGATTTCCCACAGCTTAGGCGTTCTCATCATCGTGCCGTCATCGTCCATGATTTCGCAGCACACACCGCACTCCTTGAGTCCTGCAAGTCTCAGCAAGTCTACTGTAGCCTCTGTATGTCCATTTCTAACTAGCACACCGCCTCTCTTAGCAACGAGAGGGAATACATGCCCTGGTCTCCTGAAATCTTCCGGCTTTGAATCTGGATCCACGCATTTTCTCATCGTATATCCTCTCTCCTTAGCTGAAATACCAGTCGTGGTATCGACATGGTCTATTGAAACTGTAAAAGCAGTTTCGTGGTTATCCGTGTTCTCAGACACCATCGCTGGGAAGTTGAGCTTCCTTGCGAGCTCAATGCTCATCGGTGTGCAGATGAGCCCTTTGGCAATACTAGCCATCATGTTGATATTCTCCTGCGTTGCAAACTCCGCAGCACAGATCATATCACCTTCATTTTCTCTATCTGGATCATCTGTACAGAGAATTATCTTTCCAGCTCTCAGATCCTCAAGCGCTCTTTCAATTGAATCATATTCGCGTCTTCTGCTACTCATCGTATCTCCTTTCAGAACCCGTTCTCCGCCAGGAACTCAAGTGTGAGTCCACTTTCGTTATCATCCTTTTGCCGAGTACCACCATATACAGTTGGCTCACCAAGTCCCAATAATTTTTCTACATATTTGCCTACAATATCATTTTCAAGATTAACCTTATCGCCTGCATGCCTCTTCAGCAGTGTAGTCTCCTCACCTGTATGAGGAATAATCGAAACCTTGAAACGTTCACTATCCACATAAGCAACCGTAAGGCTGATTCCATCGATTGCTATGGACCCCTTCTCAACTATGATCTTAAGAATTTCTGTTGGTGCCTTGATGCTTACCCATACGGCAATTCCATCATGCTCGAGTGATTCAACGGTTCCAACGCCATCGATATGGCCCGATACTATGTGTCCACCGAACCTGCCATTTGCAGCCATCGCTCGTTCCAGGTTAACTTTATCGCCCACTCTGAGCTGCGAGAATCCCGTTCTGGAGATGGTCTCAGGCATGACGTCAGCGGTAAATCCGTCAGCATGAAGTTCTACCACAGTGAGGCAAACACCGTTCACAGCGATACTATCACCAATATTAGTGCCTTCTAGTACCTTTGAGGCCTCGAGCTCTATGCGGCCCGTCACCCCAGATATATCTAGTGACCTCAATCTCCCTGTCTCTTCAATGATTCCTGTAAACATTAGTTTTCTCCATCTTCTGGAATATATGTGCTGAGATTATCGATTCTCTTGCATGTAATCATGAGATCAGAACCAATCCTCTCAACGTCGTCGAACGAGAATTTATATGCCATATTAGGATTGTCAACTCCAATACCCTCAATAGGGCTCTTCGCCTTTCCACCGAATACCTTGGGTGCGATAAATATTCTCATCTCGCTGATAATTCCAACTCTCAGCGCACTTTCATTGAGGTTTCCACCACCTTCAAGGAGCAAGCTATCTATTTCTAGACTGCCGAGGTACTCCATCAGCATGTTTAGATTGACTCTTCCATCGTGACCAGGGAAGTTAAAAATCCTGACTCCCATCTCGTTAAGTTTAACTGCCTTCTTGATGAAATTTCCTCCGCCAAACTTCTTGCCTAAAGCCTTTGCAAGCGGATTTGTATTCTCATAGTCCAAATAGATTGGTGCCTTATCAGTAAACCTCACCTCTCCCATAGGCAGACCTTCAACTGCACAAACGACAACTGTTTCACTATCGTACTCATCAGCAGTTCTCACTAACTGGCATTCATTTGGAATTCTGAGTTTACTATCGCATACGATTCTCACCGGGTTTCTGCCACCCTCAATTCTGCAGTTAAGCATAGGATCATCAGCTACAACCGTATCAACACCGACCATGATGCTCATGCATTCATGACGCATCTCATGCACCTTGTGAATAGCCTCAGGACCAGTAACCCACCTTGATGCTCCAGTCTTAGTCGCAATCTTACCGTCAGCAGTCATGGCATACTTCATCATGACGTAAGGATGCTTAGTAGTTATGTAGTGGAAGAAAATCGGATTTAGAGCATCACACTCATCCATCATGAAGTCTTCTACGACTTCAATGCCAGCATCTCTCAGCACTTGAACGCCCTTTCCAGCTACTTTTGGATTAGGGTCCTTGGATCCAATCACAACTCTAGCTATTCCGTTTTCAATAATCGCCTCCGTACAAGGTGGCGTCTTGCCATAATGACAACAAGGCTCCATAGTTACGTACATCGTAGCGCCCTCTGCAGAATCGCGAAGCGATGCTATAGCGTTCCTTTCAGCGTGCATCTGACCGCACTTTACATGGTATCCCTCGCCTATGATCTGTCCATCTTTGACAATTACAGCTCCGACCTTTGGGTTGGGATTAACCCATCCTGTGCCTTTCTTGGCCAGTTCAATAGCTCGGCGCATGTACTCTTTGTCCTGTAGCATCAGCTCATCAGCTCTCTCTAACGACATTTCTCTCTCCTCATTCGAATAAATATACAATTGACCCGTTCAATTAGAATGGATATGCACTAAAAAAGAAGCCCCCTCAGAGCTCCTGCAATTCATCCCTGTACAACCTAATGTACCCTTCAGAATAAAAGCTTCTCCCATCCAGACTTTAACTGTCGGCTTCGGAATCTAACCGAATCATGCCTCTCGGCTCGCGGGCTATACCGCCGGTAGGGAATTACACCCTGCCCTGAAGTCAATTACCATATTTATCAGTTCTAGGTTCAAATAGTTAAAGATAATAAACCAAGAACTAATAAGTATAATAGAACTATTATGGAGCTCTGTCAATAGTTGCAATCGTTATGAATTATGTAGTTTTAAAGAAATAATTGCGCACTATTAAATATTGTATGGCTTTATTTGATTTTAGGTGTATAATCAATTTATACAAAACTAACACAAGTTGTTATTTATACACAGGAGGTAATCCCATGAATAATAAAAAAGTTACAGTAGCTGGTGGCGGTGTACTAGGCAGTCAGATTGCTTTTCAGAGTGCTTTCTCCGGATTTGATACAACTATATGGCTAAGAAGCGAAGGCTCTATCGGCAGATCTCAGCCTAAGATAGACAGGCTCTACAAGATTTATCTATCTGAAATTGAAACTCTAAGGCAAAACCTAGGCAAGCCTGGAATTCAGGTTCCTGGAGGTTTCGGGGTAAAAGCCGAAGACCTAACTAGCGAGAAGCTCGACGAACTCCAAGAAAAAGTTGAATCCGCTTATAAGAATCTAAAACTCTCTCTTTCTCTCGAGGATTCTGCAAAAGGCTGCGATTACTACATAGAGAGCATGGCTGAGATTCCTGATGAAAAGCATGAGTTCTATAGAAAGCTCGATAAAGTGCTTGACGATAATACCATCGTAATGACAAATTCTTCGACATTCCTTCCTAGCACATTTAAGGAAGATATATCTAAGCCTGAGAGATACCTTGCACTTCACTTTGCTAACAATATCTGGAGAAGCAACATAGGTGAGGTTATGGGACACAGCGAGACATCCCAGGCCGCATATGACGAGGTAGTTGAATTTGCCAAAGCGCTTAACATGGTCCCGATCAAGGTACTGAAGGAACAGCCTGGTTATCTGCTAAATTCTATGCTCGTGCCATTCCTAAATTCTGCACAGTACCTACTCGCTAACGGAATAGGCGATCATGAAAATATTGACCGTGCTTGGAAATTAGGAACAGGTTCGCCTCTTGGTCCTTTCCAGATACTCGATATCGTCGGACTCACAACTGCTTACAACATCGTATCCAGCAATCCTGAGTCAAAGAACCCAGATTCAAATGCAGGCAAAATTGCAGCAATGCTTAAAAAGTACATAGATGAGGGTAAGACCGGCATCAATGCTGGTGAAGGTTTCTATAAATATAGATAATCTTCTGAACATCCTGTCTGTGACATCAGAGGTGGCATTTAAAAAAATGCTGCCTCTCTCTTTATTTATTAATGACCTCACTTCACTCTGATGATATAATACCAATGCTAATAGATATTATAGGTGACAAAATGGCATATATCAATTTTAAAGAAATCGACAATTCAAATGTAACTATCGAATGTAATTCCAGCAACAAACCAGAGGATTATACGCTCGGTACTTTCTCGTGCGAGGAATTCCTGCAGCACCTAATCGGCAAAGGAATTATCCCTATAGACGAAAACGAGGCAGAGAGACCTCATGTACTTAACACAGTCAGAGAGTTATATGAGCTCTGCAATAACAATCTCGGCGATATTCAGGTTATGACTGATGCAAGAGCGGATCAAATAATCGCTTGCCGTGAAAATGCTGATGATAACCAGTCAAAATTCACCGGCTACAAGCTTCTAGAGCTTCGCTACTATGATTGCGAACCTGAGTCGCAGATTATTAATTTCAAGTATCCGTATACCGAAGAAAAGCAGTATGACTGTAATTTCAACGTTAAGATGTTCATCAACAATCCTATATTCTTCAATACGGTCATAAGGCTTCTGTATGAATACAGCGGTCCTGTGCTAATATATGATTACTGGAGACCAGTTGGCATGGAACTTCTTGGTACAGTTGAAGGAATAGAGCAGATTGCGCGAGTTTAATCATAGGTTCTCCCATATGCATTACAGACAAGATGTGCTACCTAATGGTCTGACAAAACATATCGCTGATTTATCAATTTAGATAGGCGAATCCACACTCCCTGCTTGAGAGAGCAGGGAGTTTTATTCATCTTGTGGCTCGATGCCCCTAGCATTTAATATTTCTAGTTTATATATTGACCTCAGAGGAATTTCTTTATCAAGAATTGTGATAGTCTCTTTATCTGGTCTGACCTTTGTGACTAATCCACTAATTTCTATATATCTGCCATGCAGCTCATCATTGGCAAGGGGTTCAAAGTAAAGTATTCTGACCTCAACACATTTTCTCTAGCTAATATGGCTATTGCTACAATTTTCGTATATGGTTGCAATCTTGCAGTCTAAATCAAAATACTCATCATCAGTAAGTACCCTTTTGATATCGTAGATTATCTCCTTCTCCGCTAAAGCATCATCATACCCTGACAAGGCAGAAAAAGGTGCGAATATCTTAGCTCGCTTCTCATTGCTCATCCGCGGATACTTGTACGAAAATCTATCAGCCCGATGAACTGGCCTCACTCTATTGATAATATCGGCATATTCAAATTTTGTTGCCCTAATAATTCTTTCATCGTATACACCCATCTATGCTCTATAACCTCCTATCTGATTGTTCCTTTCTATATATGTGCTTCCCTCTTCGAGATTCATGCCTTTTATCAAGGCATTGCTTCCATACTTCTCGCGTATTGCTAGCATAACCCCTTGCAATTCACATTCTTTAGAGTCATCTGTATCGCAAGAGTCTAGTGAAAATATATCAACCTGCTCATCTTCATCTACTCCTTTGATATCGTTGGCGACTATGGTTATGCGCCTTATGTAAAGTGTCGGATCTATCAGGCGATCAAAAGCTTTCTTTAAGTTCCCTACAATCTCTACAGTGCTATTCGTATCAATTCGTAGCCTAACATTGCCAGAAACACCCTTAGGCATCAGTCTTCCGTAAAAATCAACCACAATCGGCCCATTATATTCCCCACTCTCAAGACTCTGTCCATCGAAACTGATCCAAAACGAAAAATGTGATGCTCTTAGTTTCTTCCGTACCATATCCATGGATAGCTTATCAGCCATCTCGATAAATATATTGCGGCCTTCTCCATAAGCATATGCACGAGGCAGAACCTGCCCAGTAGAGAGAGAATGTGCTGCTGGCTTATAAGACTTGATATCCGACATGGTACATGGCTCCTTACCCCATGCATGATCAATCAGAATCTCAGCGTCTACACCAAATGCTTTATATAGGTATTCCTCCTCATTAATCGATATGAGAGCTATATCCCCCATCGTATAAGCCCCAATTTTAGCGAGCCTTCTGGCTTTACCACGCCCGATCTGTCAGAAGTCAGTTAGCGGTTTATGGTTCCAAAGGAGATACTTATAAGATGTTTCATTGAGCTCTGCAATCCTTACGCCATCTTCATCGGCTTTGCTCTTCTTGGCAACTATATCCATACCAACCTTAGCAAGATACATATTAGTTCCAATTCCCGCAGTTGAAACTATGCCTGTCTCAGACAGCACGGCTTTAATTATAGTCATCGCCATCTCACGAGAAGCCGAAACCTTGTGGCGAATCGCTGCCTCCTTATACATGTGAAGGTAATGCGTTATATCCATAAAGCATTCATCTATGCTGTATACATGAATATCCTCTGGGGAAACAAAATTCATATAAATGGAATAAATTTCCGATGATATGCGCACATACTCAGCCATCCTCGGCGATGCTATGATGTATTCAATCTCATGACCACACTCTATCTCCGCTCTTCTTATCGCCTGCTTCGCTTCAAATAATCTAGGTCTCCCCAGCACACCAATGGCCTTCAGTGCGGGTGAAACCGCTAGGCAAATCGTGTTGTCTGATCTAGTTGGATCAGCAACTAGTAGCCTAGCCTAGAGCGGATTAAGCCCTCGAGCTATGCATTCGACAGACGCATAATAAGACTTCAGGTCGATGCACAGGTAGGTCCTGCTCCCCTCAAGCTCCTCCTCTTTATTAAATATATTTATTGACGCATTCCCATCCATCTTCACTCCCTGATGACGACAAATAC
Organism: uncultured Mogibacterium sp.; assembly: GCF_938041965.1. GTDB lineage: Bacteria > Bacillota > Clostridia > Peptostreptococcales > Anaerovoracaceae > Mogibacterium. The sequence goes on along the minus strand of NZ_CALISE010000019.1, from coordinate 28,590 downwards.
ACCGCTTGACTTTTTTGCTTGTCCCAATTATAGTGGAGGCACAGGCAAAAATCAAACATATGTTCTTTTATTTTCCCGCTAAATCTCTATGATTTTTGTTGAACTCCACTGACCTCAAAGTGTTAAAAATTTTTTGATAGTTTTGTGAAACTTTCTTTCTACATTGACATGATAAATCACCGGTGGTAAACTGAAAATGATTTTTAATTTCGGTTATTTCCCCATTTTTATGTCGTCTCCGCTTCGATTCATAGAAGAGTTGCGGTGCTCGGACAATTACAATAACCGATATTATTTTTGCAAAATCTGTATTTTTCACGTTACATAGCATGGAGGTTTTTATGAAACGTAACAAGCTTATTAAAATATTTGCAATTATGATGATTGCAATCCTTTCACTTGGTACACTTGCGAGCTGCGGCAAGAAGGAAGCAGACTCCAAGAAGCTCAAGATTGTCGTAACTACATTTCCTGAATACGACTGGGTTAGAGAGATTCTAGGCGACAGAGTCAAGGATGTTGATCTGAAGCTTCTTCAGAAGAATGGTACTGATTTGCACAGCTTCCAGCCTTCAGCTCAGGATATAAAGGATATTTCAAATGCTGATATTTTCGTCTATGTTGGCGGTGAGTCAGATGAATGGGTTGCGGACGTTCTCAAGAAGAAAAAGAACAAGGATCTCGTTGCAATCAACCTCATGGATGAAATGAAGGACAGTAAGAAGGCTGAAGAAGTCAAGGAAGGTATGCAACCAGAGAAAGAAGATGAAGGTGACGGTCATCATCACGAAAACGCCGAGGAAGTGGAGTATGATGAACATGTATGGCTATCTCTCAAGAATGCGATTAAGCTCTGCAAGCCTATCGAGCAGGCAATTGCTAAGAAGGATGAGAAGCATGCCGATACTTATAAGAAGAACCTCGATGCCTACACTAAGAAGCTAGAGAATCTAGACAACAAGTATGCTGAGGCTGTTAAAAATGCTAAGGTTAAGACGCTCATCTTCGGAGATCGTTTCCCATTCCGTTACATGGTAGATGACTATGGTCTGAACTACTATGCTGCATTTGTAGGCTGCTCAGCTGAATCTGAGGCTAGCTTTGAGACAATTAGCTTCCTATCTAACAAGCTCAACCAGCTTAAGATAAAGCATGTTTTAACTATCGAGAACTCTGATCACAAGATTGCTAATTCAGTAATAAAAAATGCCGACGGAACTAAGAGAGATATCAAGACTCTTGATTCCCTGCAGTCTATGAAGAAGGGCGACCTCAAGAAAAAGACTTACCTCAAGACAATGGAAAATAACCTCAAAGTCTTGCAGGAGGTTCTAAACAATTAGGTATTACTAGGAGAACAAATTGAACAAAATGGTAAGAGAGAGTAAAGACTCTTCATTTAGTATCATTTGCGAGGGGCTTGCTGTCGGGTATTCGGGCAAGCCCCTCTGTAATGGATTCGATCTGGAGATTAATAATGGGGATTATATTTGTATTGTAGGAGAAAACGGCGCTGGAAAATCAACCTTGATTAAGACCTTGGTCGGTCTGATTCCAGCGATTAACGGCAAGGTCTTGCTGCGCGGAGACATTGATAAGAGTGATATCGGCTACCTGCCGCAGCAGCGTGAGATGCAGAAGGATTTCCCAGCTTCCGTATGGGAAGTCGTACTATCTGGATGCCTGGATAGACTTGGATTTAAGCCTTTTTATGGGCATAAGGAGCGAAAGCTTGCCGCTGATGCTATCCGAGAGCTTGACCTCGAGGATATTAAGAACGAGAGCTTTCGCGAGCTTTCTGGCGGGCAGCGGCAGCGCGTGCTCCTAGCACGCGCCATCGCCGGCTCCAAGAAAGTGCTGGTTCTGGACGAGCCGATCACCGGGCTCGACCCGGTGGCCGCTGCCCATCTGTACTACCTGCTAGATAGACTGAATCAGAGCGGAACCACAATCATAACCATATCGCACGATATCAGCAAAGCGCTAGCTGCAGCTAATAAGCTTCTTATAATGAGCGATACGCCTCACTTAGCTTCAGAAGCAGAGAGGAGGGAGATTCTAGATGTCTAATATTTCAGAACAGCTGCACATGTACCTTTCTCACTCCTTCGTCCTATATGCGCTGATTGTAGGCGTTTCAATCGCCCTCTGTGCAGCTATGGTCGGGGTAACACTTGTTCTTAAGAGGTTTTCATTTATCGGAGATGGGCTATCACACGTTGCCTTTGGTGCCATGACAGTCGGCACAATTTTACACGTATCGAGCAATCTGTATATTACCATGCCAGTAACCATAATAGCAGCCATACTGTTGCTCCGTGGTGGTCAGAATAGCAAGGTCATGGGTGATGCTAAGCTGGCGATATTGTCCGTCGTGTCACTTGCCTTCGGATATCTGATGATGAACGTATTCTCTTCATCTGCAAACGTATCCGGTGACGTATGCACGACATTATTTGGCTCCACATCGATATTGACGCTGACGACAGAGGACGTAATTATATGCCTCGTCACCTCAGCAGTGGTCATAATTGCCTTCGTATTCCTATACAACAGACTTTTTGCGGTAACTTTTGATGAGGAATACGCGAAAGCGACAGGCACCAAGACAGAAACATATAATTTAATCATCGCAATCATCATTGCTGTTATAATAGTATTGGGAATGAACCTGGTAGGCTCACTTTTGATATCCGCACTCATAATCTTTCCTGCTCTATCGGCGATGTGCGTATTTGGAAGCTTCAGAGCGGTAACCATCTGCTCTATAATCCTGTCAATAGTTGCAGCCTTGACCGGGATGTTTATATCAATCCTAGGCGGAACTCCAGTAGGAGCAACGATTGTAACGGTGGATGCAATTATGTATCTTATATTTATACTCCTCGGCAAAGTGACTGCCAGAGGATAATTTTACAGAATACAAAGATGATAAAATGACTAACAATAAAAGGACTAAACTAATTATAATAATAATCACGCTACTGGCTTTTGTATCAGTATGTATCGGGGTTACACTCCATATCGTAGCTCACAATAAGGCAAAGACGGATGGTCATGTTGACCTTGATCTCAGTACCATGAGTGCAACGGCAATCTATTCTGAGGTATCCAACATGATGACAAGTCCTAAGAAGTACGTCGGCAAGACAGTCAAGGTAAAAGGCTATTATGTCGTTAGCGTTGACCCTAGCACCGGCGAACGCTCTACATATTGTCTGATTCCTGATGCGACAGAGTGCTGTCAGCAGGGGCTTCTCTTCAAGCTCAAGAAAGGCGAAGCGTCGAAGCTACCAGCTGAGGATAAGAAATTTGTCATCTCTGGTAAATTCACTCTCAAGGCACTGCCAGATGACAAGAATGCTACGTACGTAGTTCTCGAGAATGCAAAGGTGTATAAAGACGGTAAGTAACGTATATAACGCATATAAAGAAAAAGGCTATAGTAAATCATAAATGTACCGACCTCAAGTTAGACCATAATCTAACGATTAGGAGGTCGGTACATTTTACTATAACCGTTTTTATCACTTATTATTCCATTTTGTTCCTGCGACTCGGCCTTCTCTCGAGGACTTTAATCCTCTTACATAAATCCGAGCAGTGTATCAACAATCGGTACTACTATGACGAATAGAATCGTACTTATTGTTACTACATTAGTCGAGAACTCGACATCACCATCTCCATGGCTTGCGAGGATTGGCAGCACCGCTAGAGCAGGTGCAGCCGCCTGTATAACGAACGTCCTAAATTCATCAACTGGCATATTCTTAGCTGTGAGCATAAGTATTGCAACCATAACTACAGGTCCTAATACGAAACGACCTACTAGGGTTATAATCGTATCCTTATCCAGTGTAATCGTCTTAAGACCAGCCTTTGCAAGGATTATACCTATATAGATTAGCGACAGCGGTGTTACGATATTTCCTACATATGTAAACGTGCTAGTAGCAAAAGCTGGTACTGGAATCCTCAAAACGAGAAATACTAGAGCCACTAAGAACCCAACTAATGGCGCTGGAAGGAGCTTTTTCAAGTCGAACTTTTCTGCATTTTTATGTTTACCAGATTTACTATCGCTAGACATCAGATAAACACCGAGAGTCCATGTTGAAACCGTATTAGTTATGTAATATATGAGGAAATACGGCAAAGCCTTATTTCCAAAAAGCGCTATATTGAGAGGCAAACCTATGAAAATGGTGTTGGCATTTACAAAGGTATTTATCATCGTGCCCCTGCGCCCCGGCCTTACATGAAATGCTTTAACTGCAATAAAGGCTGCAACATATCCTAGTCCAAATGCAGCAAATGTATAGACGAGTCCCTCAGATAGACTAACAAGTTTATCGAAGGTTAGGTACTTCATCACTGATACGAAAATAGATGCAGGTAATGCAATATTCATTATTAAATGCGATAGATTAGACCCAAAGTTCTCTCCAAACCATCCGTGATTCTGTAGAAAGTATCCTAAGGCTATTATCGCAATAATTGGAATAATACTCTGTATAGAGGTGATTAATATCTCCATATCGCTCCTTTCTAGAGCCTAAACCCTTTTATATACCGTGAAAACCGGACATCATCCGGCTTTCACACGAATATTTTAATCTCTAATTTTAGTACTTTGGATACCACTTCATATCCTGAACAGCCTTAACTATATCCGTTTCTTCAGCACGTGCAAGTCCCTGCTTCTGGGCAGTTTTAGCAACTGCTTCGGCAACTCTAATCGATACATCCGCTACGTACTTGAACGGAGGTAGCACAGGTGCTCCAGGCTTACTCATATCTATGATGCCGCTAAGCGAATGAGCTGCAGCCCCAATCATCTCATCTGTCAGTAGGCTTGCCTTCGATGCGAGCATTCCAAGTCCTAGACCTGGATAGATTAGCGCATTATTAGCCTGTCCGATTACATAGTCAACCCCCTTGTACGAAACTGTACCTGCTGGAATTCCAGTTGCTACAAAAGCCTTTCCATCAGACCAAGCGATTAGATCCTCTGCAGTTGCCTCTGCGAGCTTCGTTGGATTTGATAGAGGGAAGATCATTGGGCGCTCAGTATTCTCGCACATAGCCTCAACAACTTCCTTCGTAAAAGTATTTGGCACTGTTGATGTTCCAACAAGTATTGTTGGTTTTACTGTCTTCACAACCTCAAGTAGGTCTGTCAGCTTATCTGCGTTAGGATAATCAGAACGCTTCTTAGCAAAAGGTCTCTGCTCAGGAGTCAAATCATCCATATCATCGAAGAGAAGTCCCTGCTTATCCACCATAAAGAACCTCTTGTAAGCGTCTTCCTCTGAAAGCCCCATAGTTACCATCTCACGGAGTACACGTGAGGCAATTCCTGCACCGGCAGTTCCACCACCAAAGCATAGGTATACCTGGTCGGTGAGTTTCTCACCTGTAACCGCAAGCGCTCCGAAGATTCCTCCAAGCGTTACGATACCCGTTCCCTGTATATCATCGTTAAAGGTAGGAATAGCCTTACGATATTTCTCGAGAATATTTGCGGCATTTGAACGCCCAAAGTCCTCCCAGTGTAGATACAGCTTAGGGAATAGTTTTTCTGCCGTATTGACAAACTTATCGATGAAGTCATAGTAGCGGTCACCACGTACTCTCTCATGGCGATTTCCAAGATAGTTAGGGTTATTACGCAGTGACTCACGGTTTGTTCCTGCATCGATAACTAATGGTAGAACCGTAGCTGGATCAATTCCTGCCGCACCAGTGTACACCATTAACTTTCCGACTGAAATATCCACACCATTAGCACCCCAATCGCCAATTCCGAGGATTTCTTCGGCATCGGTTACTACAATCAGTCTTATATCCCTACCGCCAGCTGCATTTCTAAGGGTTTCCTCAATATGCTCTGGATGATTGATGTCTAGGTAACCTGCATACTGAGGATTTACAAAGAGGTTGCTGTATCCCTCTATAGTGTCGGCAATAGTTGGGTCATAGACAATTGGATTGAACTCTTCTAGATGATGTGAGAAAAGATAATAGAACAGTGTGCGATTAGTATTAAATATTTCCATGAGAAAGAGTCTCTTCTCAAGATCATTAGCCTTGGTCTGAAGCTGAGCATAAGTCTCAGCAGCCTGTTCCTCGATGGTCTGAACGTAAGGTGGCAATAGGCCAATAAGGCCAAGCTCTTGACGTTCCTCTAGATTAAATGCGGTTCCTTTATTAAGAAAAGGATTATTTAAAATATCATGTGCATTCATAGTACACCTCCACTTTTTACACCTGTATTAAAATTTACTACATCATATATCTCTAACTACTCGCTGTAAAACTTTTACACAATTAAACACGAAAACTACACAAACCAAACGGAGAGCCGAACACCTTGTTCTGGCTCTCCATTCTCATTCTTATTATTCGCATCTATTAATCAGTTCGGTGCTATGCTTTCATATTTCAGGCATTCAGCATATTTCAGCACATTCACCGCAGAAGCCAGATTAACACTATTAGGCTTCGGTTCCTTCCCCTTCCCTCTCTCCTGCTCCTACTGCATCGCTTTCACTTCCATCTGGAATGCTAACATCCACACCATTCACCGTAATTCCTTCACTTATTGGAATCATCAGATAGCTGCGGCCATCGATAACCTCTGTCCTGATTCCAAAGGCATGTTCTGGGTCAACACTGACATTCACCTCAGGCGTCTCTATCTTAAACTGCCTGCGGTTGATGAGGTTCTCAGGGTTAAAGAATTCTTCCCCTTCAAAATACTGTTTGCACGTATCATGGAACTTCTCGATTGCCTCGTCAGAGGTTCCGCTCTTCATGAGAATTTCCTCTAGCTCATTGATGTGAATCTCTGGAGCTTCATCGGATTTTGCTTCCTTAAGGAGATCTATTTTCTCACCTATCTGGCTATGAAGGGCCTTCACGATATCGATATCACATTCGTCCTTTAGCGAGTCAGCGAGTGCACTGTCAAATGCATTCTTCTGTGTATTTGCCGCCATCGGCAGCTTGTCTAGGTTGAACACCGCCTTGAGAAAATCGCTATGAACGTCAGCCGAACTCCTCGTATAGTATAGCGCCTGATATATGTTAGTCATCCTATCATCGAAGGTCGGGAACATGAAGCCCATGTCCGGAGCTCCGAGTATGCTGCCCGTCGATGCACCGCGGAAGTTCTTCTCCTCGGCAAGGTACCTGAGTGCACCCTTCGGGTCTTTTACAGGACACAGACAGCAAACGAAATACTCGAACTGATCCGTCGACTCTTCTGACCACTCGTCACTACCGCTATCCTTGTACGGCACATCGTAAGCATCAGCAGCAAGCAAAATAACGTAGCCAGTATCACCCATGTCCACGCTGTCGATAATTCTCTGGAACAGAATCTTGCGCATAGTCTCGTTACTGAGATGCGAAGTCCTCAGCGTCTGAAGCAACCTATGCTCATCGCTATCCTCGACTTGAGCCGTTGAGAACTCAACATCCAGTAGATTCCTGCCTAGCGCGCCAGACAGCACCTTCTTTAGAGTCTTCATGTACATCTCGCGCTCTTCATTTTCCATGAGCATCGTAGGCGAATCCATGTACGTAATAATCTCTCGCGCAGCATTGACGTAGCAACCATAAATATGCCCAAAATTATTCATATCCGGACTAAATCTCTTCTTAATCTCTCTAATTTCCTTGCGATTCATCTTGTCTCCTAACGGAACTTATTTTACTACTACCTAAAAAACTTCCCCACTTCATCCTTGTACACGAAGTCCGTGACTCCTCCACAGTCCTCGCACTTGGACGAGCGGCAGCCAAAGCCTTGGCCGTATTTACCAAATCCCACGCGCATTTTATCCGATCCGCAAAATGCACATATCTCATTATATCCCATCTCGCGGTTACACGCATCGCTAGAGCCTCCTCGGACGTCTACCGGCAGATGCTTACCTGCATTTGGCAGAGCCACGGTATCTGTCTCTTTAAAACCGGAAACCACGCTATTTAGCTCATTTCCCGTCATAACCCATCTTCCATCTGCCATGTTTCTTCCACCTCTCTATGGATTAATGTGCCGTGTTGTGTTAATATAGTGCACATATTAATTTTATATTACATTTCAGAAATATCAAGGAGAACACATGCTCACAGGCAAGCAAAGAAGTTATCTAAAGGGACTCGCACAGAAGATCGAGCCGACTGTATATATTGGCAAAGCTGACCTCACGGAGAACATCGTCCGCTCTATCGACGAAAATCTTACAGCTAATGAACTTGTAAAAGGGCAGATTCAGGAAGGCTCACTGCTCGACCCTACCGAGGTGTGCAGCGAACTTGCGGAGACTCTTCACGCTGAGTTCGTCGCAGCAATTGGGCGCCGCTTCGTGCTATATAGAAGGGCGAGAAATCCTAAGAATGTAAAAATCGAGCTGCCGAAGGCACCTCGCAAGTAGTTTTTATATATTTTTATATATTAAATATTTAAATTGATAGAAACAGATATGCACGCAGAAATAAAAGCATAGCACTTAGCGCCCATCTTCGGGATGCTAAGTGCTTTTACAGTTATAGTCCGATCTCGTCAGCAATTTCGCGCATAGCTTCCAGCGAAATGTCTATAAACTCATCGAAGCTAATGCCTATTTCCTCGATAGCCGCCATATACTGTCTGTTCGCTCCTGCTGCAAATCTCGTTTCCTTAAATCTCTTATTTACCGACTTGTGCTTAACGCTCGCGATCTTCTTATCTGGGTAAATCTGTGCAACAGCTTTGCAGAATCCGCTCATCGGGTCAGCAGCAAGAAGTGCAATCTCTAGGGTGGATTTCGCAACAACGCCAGACTCCGGGTTATGTGCGCAAATAGCCTGTGCCATAACAGGCTCATCGTAGCCTTCGTCCTTTAGAATCTGCGCCGAAACCGGTCCGTGAGTGGACATATCTGTGCGCCAGTCAGCCGTCTCCTCATCTAGGTCGTGCAGCAAGCCGCAGATGCCCCAAAATTCTATCTCGTCAGGAGCAAGCTTCTTTGCAAGCCCCATCATTATCGCTTCAACCGCATACGAATGTGTGATATAGTTCTCTCCCTTTACATATTTATGTAGCAGCTCATTAGCCTGCTCTCTAGTAATGTGCTCGCTCATTTTGTTTCTCCTTTTGTAATTATATTAATCTAAATTTTAACATAAACTACTTATGTTGGCTATATAACGAACTTGACTGATTTAATGACATACAATAAGATAGTGTGTACGCAAATTAGCAATCACTTAGTCGTGCATCATTCGCATGCATGTAAATATATTTGAACGAAAGAAACAGAGATGGAAAAAGTAGTACATAACAAGAATAAGGGAATATTATTAATTGTATCTTCGGCATTTTTCTTCGCCTTGATGGGAATCTTTGTCAAGCTCTCGGGTGACCTGCCGGCTGTAGAAAAGGCATTTTTCAGAAACCTAATCGCCGCAATCATCGCTGCAATCGTACTGATCAAGGACAAGCAGCCGATACAAATCGGGCGCAAAAACTACATACCTATGCTCGTACGAGTGACCGCAGGCACTATCGGAATCCTCGGCAATTTCTACGCAGTGAGCCACATAATGGTTGCCGACGCCAGCATGCTCAATAAGCTCTCGCCATTTGCAACGATTATCTTCTCAATGATTCTTCTCAGGGAAGTTCCTAAGAAGCACCAGGTTTTCTGCCTAATGCTCGCCATGACTGGTGCCCTGTTCGTAATCAAGCCAGGCTTCTCGGGAAATCCGCTAGGTATGGCCGCTGGTCTTATCGGCGGTATAGGCGCGGGCCTCGCATACACTATGGTTCGCATGCTCGGCTCTAACGGTGTGCAGAGGGCAGTCATAGTCTTCTGCTTCTCAGCCTTCAGCTGCCTAGCGATGGTACCGCTGATAGTACTGAAATATCATGCATCGATGAGCCCATACCAAATCCTCATGCTTCTCTGCGCAGGCTTTGCTGCTGCTGGTGGTCAGTTCAGTATCACAGGTGCATATCGCTATGCCCCCGCAAAGGAAATCTCAATCTACGATTATTCGCAAATCATATTTACAACCGTGCTAGGATTCATGGTGTTCAGCGAAATCCCTGATATCTATAGTTTCATCGGCTATGCGATTATCATAACGGCTGGTACGATAATCTTCTTCAAGTCGAAGAATGAACAGTAGGCAAATTAAGATTAGATAATAGAATGCCGCGCTGTCCGGGTGAGTGGCGCGGCGTTTTCCATTTTATTAAATATTATTCTATAGATCTACAAGGAATAACATCTACCTCTTATACCTCGGCGTCTCGAGCTTAACCGGTTCAGGATTTAAAAGCACCCACTTAGTCGCCAGCTCACACAGTCTATCTAGTGAAGCCTCATTAAAATCACCTCTAGGACTTATACTTGAAGCCAGGCTCTTAGCCTCTTCGAGTTCCGCCTCAGGCAGTGATACCCCAGTTGCTACATGCTTTACGAAATCGTCTAGCATCATGCGATAATCTCTGTTCCAGTTGCAGCCACCATTTCTATTCATCTCGTCCTGAACGCGGCCTGCAATTCTCACAATCTCGCCCTGAAGAGTCTTTGCTGCACCATGTGATGGTATCAATAGTTCCCAGAGCTCCTCAAACTGTTCCTTCCAATTATTACCTTCTACTACAATCGGGGATACCCCGTCGTGGACCTTGCGAGCCTTAACTGGCTCCACGTCAAATAGCTGATAAAGCTTGGCAAGCCCCGTATCTATCTCATCTACGTAATCTGGGTGGAAGCTTCCTCTATGGAATTCGACGTCCTCACCGATTTTTCTTACGTATTCCTTGACCGCAGGTGTCACTTCAGCTCCCGCATCTACGATAATTTCAGCAACTAGAGCGCATTTTCCTATATCTATTCCTCGGCATGATATAAGCGCCTCCTCGAGTGGCGTTCGCTTCCATATATTATCCCTAGCATTTAGGTCAACTCCTTGCTCGACGAGCAGCTTTACATTATCTGGTACGTATCCAGATGCTGCGCTATGAAGCGGAGTATTTCCATAATTGTCTGGCCTCGCAACGTCACCACCTAGTTCAAATAGCACCTTAACCACCTTCGCGTTATTTCTAGCGTGAAAATTAAGCGGAGTACGTCCGTATGAATTCAGTGTATTGACATCAAGCCCTTGCTCTACAAGCCAAGGTATGATTTCGACTGGGATTCCATAGTAATGTAAAGCAGTATTGAGGTCACAGCGGCCTGCATAAGCTGTAATCTCGCATTTGTCGAATACCGCCTTTATCTCGTCAATATCGCCTCTACGCAGTATCTCGTAAAAGTCACTAGGTAACGTCTTTCTCTTTTTCTTAGCCATGTGTCCCTCCTATTAGTCCAATAGCTCAAATGAACCACCAGCATCTGCTCTAAAAGTCTTCGAGTAAAATACTGTCATCGCATCCACAAGGTGCTTCGTATCCCGTGCACCCACTGTCTCGTAGCACGAATGCATCGCCAGCTGTGCCAGCCCAATATCTACGGTGTTAAGCGACACGTGAGCATTCGATACGTTTCCTAATGTGCTGCCGCCTCTTGTGTCTGATCTATTTGTAAATACCTGAACAGGTATATCATTCGACTCGCAGAGGTCACGGTAAACCGCACAGCTAACGGCGTCTGTCGTGTAGTGCTGTGCAGCGTTGAACTTGATTACTATGCCTTTATTTATCATAGGTCTATTTATTAGATCTGCCTTCTCGGGATGATTTGGATGCACTGCATGTGCGTTATCTGCACTCACCATGAAGCTTGAAGAAACTGCCCTATAGTGTCCCTCTTCATCCTTGCCTGAAGCAAGCGAGATGCGCTTCAGCACCTCCTCTAGGAAAGTGGAATCTGCGCCCTGCTTGGTGAGAGAACCAGTCTCTTCATTGTCGAAAACCGCTAGCACTGGTACACTGTGTGAATTCTTCGCTGCGATGAAGCCCCCGAGGCATCCGTACACGCACTGTAAATCATCTAGGTGTGGCGCTGAGATGTACTCGCCTCTACCACCCCATACCTTGCCCTTATCTCGAACGTATAGAAATAGGTCATGCGAGAGTATATCTGACTCTGATACGCCAACAGCCTCAGCTATAATTCTCATAAATGAACCCTTTGCCTCATCTACCGAGCCGAGAACAGGGAGCATGTCAACCTGCGCGTTCCACGTCTGGCCTTTGTTAGCATCGCGGTTCATGTGAATTGCGACATTTGGAATAAGCAGCAAGTCCTTATCCACATTAACGAGCCTAACCTCGTATTTATTACCATTTTTTACAATTATCCTGCCAGCAACACTCAGCGGTCTATCGAGCCACGGAGACATGAGCATACCGCCGTAACCTTCGACATTGAGCTTTACATATCCGTTTTCAACGATTTCAGGATTTTCCTTAACCTTGAATGCCGGTGAATCTGAATGAGCAGCGCTGATCATAAAGCCAGTAAAATCAAAGCTCGGAGTCCTAAACGCAATTATGCTCGAATCATTTCTGACCACGAAGTACTTACCGCTTTCTGAAAGCTCCCATTTTGCAGACTCTGCAAGTTCAGTATAACCTTCAGTTTCAAGCCTCGCCTTAATATTAACTACCGCATGAAAAGCCGTCGGAGACTTATCTAGAAATGATATGAGTTCCTTGTTATAATCTGTCATCGAATTCTCCCTCTATATATCCGTGTTTCTCGCTAGAGTTTGGTTCTACGCATCCTTCGCCTTACTACTAGCGCAATTTATCTATAACTTAATTTAATTACAAGCAGTATATCACAGCATCACTATTTCTTCTTCATTACATACCGCTGATTCCTGCTAGTCGCTTTATCTGGAATCGTCATCTCTATAATCTCGTCCTCTATCGCAGGCTGCAAATAGTTCTCTCTAAAAGACTTTCTCGACTTTAAGCCAAGTGCACCCATGAGCTGCACGGCTGTATACGGTATGTCAAATTCCATAGTCTCCATTAGTCTCTCTACCTGAGCAGTGGTATTTTCATACAGTACAGCTGGTTTACTCAGCACTTCCCCGAGCACCGCATCTAGTCGCTTCAGTATGAACATTATGAATTCATCAGAATCGCCATTCTTATGGTATCTAGCAATCACTTCATAATACTCGCTTTGGCAGTTTCTAATCTGACTCTCAAATGGCACATACTGAAAAAGTTCACGCCAGCCATATAAAAGTGCAGTATACCATAGCCTGGCCATTCTACCATTTCCATCTGCAAAAGGATGAATGAATACAAACTCATAATGAAATACAGATGACATAATCAATGGGTGAACGTTTTCTTTCTCTCGGTTCATCCATTCAAATAAATCGTTCATCTGTCCAGTTACGAGCTTCGCTGGCGGCGCCATGAATATGCATCCATATCCGTCAAAAACACCTTCTTCACCACTTCTGAATTTGCCACATTCCGGCACAAGTCCGTCGGTCATTACTCCATGCATACGCTTTAAATCTTCCATATTAAATGGATTGATTTCTTGAATGGCTTCGTAAGCGCGATATGCATTTTGAACTTCCTTAATCTCGTCACGGTTTCCGATGACAGTTCTGCCATCAATTACGTCTCTGACCTCAGCAAGAGATAGCGAGTTTGCTTCAATCGCAAGCGACGAATGAATAGATCTTATCCTGTTACTTCTCTGCAGATTCGGATGGGTGCTCAATGTATGATAACCTTGTATCTTACCGACTTTCTCAGAGATATCACTTATTAACTTGAGCATTTGTTCCGTTATGATATATGGTGGTTTGTACATCTTGGTACTCACTTTGACTTAATTATCTTGAGTCTTAACTTAGGTGCTATCTTGAGTGTAGCACTAGAATAAATTAATGTAAACAAAAAAATAAACTATGGCAGGCTATGCCTGCCATAACTTATTTTGATTCTTTTCGGATGGTTCCAATACGCTTATCACTTCGTGTATCACGACCATCTTGATTTCTTATTGTGCCTGCTGGTAGTCCGCGAGTTTTTTCAAATGTTCCTACAGTACAGTCGCTCCTCGTCTTTCTCATTGTTTCTCCTTTCTATATTATTATTCTTCTTTTGCACTATTATTTCTAGTAATGATGAATGCTATCAGTATCACTATCCAATCATCAAATGGTCCTGGCATTCCATCTATCGGTGCTATACAATATAAAATTGCTAGCATCATTATCATGTTATTACTCATAATTACCTCCTTACTAAACGGCATATTCATTCAATCCATCGGATAAATCAAGTTTGCAAAATACCTTTGCTGTATTAATCGCATCATTTAGTGCATTATGCGCAGGCTTAGATTTGATACCTAATTTCCAGATTGCATAATTTAATGGCATTGGTCTATCATCCATACTTACTTGATCATCGAACATAACTTGTATGTCATAACATGGAGGCAACTGAACATGTTCGATTCCATGATATGCTATATTCTCTTTTAGAACACGTGCATCTGTACTACTCCAAGTTATGAGTTCAGAACCATCTCCGCCCCATTCTAGGAATTCATATAATGCTCGCTTGAATTCTATTCCATTAAATATATCTTCTTTGGAAATTCCGGTTAATTGCTTAACTTCATTATTTATTTTGAAGTAGGCGGATGGCTTTACTATACGCGAAAATGAATCTATTTCTTCTCTTGCCGCATTCAATTTAACAGCCCCTATTTGGATTATTTCATTATAAAGTTTCACTCCATTTCTCTCACTTACAAATCCGTTATTTGAACGATTAAACTCAAGGTCAAGTACAATGTATTTACTCATATTGTATTTCTCTTACCTTTCTTTATTCAGATGTAGCCTATCATTTATGTCTTGTATAATTTGTTTCTGCATAAGTAGAATTCCTTCAAACTGATACATGCAATCCCCATTTTTTTCGTCTGGTTCGATGGCTAGATTAACCGAATTAGCTTCTGCTAATTTAATTGTATATTCTTGAAATATTTCAATTAAACCGTCTAATTCCCATGACTCAATAATTAGATAATATTCTCCGTAATTTTTATCTCCTCTGATTTTCTTAACAAGTTCATACATATTATTTATCGTCTTATAATCCATGCAGCCAACTCTAATTGCACTAATATATTTCTTTATTTCATTAAGAAATTTTAGTGGCATTTTGTTATTTTCCATTATTATTTTTCCACCAGCCACTACGACTCCTGCAATAATTACATAAGGTAATTTCTTTTTATGCTTATGAAGAGTTTCACCCATACCGATTGCAGTTGGAATTGAACCTGCAGCTTTTTTAACATCAAGATTACTTGCTTTATTTTTCATTTCTGAGATAATGCTCCTATTTAATTTGCTTTCAGTTTTTTTAAGAATACCTTGATACATATTTACTGGAATATCAAATCTAACTTGTTTTAATATATTGTTTTTTTTCGCTTTCCTTTTTTTATATTTCTGCATTTTACAGCCTCCTTTCAAAATTTACCGCCTTGTCTTGCCCCATACCCTTTCCCCTGGAGATATCTCTTTGTGTAATTATGATACGTTTTTTACACATCACTTTACATGGATACATTCGCGTAAAACACCACCCATTTACCGCACTTTTCGCATATATTAATTTCAAAATCAGTAAATCCTTCCATTGTAATCATTGTATGTCGTATAATACATCTAAAACGGTGACTTACTATGCCTTTAAAAAGAAAGGAATCTCATTATGTCAGTTCAAAACAGCAATATTTATCGTAAGGAAAGAGACGCTCTTGGCTGGTCTCGAGAACTTGCTGCTGAGAAATTAATCATGTCAAATGATAAACTTGAAAGAATAGAAAATAATAAGCAGACACCAAATCCTTTAGATGTTCTAACAATGTCAGATGTCTATTGTGCACCAGAGCTATGCAACTATTACTGTCACTATGAGTGCGAAATAGGAAAGGAATATGTTCCTGAAATAACTGAACGCAATCTACCAAACATAGTTATTAAACTTTTAGATTCCGTATACCGTTCTAGTGATATCCATCGTGTACTACTTAATATTACTGCCGATGGTATTATTTCAGATGACGAGCTTCCTATATTTATAAAAATTCAAGATACTTTAGAGGAACTCTCTCGTGCAACCGAAGAACTACAATTATGCATTGAGAAAAAAATCGATAATAAGGAAATTTCCAAAGATCTATATGATGATTTAAAAAGAACAATACATAAATAATGCTGAAAAACTATATTAATTTACTTTTGAAAGGCAATCGTTATGTTATCACATACACATATTGTACTGGGAGTGAGTGCTTCTTTAGCACTAATAGATCCTACTAACAAAGCTCAGAGTCTTGTTGTTATAGGTGCAGCTTCAGTTGGTAGTATCGCTTCTGACCTTGATGTAAGGATTAATACGTACTCCATTGATGCGCTTTATGGAAGATTTATGGTAATGGCTATTTTAGCGGTAGTTGCTCTTATTGATATGAAGCAAAGATTAGGAATTTATAATTATTATATGAATTTAAAAGGTCCGATGCTTTATATAGGCATGTTTGGTTTTGCACTTGTTATACTTGGATGTATATTTTCTAGCCACAGAGGTTTCTCACATTCATTTCTTGCACTAGGGCTATCAACATTGTCACTTGTATTAATCGACCAACTTTTGGCATCGGCTTTTGCAATTGCTTTTTTCTCTCACCTATTACTTGACTTTCTTAACAAAGGAAAAATCAAGTTATTATTTCCAGTGAAGGCTGGATTTTGCTTGAACCTCTTCTATTCTAGCAAAATTGCAAATAAAATCTTTTTTGTAATAGGCTGTGTAATATTAGCTAAATTATTGCTGATTTATTTATAATTTTGATATGCTATCTTATTAAATCCGCAAATAACAACATATACAAAAACCCCGCACCACTGAACCTCCAGCAGTGCGGATTTTAACTCTATCCTATAACCCCGCAAATCCCATATTTCTATATCTATACGTACTAAAAACTATTTAACAAGCTCCGAAACCATAGCCGGGATCTTTGCGAAGTCCTCTTCATCTGGGTTCCAGCAGGAACGAACATTTCCTTCCACAACCTCAAAACCAGCCTCAGCGAGTTTAGCCTGCAAGATCTTAACCGACTCACCGCTCCAGCCGTAGCATCCGAATGCAGCAGCCTTCTTATTTTTGAACTTAAGCGTCTTGAGGAACGATAGCCATCCCGCAACGCTTGTCAAAACATCATTCACACAGGTCGGAGAACCAACAACAATAGCTTTGGATTTGAATATCTCAGTCATGATTTCGTTCTTATCTGCCTTGGCGATGTTATAAACCTTTACAACAGTATCCGGTGCCTGCTTGTGAATCTCATCAGCGATTGCGTGTGCTAGCTTAGTCGTGCCCTCCCACATAGTGTCATAGGCAACAGTAATCTGATTCTCCTGATATGCGTCTGCCCAAGCTGCGTATTTCTCAACTATCTGACCAGGATTGTCACGCCATACCACACCGTGCGATGGAGCGATTATGTCAATCGGCAAGTTCAGCTTAGCGATTTCCTCAAGCTTCTTGGTTACGAACGGAGCAAAAGGATTAAGGATATTTGCAAAATACTTCATCGCTTCCTTATCAAGCAGAGCCTGATCCGCAAGGTCATTGAACATCTCCTCAACTGCAAAGTGTTGTCCGAATGCATCCATCGAGAACAGGATGTTATCACCAGTCATATATGTAGCCATGGAGTCTGGCCAGTGAAGCATCTTCATCTCCACGAAGATAAGCTGTTTGCCGTTTCCAATATCGAGACTATCACCAGTCTTTACCACATTGAAGTTCCATCCCTGCTGTCCGTACTGACCCTCAAGGCTCTTTACACATGCCGCAGTGCAGTATAGCGGTGTGTCTGGAATCTCCTTTAGTAGCGCTGGCAGCGAACCTGAGTGATCCTGCTCACCGTGATTAACGATAATCGCATCAATCTTATCTAGCACTCCTTCAGCCCTCAAATTCTCTATAAACTCATCTCTGTGTGGAAGCCATACGGTATCTACCAGAATTGTTTTCTCTTCCTCAATCAAAAATGCATTTTGGCTAGACCCATTCAAAATAGAATACTCGTCACCGTGGAACATCTCGAGTTCCCAGTCCATGTATCCGACCCAACTTACATTACCCTTTACAAGCTTTCTCATAGTAGACTCCTTATAATCATACTGCGCTTGGTTTCAACCATTCATCTGAACTTTATTATATCATTTTTATACGGATTTCTCCGCTTTAGGTTTTTTCAGGTACTTTCTCTCCGTCCTGCTCGTTCTATCCCTTTATAGTTTCCTTCTTTAAACGCCTTCACTCTTTCAAATTCCTCATATAAAAGAACCCTATCGAGTGAACTGTAATTGCTACGATTGTCGCTGTCGTTATGTGGAGAACTGCCGCGTCACTGTGCGCAAGATTATAGCTCGCAACACCTCCGACTAGGAAAATCCATAGCTGAACAACGTAATACTTTGCATCAAAGCTCAGGTGTGGCTTGCTGTACGTATTATTTGCAATAACGGCAATTTGAAACATGAAAATGCCGGCATACATAAAAAGAGTTACAAAGTGCACATTTGCCGTAGCTTGATTTATAAAACTCATGGATACGGTTATCATAATCAGCCCTATATAGATCGGATAATGGCTGTACATCAGGAACAGACCGTTAGTGTCCATGTGCTCATCTACCGCATGATTGAGCACACTGAAATAATAGAGGAACAGACATGCAACTATTACAAAATAAAGAACCGAGCTGAGACTGAAAGTCTTTGGGGTAAAGAACTTGGCAATACCCATGATCATCTCTCCCAGATTTATAATCGTGAGCAGTGAGACTCTCTCGACCAGATGCACAAAATTATTATCAACCTGCTCCTGCCTGTTTCTATAGTAAATCGGCATCAGAAATGTCACAATGATCGTCACAAGGTATATGTAGAATCCGGGATAAATCGGAAAAAGCCCTGCCGCAAGCATACCGAAAACTCTAAGCCCTGTCACCGCAAGGAATCCACGAATCGAATGTCTCTCCTCCTTTGTCGATTCATAGCTGTAATATTGTGCAAAATACTGCACAAAAAGCATGAACGACAGTGCCGCAATAGTCCAGCACAGATAGTTGAAGTGATCGTGCCAGTCATTGACAATCATGCCGGTAAACACCAGCAATACTACCATCTTGATAAACATGGTAGATATATTCAGAAATGAATTTTTGCCATACTGATTGGTAAACACAGTCTGCATCATCCATGCATCTATCAGCACGAAAGTCGTAACAATGAATGTCGAAAAAGCTTCTCCGCTCACGATCCCGTTATGAAGGTGGTGAATCAGCGCAGTAGTCCTCGATATAGCATATACGAACACCAGGTCATAAAACAGTTCGGTAAATTCAACATTTTTGTGCTTAATAGTGAATTTCAGCATATATCTCCTCTCAACAAAATACCCGTATAGCCTGTTTCTTAACTATACGGGTATTAGGGTTTTTCGTCAATATATTCGGGGGTGAAAGTTCGGTATTCTCGCGGGCTTACCGGCAGGCATGACATTGTAACACGGGTATTTACAAAGCAAGTCAAATTAGAATCTATACTGCATTTTTTCTGCTTACGGCTCTATTATATTGAAGTTCAATACCATTGGCGACATATATTTTATAAGGCGTAACGGCACAGTTCGATCTCCCGTTACGGATACCTGTTCCAGAACTTCTTTTTTCCCAAACATAAGTGAGAGCAGCTGCAGACGCTTCAAACTTATGGAACAATCTGCCTGAATTTTCGATTTTCCGTTATAGACAAGGAGAATACCGTCTCTTCTTGCCGCGAGATACTCCTCGTTCGTATCTATAACTTTAATGTCAAGGGTAAAATTATCGTTCTGCGCCGCCAGAGCATCCGTCATAATATCTACATATGACAGCATCATCTCTGTTGTCATCCCCATCATCATTACTTCATTTCCTTTTACGGTTCCTTCCTTATCTGCCTGATTCCCCTCAAAAAGCTCCCACGCTCCCATAAGATACGCGCTGCGCCACGGACCGCTCTCAGATTGATAACCGAGCTGCTCAAGTGCCATTGCACACAGATTCCTTGCTTCCTGAAAATCCGGCTTGGCAAATACAAGCTCCTTTGTCAGTTGAGCCACCCATTGGTATTCGCCATTATCGAAATCTTCCTTTGCTTTGCTAAGAACCTTTTCTAAATCGCCGAGGTATGAAATCCATTTTTTTGCGGTATCCTCAGGAGTAAGCGGATTAAGATTAACCGGATTGGCATCGTACCAACCCATGTAACGCTGATAAACAGCTTTTATATTATGGCTTAAAGTGCCGTAATACTGGCGGCAATACCATACCTTATTAAGCCTGCTCGGAAGTTCCAGCTTCCTTGAAATTTCTGCCGGCGTAAGTCCCTGATTGATGTAATGCAGCGTCTGATTATTGATATATTGATAAACTGCAGCCGTATCCTGCATATATTCCTTTACGGTTTCTTCCCCCCAGTGCGGCCAATTATGAGACTGAAAAACCACCTCGGTTTCGTCCCCGAAGAGATACTCGGCCTCCAGTATGAAGCGTGCCCACGCCTCAGCATCACGTACCTGAGCCCCTCGCAGAGTATAAATATTATGCATCGTTCCGGTGCAATTTTCAGCCATCCAAAGACCTTTATATTTAGAAAAATACGCATTCATTTCCACCGGTGCTTCTGTTCCGGGAGTCAGCTGGAAACGAATTTCAAGTCCGTCTATCATCAAAGTATCATTGCCGCTTATCTCTATTGTAGGTGCGATCAGACCAATCGTCCCTCGCGACTGACCAAGTCCTATACCTATTGCCATACGATCTTTTTCGCCGGCTTTCATAATTGAACCGTACTGATACTGGGCTCTTCTTCCCATAGCAGGTCCGCAGTATATGTTTTCGCTTACTGCGTACTTTAAGAATCCTTCGGGCGCCAGTATCAGAGTCTTGCCTGAATCGAGCTGCTCTTCTAAGCTGAGGTTCGCATCCGCTACCTGTTCTTCATTTATTGCACCCATAATTCCACCGTAATGATCTATGTGAGAGTGACTGTAAAGAATGGCCTTGATATTAAGCTTTCCGAAATGCTTTTCCATAAGTGCCATAGCTGCTTCCATATTTTCCTTACACATCATGACGTCAAAGATTATCCAGCCATGATTTGTTTTAATGAAGGTGGCATTTGCCATATCGTAACCGCGCACCTGGTATATACCGTCGCATACTTCAAAAAGTCCCGCGTAAGCGTTGAGCTGCGTGTGCCTCCACAGGCTTGGATTTACCGTATCCGGAGCTTCTTTATCCTTGACAAAATCGAAATCTCCAAGATCCCACGCGACCTCGCCGTCATCGCGCTTAATAACGAGTCCGTCCGGTGATTCAATGAGCCCTCTTAGAGCGAATTCTTTTTCACGTTCATCCGAGAAATTAAGCAACGAATACCATGTCCTGTTAGCTTCAGCTGTACTCTTCGTTGCACACGAACAACGAGTCCTGCTTAAAAATTTTCTTTCAATTCTCATAATATTTCCCCCGTTAAGATGTTCTAAAAGCAGTTAATCTTTATGACTTGTATTTGCAACACAGAATATTATTTCAGTTTACATTTCCTTAACCGATTTTCGTTATTTGAGGAGCTTTCCATATTCCGTTCAGTACACTGCTTTCCGGCCTGTATATTCTAAGAAAAAGATGAAATCCGCCGCTTCCCACAGGCAGCCAGTTTCCCTTATTTTCATTCGGCTCTTCGGTCTGAAGTATTAAATCCACGGAATTATCCTCATTTAGCTTGAAATCGCTTCGGTTACTTATCGCATATCGGTCAAGTGGATTGGATATCAGAAAATCATCATCGCCGTATGCAGTTACCGACCAGAAACCGTGTTCGCCCACCGGCGGTAGGCCATCTGCTGTGAAGTGCAGCAAATATTTGTTCTCGGCATTAAGCTTCTCTCCACTGTCGTCCTCTTCCGCTTTAAGATACACGGCGGTCTCTACAGTGTTTGCGCCGAAGCCTGCGATTACGACAAGGCAGCGGTATTCGTATTCCGTACCGAAGCGGCTTATCGGATCACCATAAAATTTAAAGCTGCCGTTTCTGACCATAAATCCTAATGTCTTTTTAATCAGCTTAGGCATAAGGCTTTCTTTCATTTCACGCCAGAATTTCTCCAATTCCTTAAAAGAAAGATGAGGTTTAAAGCACATTCCGGCTCCTATTCCCAGCTCCGCAAACTCCCTGAGCAGCTCATTATCCTCAGGATATGCGGGATTATCCGTGAGCAGCCTGTTAAATCTCTCAAAATACTCTTCCGGAGAGAGGTTCATTGCAAGCGTAATCGGAACACCGTCTTTGCTCTCGTCGTAAGAGCCTTCCGGCATTTCACCATTAGACAGATAAACCGACAGAGTTTCTGCATCCATCTCACTTTGCAGTTTGTATATGTTGGATACATCTTCAGGGCCGTAGCAAATTGTTCTTCCAATAAGCCAACCGATAGCTGTAGGAACCTTGATCCTGCTCATTCCTTGAGGGATATCTCCTCTGAAAGAAGGACCCGTAAGTACATATGTTTTTTCTTCTTCCGTATCTCCACCTGTTCCCAGGATTGCCACGGTATTTGACCAGGCATCCATTATCTGAAATGTCAGATACCTATCCGCATAAGGCTTTTTAATTACAAGCGCATCGTCCTTTAAATCGAAAAAGACTTGCGAATACAAAGTGTCAACATTCGGCGTAACAACCTGCCTGAACTCGGATGTAGCAAGAGACTTTGCATGAAGAAACCGGTTAACGGGAGCTTTGGATCTACCCGGTTCGACGGTGTTGGTACTGACTTCCTTGGTAATGTCCATCATAACAAGCGGAAAAGAGAAAATAAACGCCTGCTCTATGAGTGCTTTGTTCATATCCGTTTTCATTTCTTCTGTCATCTTAAAATCCTCCGTATTACTTCATATTAGTTTCTTGTACAAATTCACGCATAAGCATGTCTTTGAGTAAAATGAGCTCCCTTTCAGAATCGCCGTCATTTTCGTAAACAAGTCCCACCGCATATCTGGTGACGGCCGCAAGCATCAGATGTACGATAGATAAGAACATCTCCCCTTCATTCATTTCCGTACACAGCGTTTTGTCATGTTCGCCTTTGACATAAGTTCTATGGAAACGCATTGCGAGCTTGTCAATCATTTCATTATATGAATTCAAAGTCTTTTGAGAAACTGATTCATTCCTGATATAAATGTTAAAAAACTGATTGAAGCAAAGCAGCCTCTTATGATTCCTGTATAGTTCAAGAAATGAATCAAGGAAAAATTCGAGTTCTTCTGCAGCCGTTGCCTTGTCCTCGTTTATGAGAGGCATATATTCTGTTATGAAATTGCTCCACGCATGTGTTCCGACAGCTACCACGAGTTCGGGCTTAGTTCGGTAATATCTGTACAGAGTCGCGACTCCTATGTTCGCTTTATCCGCAACATTTACCATAGAAACCTTATCTATACTCATTTCGGAAAATATACTTAATCCCGCATCAAGTATTCGTCTGTTGGTTTCTTCTTTTTGTAATGCATCCTGCTCAGGGTCAAATCCCATTTTATCCCTCTTTTCCCTTCCGAAGACAGCCTATCTCACTGACGATAGACATTATATCACCAACGGGGCATCACTGCAAAAAAAATATAGTAATCTATATATTCTTCAATGATTTTTGAGAATTCTTCGAAAGAAGAAAGGTTTCTTCATTTTCAAATTCCGCTCATCGGCAAAGCCTTTACTGAACCACGCATTCAACACGTGGTTTCACCTATACAAAAACCGCCTTCCCGAAAGAAGACGGTCCAAAAAATTATGCTCCATGCTATTGACGGATCATTCTTTTGTGGTGACATATGAAGACCGGCAAAGACCCCTGGGATTCATCCACAGGAGGCATGCGAGCAGCTCATAGCGTGTATTTGAGCTTTTACATTAACTCTATAATTTTGTCATTTAATTTATCATAGGTTTTCCTATTATCATCATCAATCTTCACTCCGACGTAACGTGCAAGCTCAATAAGCATATTTAATATTTTCTGCGGCTCACATTCGGCTGCGTTTTTAATCGCTTCAGCATTTATACAAGCTACTAGGTTTTTACATTAAAAACGAGGTTTTCGTTTACATCGTAAATAATAAATGATAGCACATTAATATTAAAGACGAGGTCTATCAAGCTTGAATTTTCAACGATTGATATTAATATTTATGGAATTAACGTTTCTGCGGGTGGATCTGTAAGCAGTTTTATTGGATACACATTAAATGGAACACCTGGTAAAACTCAATATATCGGCTTTAGAGCTAAATACAGGGTCGAATAGGGTGTTAGGTGCAAATATAATCAGAATACTGGGGAATTAGTATTTAGTAACACTTATAAAGTTATGAAACCTGTCAATGGTGAATATGCTTTACTTCGTGGATAAAAAAATGCGAGGATAATCCTACAATGAAAAATTATAAGGATAAATATAAACTAATATCCAAATTTGCAGTAATAATCATTGGTGCAGTATTATGCATGCAAACCCACTTTATCTTTTCTAAAGTCTTTTATGGAGCAAATTCTGGGTTGGTGTATGGTTTAGCTGCTGCGGAAGTTATATCAAAAACTGCAATATTATTATTTGTTTTTCATATTGTCATTACTCTTTTTAATGATGATAATTAGTTGCAAAAAAATGTTAAAACGTCAATAATCATGACCACCGGCTCAGCCGGTGGTTTGTTTTAGCCTATAAGGACCTTTTACCTGCTGCATCTTAAGATGCGTTGAAAAGATTCGCCAGCCGCACGTACTCTTCTACAAGTCCTAAAGGACTACTTTCCTTTTATCCCTGTGAATGGATCAATATGTTCCTTTAGTGTCTTTGATCACCAACTATATCATCTTGAAGTTGTGTATGTATGTATTCAGCTATCTTCGTTTCATTTTTACCTACTGTATCTACATAGTATCTTTGGTACCAGAAATGCCTATTTCCGTACTTGTATTTTTAATTTGCAAATTTATCGAATATCATAAGAGAACTTTTTCCTTTCAAATATCCGACTATTTGCGACACAGAATACTTTGGCGGTATTTCTACAAGCATATGTATATGGTCAGGGCATAGCTCAGCCTCAACAATGTTGATATCTTTTCTTTGACATAGGATTCTTATCATCTTTCCTATTCCTACTTTGTACTTACCATATATTTCCTTTCTTCTGCATTTCGGTGCAAATACTATATGATATTTACATCTCCAGCTTGTGTGTGCTAGAGTATTTTTGTCATCCATGATGGCAACCTCCTTTGTTATTTGATATGGTTGGCGAACCAACATCATGATAACATTGGAGGTATTTTTCTTGAAGCTAAAGCCATACTAATCATACGGCATAGCCGGTGGTTTATTGATTCACCTCTTTATACGGATTTCCCCGCTTTAGGTTTTTTCAGGTACTTTCTCTCCGTCCTGTTCATTCTAGCTCTTTATAGTTTCTTTCTTTAAACGCCTTCGCTCTTTCAAATTCCTTATATAAAAGAATCCAATCGAATGAACCATAATTGCTGCGATTATCGCCGCAGTTATGTAGAGAATTGCCGCGTCACTATGTGCAAGATTGTAACTCGCAACACTACCGACGAGGATTATCCACAGCTGAACAGCGTAGTACTTCGCATCAAAGCTAAAGTATGGTTTGCTGTACATATTATTTGCAATAACCGCCCACTGGAACATGAAAATTCCTCCATACATAAAAAATGTAACAAAATGCACGTTCGCATCGTTGCGACTTATAAAACTCATCGATACAGTGATCATGATCAGCCTGGTATAAATCGTATAATGACTGTACATGAGAAACAGACCATTCGTATCTGCGTGTTCGTCGATACTGTGATTGAGCACGCTGAAATAATACATGAATAAGCATGTAACTATTATGAAGTATAGTACTGAACTAAGCGTAAAGGTCTTGAGTGTGAAAAAAGGGGTGATTCCCATAATCATCTCACCTAGATTTATAATTGTAAGTAAGGAGATTCTCTCAACGAGGTGCACGAAATTAATATCGGCACGCTCAAATCTCCTTCTGAAATAAATCGGCATAAGGAATGTCACGATAATCGTCGCGAGATATATGTATATACCTGTCGCTATTGGAAAATGGCTCGCCGCAAGCATACCGAACACTCGCACCCCGGTCACCCCGAGGAAGCCACGGATTGAAATGCGCTCTGCTCTTGACTGCCCATCGCTGTAATACTGCACAAAGTACTGCACGAACAGTATGAACGAAAGCGATGTGATGGTCCAACACAGATAGTCAAAATGGTCGTGCAGTCCTCGACAATCATGCCCGCAAACACCAGCAAAATCATCATCTTAGCGAACATTATCGGGAGGTTAAGAAATGAATTTTTTCCATACTGATTCGTGAACGCCGTATGAAGCATCCACGCATCAACTAGCACGAAGGTCGTCATAATGAAGGCGAAGAATGCCCCCCACCCACAACACCACCGTGCAGATAATGAATCAGCTCAGTCGTCTTCGAGATAGCATATACGAACACTAGGTCATAAAATAGCTCGGTAAATTCGACATTTTGTGCTTGATAGTGGATTTAAGCATATTACTCCTTAAAAAACAAAAACCGTATAGCCTGTTTATTAACTATACGGATATTCCGACGCGCCGTCAATGTGCGGGAACTAGAACATTAGTGTTATCCAAAATGTCAATATTTCTAGACGCTCATTCGTATTACTTTATTTTTTCTGACCCTTCTCTTAACCAGTCTATACAAAAGACTCATATTCGTTGAATGATATGCTTCCATTCAAAAGATACCATATTATCTTAGGATTTGTTTCGTAAAGTTCCGAAACACGAAATTCACACGAGTACGTTCCATTATTTTTCGAAAAGATATGAGTAGCTATCTTGCAAAGCTCTTATATCCTTCCCATACTGCTTATATAGTCTCTCCACAGCTTTTGTTGTTAATTTATCGGGGGTTTTCCCCGTAGATATAAAGGGATATAATATCTCATCCTCTTTACAAGACCACGCGTCGCGCAAAAAGTTAAACTCTTCTACATACCTAAGATAATCAGGGTGATGCTTATTTACTCTTCCTCTTCCGCTCATAATCAAACCTCAATTTATTTTCCAGTACTAGTGTGCAACTCCATCGCAAAATGAGGTGATTTGGACTATTCAATAATAACATCACTAAAATCAAAATTTGCATGAGTACCACAATTACTACATGTAAAACAGTGATTTATTTCAAAATCAGGATTTGCTGGTATCCAAATCCCCTTTCCACAATTTCTACAAATAACGCCATCTGATTTTTTAGTTTTCGGAGTTAGTTCCTCAATATTATAATGGCTGTCTTTTATCAACGAATTAGAAAATTTCAAATGCCCTACCACCTTTTTATATTATCATCTACATTTTTTACTTTTGTAAAACGGTCATTCCAAATGCAATTATTTTAAATAAAAACCGTATAGCATGTTTCTTAACTATACGGGTATTCCGACGCGCCGTCAATGTACGGGGACTAGAACTTTAGTGTTAGCCAAAATATCAATATTGATAGACGATCCTTTGTACCACTTTGCATTTTCCTATTAAATCACTTTTATTAAATTTTTTAAATGATAGTATGAGCTTAGGAAACATTTACATCAACTATTGAAACGGAGGTGCCCTATGTCATCAAACACTAACCGTCGTTATCGTAAGCCACTTAGCTTTACATTCATATTTGTCGTAATGTTACTTCTTATATTTGCTATCTTGCAGATTGCATCTAGACCAACAGCAGATAAGGATCGCGTAACAAATGCGACCGACATCAAAGTTATGGTGAAAACAGCTGACGATTCTAGATCAGCTATCGTCAAGACTTATGAATTGGATAAATTTTCGAAGCTATCAAAATCAAAGCAGATGAAGATATTGGACACAACTTGCGGTAAAGTTGAAGGAGATGTTCCTAATGTATCCCTTAAGAACAAAGACGCTTCATATATCAAGATTCATTTTCAAGATAAGAAGTCTAAAGCAAAAACACCTGACATTGACAGCATTAAACTCTATACAGCTGCTGGGATGCCTGTAAGTCCAAAAAAGAGACAGGATATCGGAGTTCTCTACAATTACGACCACAAGACTGACGAACTGAGCATGTATCTGTCAGAATTTATCCCAGCGGATAAGCTGACATTCCGCGATTCAGATAGTACCAAAACGGATGATGCTGCTAGTGAAAGCAGTGATGGTTCAGCTAGTGAGGAAGATAACATCTGGTTCTGCATATTTGAAATCAAGTATGCAATAGGTAGTAAAAAGTACGTGACATATACTGCGGTTTCGGTCGGAAAATAGACAGTTAAAAAGCGCCATTTGAACTGAACCCCAAAAGTTGGACAGTATAATTAAGCAGCTCTAGAGGACTGACT
>NZ_CALISE010000018.1 GCF_938041965.1 uncultured Mogibacterium sp. | reverse complement strand
AATCCTCCGAATCTAGACATATTGTGATAGGCCCATCATTGAGCAACTCAACTTTCATATCTGCCGCAAAGATGCCTTCTTCTACTTGTAAACCATAGCGTCGCAATACTTCGTTAAAGTATAGATACATCGCTTTGGCATGTTCAGGCTTTCCAGCCCCATCAAAGCTTGGGCGATTCCCTTTTTTGCAGTTTGCGAATAACGTAAACTGTGAAATTGATAGAATCGCACCTCCTACTTGTTGTAATGCTAGATTCATCTTTCCATTTTCATCATCGAAAATACGCATTTTGGCAATCTTGTCTGCCATCTTTTCTACAACTGCTTCTGTGTCACCATCTTTGATTCCAACTAATAATAGAAAACCTTGATCGATTTTCCCATTTACTACTCCATCGATGGTAACACTTGCATGCTTTACTCTTTGAATTACTGTTCTCATATCGATAAAAATTATATCAGATATTGTAATAATGTTGCCGCATAATCACAAAAGAGCATACAATTTCTCTTATATGCTCCTATAAACAATCAAAATTTATCCTCTTATATAGCTATCATTGAATTTCAGAAACTATGGTTGCGTCCTTTCCATTACATAATTCATATATCATATCCGCAAACGGAATGTATTCCCTATCATGAGTAACACTAATGATTGTCTTTCCATCTTTTGAAAGTTCTTTGAAATAAGATAAAATCAATTGCGTATTTTCAGGATCTACATTTGATGTAATTTCATCCAATAAATATATCTCTACGTTTCTCAATAACGCTCTTGCGATGCACAAACGCTGTTTCTGTCCAGTAGACATAATTTTACCTGCTTCAAAAACATCAGTATCCAAAGCATCATCCAACGATGAAACATAGTCTTTCATATTCACAGTTTCTAATACTCCCCAAATCATTTCATCTGTGATTGTATCGTTGCCAACTGCTAAATTACTGCGAATACTACCTGGGAATAAAGAAGGTGATTGTGATAAATAAGCTACCTTACTTCTTAAATCATGATTATCAATATCCTTCAGTGATATATCATCAACCATGATTTTCCCTTCATACTCTGTATAGAACTTTTCTATCAGTTTTAAAATTGTACTTTTTCCAACACCACTTTCACCCAATATGACTGTCCATTTATGAGCTGGTAATACCATTGTCAGTTTTTTTAAGATACGTGTGTTTGTGTATTGAAAATCTACTTTATGAAATTGAATTGCTCGTTTAAATGAAAATGGATGCTGATTTCTAGAAGTATCAGAGTCTAATTCAAACAATTCCTTTGTCTTTGTAAATTCGCCTTTGAACTTTCCTTTTTCAATTTCTGTCGAGAATATTGTATTTAGATAGGAATACAACAACTCACAATAGCTTACTACAGAAATAATTGTTCCAACTGTAAGCTGTGTTGTATACATCATCAATAACGCAACAATACCAAATGATAGTCCCGTAAATAGAGATGTCATAAATCCATTGATCCATACACCAGCTAGTGATTCCATAGAAGCGACACTTCCCCAAACAGAAACAACCGCATCATTATTCTCTTTAATCTTATTGATATAAAATGTCTCAAGATTATTACTCTTGATGTAGTCTATATTCTTGAAAATATCCGCTTTCAACTGAT
The DNA here is from genome assembly GCF_938041965.1 of uncultured Mogibacterium sp. Lineage (GTDB taxonomy): Bacteria > Bacillota > Clostridia > Peptostreptococcales > Anaerovoracaceae > Mogibacterium. The sequence goes on along the minus strand of NZ_CALISE010000018.1, from coordinate 12,629 downwards.
TATTCTTTGCATTCTTTTCAAGAACATTATTAACTAATCCCTCTAACTTAATATGAATAAATCTAACCGGAATAATACTAAGCGGTAAGAATAATATTTGGAATACTCCTATCACAGGGTGATAAGAGCATAAAATTATAAAGATAATGACTGAAGATAGAATTGCACTATAGTAACTAGGAATATCTTTAATATAGAACAATAATAAGTTAGAAAGCTCTCTACCTGATTCCGTCAATAACTCAATAGAATTGTGTGTATCAAAAAAGCGGAGTGGTTGATGAATAAGCTTTTCCATCAATTGAATTGCATACTCATTCCCCTTGTTTCTTGCAAATACAATCGCAAAGTAATTAAAAATTGATTTTATGCATATATGCAATAGTGGTATCGATACAAAAATAAGAATACTTAAAATAATTGTATGCATGTTTCTCTGCGGGATAACTGTATCAATAATATATTGCATTAATCTTGGAGATATCAGGCTGATGATTTCTGATAAAATACAAAACCCAAATGCAATCATCGCATACTTCAATGTGGATTTTTTAATCATCCTTTCCAGTTGGGACATATCTACCTCTTATTATCTAAATCATTCATTATCATTATTATATTTTATGTAAGATAATACAACCCACCATAAAAAACATCGCACTTCATTCGTACGATGTTTTATTCAATATAAGAATTAATAGCGGAATTCGCAATCGATAAGAGAACACTTGCGATAAACGCTGATGGAAATCCCATGATATATGAGCCTGGCGCAAAACTAAACGCTGTTGCGAGTACAACTGCATTGATAATCAACGAAAATAACCCGAAGCTCAAGAATGTAACTGGCAAGAAGATTAATTTCATTAGCGGTTTCAAAGTCACATTCAAAATCATTAGTACAAAGGCAATCGCAAATAACGCATTTGGTGTTGCGATATATATAGAACTCATGAGGTAATCAATTACCCAAAGTGAAATTACATTCACTAGTAAAGCAGTTATAAATTTCTTCATTTCTTGCTCCTTTTTACTTGCCAATATAGCACGCCTAATACAGCTACGAGTATCAGGATAATCACCGATACGATATCTAATATACGCATAAGATAACCTCCTTTACCACATGGTTATTTTACCATACTTGCAAATATAGGAATACTAATTATTCCCAGATGTGAAGAAGTCGAACTGCGTTAATGACACATAACATCGCAACCCCAGTATCCGCAAAGATTGCCATCCACATGTTCGCAATACCGAGAGCGCCTAACACTAATGCGAGTACTTTAATCGCAATTGCGAAGATAATATTTTGATTTGCAATGCGAATGATTCTCTTAGCTTGTTGTATAGTTATGTCAATCTTATTCAGATTATCATCCGTGATGATGACATCTGCCGCTTCAATTGCCGCATCACTACCAAGTGATCCCATCGCAAAACCAATATCGGCACTTCTCATCACTGGTACATCATTAACACCATCACCCACAAATGCGACTACACCATCTTTCTTGACAGTATTCACGCATGTAATCTTATCTTCCGGTAAACATCCACCATAGATAGAATCAATACCCAGTTGCTTGCCTATCTCTTGGCAGATTTCTTTCGCATCACCAGATACCATCATGCACGCATGATTCTTATTTAAGTGCTGTATTGCATTAGCTGCATCCTGCTTAACTGTATCCTTCAATAAAATACAACCCAAGAAGATACCATCCTCTGCTACATATACATAGGTTCCTGGCTCTGTGTATTGTTTACAATCCACATTATTTTCTTCCATCATCTTATAATTACCAGCGAGCACCTGATGGTTTTCTAATGCAATTGAAATGCCTCTACCTGCGATCTCTTGCATATCAGAAATCTTTGCTTGATCAATCTCAAATTGATATGCGTTTTGAATTGCTCTAGCAATTGGATGATTTGAATAACTTTCCGCATAGGCTGCAAGTTTTAGTAGTTTTTCGTCATCTCTACTATCTAATAAACGATTTACTGCAAACTGTCCTGTTGTTAAAGTGCCCGTTTTATCAAATACGATTGTACGAATCCTCGCAATCTTTTCAACGTAATTTGCTCCTTTTAACATGATGCCATGCATGGATAATCCACCAATTCCCGCAAAGAACGAAAGTGGAATAGAAATCACTAATGCACATGGACAAGAGATAACCAAAAATGTACAAGCACGATAGATACCCTCATTAATATCACCAGTCAAAATCGCTACTATAATAGCTACAAGAATTGCTAATGCAACAACTGTAGGAGTGTAGTAATGAGAGAACTTTGTAATGAACTTTTCTTGTTTTGACTTTGTCTCGTTATTTTCTTCGATGATATTTAGAATTCTTGAAACTGTTGATTGTGCGAATTCTTTTGTTGTACGAATTAATAGCACACCGCTTGTATTTACAACACCTGAGATTACCTCATCATTTACATCCACATCACGTAGATTTGATTCACCTGTTAGAGATGCTGTATCAAGAGAAGAACTTCCAGTCACAATAACACCATCTAAAGGAATACGTTCTCCTGGTTTTACTTGAATAATATCGCCAATCTGCACCTCTGTTGGATCAACTTTGACAAACTCTGTTCCACTTTGTACGTATGCATAGTCTGGGCGAATATCCATCAAGGATGTGATGGACCTACGAGAATGTTCCACTGCTAAATCCTGGAAGAATTCCCCAATCTGGTAGAATAACATAACCCCAGTTGCTTCCTTCCAATCGCTTAAATATAACGCCGCAAAAGTTGCGATAGTCATAAGGAAATGCTCGTCTAATAGATTTCCTCGTCTTAAATTATTGAAGGCTTTATAGATAACGTCGTAGCCAAGAAGGATATACGCAAGTAGTGTTGAAATATTACTTGTGATTCCTGTGAGTAAGAATGATAGACCAAATAATAGTGCACCCAATACCAATCGAGCTATCATAATTTGTGTACTATGGTTTTCTTTCTTTTCAATCTTTTGTTCTACATAATACCGCGAGAATTCAACTTCTGGCTCTTCTCTAGCAATCATTTCACGTAGTTCATTTTCAATGCGTGTATATTCAGCTGTCGCAAACTGTACGCGTAGAATTGCATGCATGAAGTCAGCTTCCGCATGCTCTACACCTTCGATTTCCATTGCCTTTTCCGCAATCTCATTTGCACAATCTGCACAATCGATATTCTTAATATTAAATTTAAAGAGATGTTTTGGTTCTTCGTGTAGAGCCGTAATCACAGCATCCGGTTCGTCGTCATGGATAATGTCAAAAACCTTCTGTTCAATCACAGAATGATTTTTTTCTTCACAGGCAAAAAACATCTTCTGCTGCATAAAGTGAATATCCGCACTCAATACACCATCTATTTTTCTAATTTCCTCTGCTAGTTCTGCAGCACAATCTGCACAATCAATTCCTACAACACGATATTTATATTCCATTTTAATACCTCTAATATATATAACAATTGAACAACTATTCAACTATTATGATATTACTTTTGAGCATTTTGTCAATCTCTAGTATGAATGTTATAATTTCTTCGTTTTGGAGGTATACCCCATGATTAAAGCAAATTATCATACACATACTGCCCGTTGTGGACATGCGATTGGTGCAGATGAAGAATATGTACAAGCTGCTGTTCAAGCAGGTTTAACAGTTCTTGGATTTAGTGACCATGCCGCATATCCTACACCATGTCCTAGATTACGCATGAATATTGAACAAATCCCCGATTATTATCAATCCATTCGTTCATTACAAGAAAAATACGCTGCTCAAATTGATATTCATCTTGGCATGGAAGTCGAATACTATCCAAGTCAATGGGATACTATTCGTGAGTATCGAAAAACACTAGATTATATTATTTTAGGACAGCACAACCTTACTATTGATAAAGATAGTGTCTATGAATTTGAAAATAAAGACCAAGTAGAACTCTACGTGAAATGTTTAGAGGAAGCTTGCCAACATTATATGTGTGATTATATTGCCCATCCTGATGTATTTCTATGGAAATATCCAAGGATTGATGAGAGTGTCCTAAAGGCTGCCGAAAAGATTGCAGATATATCACGCTACTATGACATTCCACTCGAATTAAACTGTGGTACTGGTGTTCGTATTGGTAAGAAGGAATATCTTGATGGAGAACGTTATGCCTATCCAACAAGAGAATTCTTTGAAATTTTTGCAAAGAAGAAATGTCCAATTATCATTGGTTTGGATGTACATGACCCAAAACAATTCTTAACTGACCAAAACCTAAATCGTGCTCTATCTGTAGTGGAAGGACTTGATTTAAACTATGTACAAGATATTGATTTAGTTGGAGAAGCGAAAAAGAGAAAACTAAAATTCTTCTAAAAAAGTTTATGCACATACGCATAAACTTTTTTATGTCTATTCTAATTCAAACGCACCTGTATATAACTGGTAGTACTGACCCTTTTGGGCAAGTAATTCTTCATGAGTACCACGTTCAATAATACGTCCATGGTCTAATACGATAATCACATTTGAATTCTTAACCGTAGATAGACGGTGAGCGATAACAAATACAGTACGTCCATTCATCAAACGGTCCATACCCGTCTGTACAATCTGCTCTGTACGTGTATCGATGGAAGAAGTAGCCTCATCCATAATCATCACTGGAGGATCGGCGACTGCTGCTCTAGCGATTGCCAAGAGCTGGCACTGACCTTGCGAAAGATTAGAACCATCTCCATTTAACATCGTTTGATAGCCTTGTGGTAAGTGACGAATAAAGCCATCTGCACCAGCAAGCTTCGCTGCTGCGATACATTCCTCATCTGTCGCTGTTAAGCGCCCATAACGAATGTTATCCATAACAGTACCTGTAAACAATACGGTATCCTGTAATACGATGCCTAAAGACTTACGTAAAGAAGATTTCTTAATCTTATTGATATTGATACCATCATAACGAATCTTTCCATCTGCGATGTCATAGAAACGGTTAATGAGGTTAGTAATCGTTGTCTTACCCGCACCTGTCGCACCTACAAAGGCAATTTTTTGACCAGGCTTACCAAACAGAGTCACATTATGCAAGATCATCTTATCTGGATTATACGCAAAGTCCACACTCGCAAAACGAACATCACCAGCCACCTTCGTATAGGAAACCGTTCCATCTTCATGTGGGTACTTCCAAGCCCAAAGTTCTGTCTGCTCGTTTGTTTCCTTGAGCTCACCATCCTTTTCTGTCGCATTAACAAGTGTTACAATTCCATCATCTACTTCAGGCTCTTGATCAAGTAATTCAAAGACGCGTTCAGCACCCGCAAGTCCCATTACAATCGAGTTAATCTGTGGAGAAATCTGCTGAATCATACCTGCGAACTGGCGTGACATTCCCAAGAATGGCACAATAACTGCGATCGAGAATGGCAAACCTGAAATTGATAAGTTTGGGAATTTCTCTTGAATGAAGATACCACCAGCTACCGCAACGAATACATAAATTAAATAGTTCACGTTGTTTAAAACTGGCATCAAGATATTGGAATAACGATTAGCCGTATTGGAAGCTTCATAGAGTTCATTATTTGCTCGGTTGAAAATCTCCTCAGCTTCATCTTGGTGGTTGAACACTTTGATAACCTTCTGTCCATTCACCATTTCTTCAATCACACCCTCTGTCTTACCGGTTGCCTTCTGTTGTAAGATGAAGTACTTTGCAGAAAGACCACCTAGCTTACGTGTAATCTCAATGGATACTGCTGCACCAATCAAAATAACTACCGCCATTGGAATACTATAATAGAACATGATAGCGATAATCGTTATGATTGTAACAATCGAAATCAATAACTGTGGGAAACTCTGTGAAATCATCTGCCGCATTGCATCAATATCATTCGTATAGTGAGACATGATATCACCATGAGGATGTGTATCGAAATAACGAATAGGCAGCTTCTGCATATGCGTAAATACTTCTTTACGTATCTTATGTAGAACGCCTTGTGTGAAGAATGCCATTAACTGCGTATATGCAATACCGATAATTAATGCAACAAAATAAACCATCGCTAGAGTTCCAACTAGTTCAACTATATGTGGCTTTGTGACTTCCCAAGTCCAACCTTGATCCCAAGCTTGTTGTAATACAGCGATGACGTTTTGCTGGAAAATAGATGGTAAAGCACCTAAAATTGCATTGATAATGATTAATACTACAATCAGCGGAAATAAAATTGGATAGTAGGATAGTACCATCTTCATAATTCTCCTGAAGGATTTTTTACGATTCGTTTGTTTCTGATTCATATTAACGAACACCTCCTTCTTCCACGATTTCCTCAGTGCCTTGTTTATTCTGAGATAGATATACTTCACGGTAGATTTGATTTGTCTTTAGTAATTCTTCACTTGTGCCAATTGCATCGATTTTACCGCTATCCAATACGATGATTCGGTCCGCATCTTCTACGGATGAAGTTCTTTGGGCAATGATAATCTTTGTTGTTTCTGGGATATATTCTTTCATCGCCTTACGGATGATTGCGTCTGTCTTTGTATCTACTGCAGATGTTGAGTCATCCATAATCAAAATCTTTGGTTGCTTTAAGAGAGCTCTTGCGATACAGAGTCTTTGCTTCTGACCACCAGAAACGTTTGTTCCACCCTGTTCAATCCAAGTATCATAACCATCTGGCATCTGCTCTATAAACTCATCTGCGCAAGCCAAATGACATACATGCTTCACTTCTTCTAATGTTGCATCCTTATTACCCCACCGGATATTATCCGCAATTGTACCGGAGAATAACACATTCTTCTGCAATACCATCGCAACGGAATCACGTAATGTCACAAGATCATAGTCTCTAACATCTTCTTTGCCAACACGTACTGTACCTTCGGTAACATCGTATAGACGAGGAATCAACTGTACAAAAGAAGACTTTGCTGAACCCGTTCCACCAATGATACCGATGGTTTCACCAGACTTAATATGTACATCAATATCTTCTAGAACTGGTCTTTCTGCAGCTCGAGAATATTTGAAACGAACATGATCAAAATCAATCGAGCCATCCTTCACTTCTGTAATCGCATTTTCTTTCGAAGTAATCGAGCTCTTTTCATTTAACACTTCAACGATACGCTTGCATGATTCTTCAGAGAAAGTAATCATCACAAACACCATCGATAACATCATCAAGGAAACCATAATTTGGAATCCATAAGTCATCAAAGTAGATAACTGTCCGACGTCTAAACTTGTCGCATTTGTTTTGATGATCATTTCAGAACCAAACATCAACACAAATAACATAACCGCATAAATGCTTATCTGCATTAATGGATTATTCAGAGCGATAATCTGTTCTGCACGTGTAAACATTTTACGAATATCATTTGATGTTTCGTCAAATTTATTGATTTCATAATCTTCACGTACAAAGGATTTCACAACACGAATACCCTTTACGTTTTCTTCTACAATACGTGTAATCTTATCAAAGAGAGGGAATCCCTTCTTAAATACTGGCATAACCGTTCTAACAATCAAATATAGTCCAATTCCTAAGAAAGGAATGATGATTAAGAAGATTACTGCCATTGACCCACCCATAATATATGCCATTGTAAAGGAAAATATTAAGTTTAATGGGGCACGTACAGCGGTACGAATAATCATCATGAATGCCATCTGCACATTTTGAATATCTGTTGTTAATCGAGTAACTAATGAGGCAGATGAGAATTTATCAATATTTGAAAAGGAAAATTTCTGGATATTAGTAAAAATATCATAACGTAAGTTGCGTGCAAATCCTGTACTAGCCTCTGCACAATAGATACCTGCTAAATATCCACATAATAGTGAAAGCAGTGATAAAACAACTAACTTCCATGCATATCCTAAAATTACTGATAAATCACAACCAGCTTTAATATCATTGATTAATAATGAAATTAAAAATGGAATCAACGCTTCAATGATGACTTCACCAACCACAAACGTTGGTGTCAGTATTGTCGCTAATTTAAACTCACGAATACTTTTCATTAATTGTTTAACCATCGCTACCTCCTGAAATGTACTTGACTATTTTACACTAAATTTTAAAAAAACATTAAGGAAAGATTTTCCATCTTTCCTTAATCATTCACTTTATAATACTCTTCTAATGTTAAGCCTGAATCATAAACTTTCTTTGCTTCTTCGACGCCAATATATCTAAAACTCCAAGGATTATATGCGATACTCGTTATCGATTCTTTTCCACGTGGGAATCGAAGTATATATCCATATTCATAGCTATGTTTCATAAGCCATTGGTACGCTGCTGTCATTTCAAATGAAGCATCAATATCATGATCACGATTGTCATCAGATAAGTCAACCGCTAATCCAAGTTGATGTTCACAAGCACCCGGAATCGCATCATATGTGTCTGCTAAAGCTTTCCCGTCTGTACTTACATATGTATTATAGAGATCTAATTGTTGTGCATAAGAACGATACCCACTAACTAAATATAAGTTAACTCCATCCTTAAGTGCTGCCGTAAACATCTTTGCTAATTCAGACGCCGCTTCACTCCTAAGATACTGTGTCCCATTTGAACTTACATTAACTGCTGTTAAATCAGATGGCACATATGTAGAATCAATCGGATGACTCTTATTTGTTATCTTCTGAATTGAAGTAATTGTCGTTGTATCAATAGTTGGTACGGCTGTAGGCTCAGGATTCGAAGAAGGAGTTGGTGTAGGACTAGGACTTGGCGTAGTTTCTACAGAACTATTCTGATTCGTCTGTATAACCGATAAACAATCTTGACAATCTTTTTCCGATAATGTGCGTGAGGTAAAAAACATTAACTTAATCAATAAGATAAATAAAACACCAAACAAAATCGAAAAAAGACCAATCAGTATGCGGATTCGTGATTGATATTTATCTGTGCTTTTCATGGATAATATTATAACATCTAAACCCATAAAAAGTATAAAAAAAGGGAGAGCGATGGAGAACCATGCTCTCGATGACCCGGCAACGTGCTAGATTTGCTTGCGCTATTTTCGCCGCTACAGTGCTTAACTTCTGTGTTCGGGATGGGTACAGGTGTGGCCACTGCGCCATCATCACCGGATCTTTCTTCTTTCAGGTCTTCTGTTCCCTGAAAACTAAATAACAGTTTCTGACTTCGTCTTTTTCAAACAGTCGTGTGTGCGTTCTCTCGTGAATAAATCTTCGACCTATTAGTATCAGTCAACTGAATGTATCGCTACACTTACATCTCTGACCTATCAACCTCGTCGTCTTCAAGGGGTCTTATTCATTTGAAATGATGGGAAATCTAATCTTGGAGTCGGTTTCACGCTTAGATGCCTTCAGCGTTTATCCGGTCCGTTCTCAGCTATCCAGCTATGCCACTGGCGTGACAACTGGTGCACCGTAGGAACGTCCACCCTGGTCCTCTCGTACTAGGGGCAGCTCTCCTCAAATTTCCAACGCCCACAACAGATAGGGACCGAACTGTCTCACGACGTTCTGAACCCAGCTCGCGTACCGCTTTAATGGGCGGACAGCCCAACCCTTGGAAGCGAATTCACCTCCAGGATGCGATGAGCCGACATCGAGGTGCCAAACCTCGCCGTCGATGTGAACTCTTGGGCGAGATCAGCCTGTTATCCCCAGGGTAGCTTTTATCCGTTAAGCGACGGCCATTCCATTCTGCACCGCCGGATCACTAACACCGACTTTCGTCCCTGCTCGACTTGTTTGTCTCGCAGTCAAGCACTCTTCTGCGTTTGCGCTCGTTGAATGATTTCCAACCATTCTGAGAGTACCTTTGTGCGCCTCCGTTACTCTTTGGGAGGCGACCGCCCCAGTCAAACTGCCCATCTGCCACGGTCCTCTAGCCGGATCACGGCTTAGAGTTAGAATTTCAATTAAGTAAGAGTGGTATCCCAACAGTGACTCCTCTGATCCCGAAAGACCAGTCTCATCGTCTCCCACCTATCCTGTGCATACTTAACCGAAACTCAATAGCAGACTACAGTAAAGCTCCATGGGGTCTTTCCGTCTAGTTGCGGGTAACCTGCATCTTCACAGGTACTAAGATTTCACCGAGTCTGCTGCCGAGACAGTGCCCAAATCATTACACCTTTCGTGCGGGTCAGAACTTACCTGACAAGGAATTTCGCTACCTTAGGACCGTTATAGTTACGGCCGCCGTTCACTGGGGCTTCGGTTCAATGCTTTGACTTGCGTCTGACAAATCCCCTTGACCTTCCAGCACCGGGCAGGTGTCACCCCCTATACTTCGTCTTGCGACTTCGCAGAGAGCTATGTTTTAGTTAAACAGTTGCTAGGGCCTATTCACTGCGGCTCTTTCGAGCACCCCTTATTGCTAACGTACGGGGTCAATTTGCCGAGTTCCTTGGCAACAGTTCTCTCGCTCACCTTAGGCTACTCGCCTCAACCACCTGTGTCGGTTTTGGTACGGGCCGCTAGTAAATTATCGCTAGAAGCTTTTCTCGAGACCTGGTATCACCTTCTTCACTACTTGCTCGCGCGTTCGCTTGAGTCAAGCCTTTGAGTATCCGACGCGGATTTGCCTACGCCACTCTCCTGCTTGCCTTGCCCAATCCATTTAGGACTCTGGTTAACCCTATCTGTCACTCCATCACTTTACTCGCGGGTGCAGGAATATCAACCTGCTATCCATCGACTACGCCTTTCGGCCTGGCCTTAGGTCCCGACTTACCCAGGGCGGACGAACCTTCCCCTGGAAACCTTGGTTTTTCGGTGTGTGGGATTCTCACCCACATCTCGCTACTCACACCGGCATTCTCACTTCCATACGCTCCAGCACTCCTTACGGTATACCTTCAATGCTGTATGGAACGCTCCCCTACCACTTATACCTAAGTATAAATCCATAGATTCGGTATTACGCTTAGCCCCGGTTAATTTTCGGCGCAGAGATACTCGACTAGTGAGCTGTTACGCACTCTTTGAAGGATGGCTGCTTCTGAGCCAACCTCCTAGCTGTTTGCGCGTCTCCACATCCTTTTCCACTTAGCGTAAATTTTGGGACCTTATCTGATGATCTGGGCTGTTTCCCTTTTGACCATGGACCTTATCACCCACAGTCTGACTGCTGAATATTCTTGCCCGGCATTCGGAGTTTGATATCATTTGGTACGGCGAGATGCCGCCCGCATGATTTCAGTGCTCTACCTCCGGGTAGATTCGTTCAACGCTAGCCCTAAAGCTATTTCGGGGAGAACCAGCTATCGCCGTGTTCGATTGGAATTTCTCCGCTAATCACAAGTCATCCGCCAACTTTTCAACGGGGGTCGGTTCGGTCCTCCAGCTGGATTCACCCAGCCTTCAACCTGCTCATGACTAGATCACTACGGCTTCGGGTCTATCTCTACATACTTGCCACCCTATTAAGATTCGCTTTCGCTACGGCTCCGCATTGTCTGCTTAACCTCGCATGTAAAGATAACTCGCCGGTTCATTCTACAAAAGGCACGCCATCACACCTTAATGTGCTCTGACTTTTTGTAAGCATACGGTTTCAGGATCTATTTCACTCCGCTCCCGCGGTTCTTTTCATCTTTCCCTCATGGTACTGGTTCACTATCGGTCATATAGGAGTATTTAGCCTTACCGGATGGTCCCGGTCGCTTCCGTCAGAGTTTCACGTGCTCCGACGTACTCAGGATCCCACTCGCGTGAATCGAGATTTCGCCTACAGGGCTTGCACCTTCTGTGGCTGACCTTTCAATGCCATTCGACTATCTCTTTTCAATCACTTGTCGTGGTCCTACTACCCCAGCTCTTTGCTGGTTTGGGCTGCTCCGATTTCGCTCGCCACTACTCTCGGAATCATTCTTATTTTCTTCTCCTCCAGGTACTAAGATGTTTCAATTCCCTGGGTTGCCTTCTCTTAAGTTATGTATTGGCTTAAGGATGATAAAGCTTTTCAACTTTATCGGGTTTCCCCATTCGGATACCCCCGGATCGTTGCCTGTGTACGACTCCCCGAGGCGTTTCGCCGTTATCTGCGTCCTTCTTCTGCTCTATATGCCAAGACATCCACCGTACGCTCTTACTAATTTAATCACTTATATACGTTTATGCTTTACGAGAACTGTTAACTATTTCGTTTTAGACTTTCTTAGTTAATCTTGTTATCACAACTTTTCGAAAAAGACCTATCTATTGTCTTCTTCTGTTATTCAGTTTTCAAAGAACAGCTACTTCCTTCTGAGCTACCTCTTGCGAGATCTCTCAAAACTAAACAGGTAATAAAACTTCTTCAACAACTTGTTGCTTCACATCTTTCTCCTTAGAAAGGAGGTGATCCATCCCCACGTTCTCGTAGGGATACCTTGTTACGACTTGACCCCAATCACTAGTCCTACCTTCGACGGCTCCTTCCTTGCGGTTAGGCCACCGGCTTCGGGTATTACCAGCTCTCATGGTATGACGGGCGGTGTGTACAAGGCCCGAGAACGTATTCACCGCGGCATTCTGATCCGCGATTACTAGCGATTCCAGCTTCATGAAGTCGAGTTGCAGACTTCAATCCGAAC
>NZ_CALISE010000017.1 GCF_938041965.1 uncultured Mogibacterium sp. | reverse complement strand
AGGGAATACCACCAAATAACTAATGACAGGGGCGCATGCGCCCCTGTTTTTATGTTGCTTACTTTGTATAACTGGCATACTAACTTGGATATTATTGATTTCTTTATACTGAATCACTACAATAAATATGTGACAGAAAGTATAATGAATATATTAGTGAAATCAGTATCCAGGCAAATTGTCGGGAGTATAACGAGGTGAAATATGTCTATAGAAAAGATTTACGATTATTTTAGAAACTACGACAAAGAAACTTATCAGGTTTTCGCATGTGGAGATGACACGCCGTCAGAGCAAGATATAGAATCTTTTGAGAGCGAGTTCAATATAAAGCTACCGGAGGATTTCAAAGAGTTTACAATGTCTCCGCTTGGTGGTCTATACATGGAAGTAAGAGAAGAAATCTGGCCTATGGCACAGGAGTATGAAGTTGCACCATTTTGGGAATTTTGCCGCGGAATCATGGTTTACGGCATCTCAAGCGAAGTCCCAGAGTACCTAGACTTACGTGCAAATACAAGGGCTTTCCATGAAAGTGGGCTATCTGACTGCATCCCGTTCTTCTCGGTAATAGGTGACGGTGAGCAGATATTCTGTTTCGATAGAGAAGGCAAGATAATTGTTTTCGATGGCTATGAGATGCATGATGTTGAAGGCGATTTTGAGAGCTTTTTACTTGGTCAAATCGCTGAGCTAGAGGAACGTAAGGATAAGAAGGTCGAGAAGCTGAAGAACAGAGCTAACGGTTAATAATTTAGAATCTCGTCTCTAGTCATACCCACTAGCTCGTTTACCCATAGTCCGAGAATATCCGAAATAATCCCGTCACATACAAACTCGTCTTCTCCATCTCCGAACTTGCAGGTGAATAGTGGCTCTCTGCTGGCAGCTTCGTAAAATCTCTTCGCGTACTCGGGGAGCTTACCAGAATCATACTCAAGCGATAACTTCTTCGCAATCTCGCCTCTAATTTCGTCGAAATCAGTACCTTTCTCATTATATGACTTGCGTGATTTCTCGATGTAACCGCTGCAAAATGCGGATAACAGCTCGTCGCTTTTGTAGATGCATTTACAGCTAAAATCCGAAATGCATCCCGCGTGAATTAGAAATTGAAGTAAATCCTCCATGCTTTCAGCAACTCTTCCGACGCTCCCTTCGCTGCTAATATACCCGATGCTGCCATCTTCAAGCTTTACATATTCTCCGCCGCTTCCGTCAACAGCAAATGTTTCAAACGAAGACGAATATACTTCACCATGCCCCGAATACTCAGTGTCTCGAGGCTTATCGCAGAAAAATATATCGCATTCTCGCATCAGGGCTTCATTTAAGCCTGCTGTTTTCAAAATCGCATCCGCTAAATTAATCGTCATATATCTCCATTAATAAATCGTAATAAGTGCATGTCCTCCGGCTTCGAGTACCTTCTTATAGAAGTCTCGAAGTCCTTCGATGTAATCAGCGATTTCTTCTATTAGCTCATCGATCAAGTCCTCATCATCTTTATCCCATATGTTTGGATACAGGCCAGCATTTGCGCAATCTTCCATATTGAAATCTTCAAGAGCCTTTTCATAATCGAAACCCTCGAGCGCCGAAATTATTTCAGGGACACGGTCATTTTTTACACATGCGACGAATTGGCTTAAATCTTCAAATAAGTCCACGCCGATAACTGCAACGCTGAGGGGGTTATTACTAGACCTCTCATCGGTGCTCACTCCTGTTAGAACGAAGTGCATCACATCCCACATCTTATCAGTATCAAGAAAAATTTCAGCTTCTTCGTTTAAATCTTCAATAGTTTCAAAAACTTCTTCTTCATCATCGAGATTCGCAAGGTGTATAAGAACGTTGAGGTTTGCGTCATTGATATATTGGTAGTTAGCAATCAATCCCATTGGTTTATCCTCCATCACAAGCTAATTACTGGTTGCTAGCTTAAGCTACGAGCTTTACAATACATTAATTATTTAACTAAATTGTACACTCAGTGAGGTGAGTTTGGAATACAAACTTTGTAGAATATTGCAAAGAGGTGTATATTTAGTAGTGAAATAATTTATAAGGAAAACAGTCTGCGGCCAGAGGCTAAAGAAAATAGAAAGGCATCACATAATATGGATAATAGAGAGGTAAAAAAGCTTGGGTTATACGATGATAGCGTATTCATCGCTGATGGTGTACAGCTTAGCGGACCTGAGAATATTAAAATTGGTAAGGATGTGAATATCTGGTACAATTCTGTGCTTCGCTCTAGCGGCAAAGATATTGTTATCGGTGACAGAACTAATATCCAGGATGGCTCTGTAATTCATATAGCGACAAACGGCGGGACATACATAGGAGCTGATGTGACAATAGGTCATATGTCACTTATTCACGGCTGTACTATAGGCGATTCAACACTTATCGGCATGGGATCGATAATAATGGATGATGCAAAAATCGGGTGTGAATGCATCGTCGGAGCGGGGTCGCTCGTCACTCAGGGCAAAGAATTTCCCGATGGCGTGCTCATAATGGGTCGTCCGGCCAAAGTAATCAGAGAGCTCGGTCCTGAGGAAAGGGCTGGTATAGCTGGTGAAGCAGCTTCGTATGTGGAGACAGCTCGTAAAGAGATGAATAGAATTCGTGATTAGATAGCCTATGAAGAATCAAAATCGAGCAATGATGACATGAAAAACACATTTTTGTGTCATTCGGAACATAAAATGTGCATTTCATTACATCAACGAACTTTATGTGACATACTTATGCTAGTATTTAGACACAATAAGTGTGTTAAATATAAAACCGCCAAAGGGCGCTTAGGACCTCTACCGTGCAGAGGTCCTTTTAATTTTTTGCTTCTAAATTTTAATTCATATCATAAAATCCGTATTAAAACTAATGTTTCTAGGTCGCTTTAAAGCGCATTATAAAAACCCTCATAAAAGGGATAATCTCGCTACTTATAGTGTACTTCTTGCATTGTTGTCAGCTCCACAGGAACCATATAATTTACATGAAAGTGAGGTGCGATAGCACCGTGTATAAATGGAAGGAGTTTTAGAATGGCAACTAACAATGAAAGAAGTGTAACTTACAAGATTTTGGATCACATCGGGGTACTGGCTACCTATAAGAACAATTGGAGCAAGGAACTTAATCTAATTCAGTGGAACGACAGAACACCAAAGTTCGATATTCGTGACTGGGATTCTGATCACGAGCATATGAGCAGAGGGATTACTTTGCATGAGGATGAGGCTAGGGAACTCTCTAGGCTTCTTGCTGATAGGTTCGAGGATATGCCAGCTTCAGAAGATGAAGGCAATTAGAACTGGATGTTGAGGTGAGCAATGAATATTAAACGTATTTATAATTGCATCGTCTCGATGCTGTGTATAGTTATGCTTCTTGGAACATCACAGGCTTTTGCGCTAAGCTCAGGTAAAGCTCCTGATGGCAGTGTAAATATCATTCCGCCTGATACGGCTGCGAGACTTCAGCTCAAAGTAACTGGAAATGGGGCGAAGCTTTCAGCTTTGAAGTCTGGGACTTCAGATAATACCAATCTATCAAATGGAGAGACTTTTGCCCGGAGTGCAAGGACGGGAGATGAGTACCAGATTAATTACAAACTGGATAGAGGCGTAATTCTTGAAATTATAGCTCTCGATGGTGGAAAGAATGCAAGCATGTACGGCGATGTGGATATGAAAGGAGACTCGGCTACTCGCTTTGTAAATAAAAATAGTGAAGGGAAATTCATTATTAAGCTGACAGGTGGTCATGCGGATTTCACTATCAAAGCGGTGAATATCAATGAAGGTTCAAGCGTAGCAGGTTCAGCTAATAGCGCGTCAGATGGTAAAGCACGTAGTGCCGAAGCGAACATTGTAATGGAAGGCGAGTTCGACAACGAAGAAGGCAGAAGAGGGAGTGTTCATAATACTAATACTTTAGAGCGAATACCAGAGTCTGCATCATACGATAATGTCAGCAGAAGGATGACCATGAGCGTAGGGGCAGCAACTCCTAGAGGGGCTTCCTCGTTTAGGTCTGTGGTAGCAAGTCCAGAGGCTGAACCAACGAGAGGAACCGTAACATGGCATAAGCAGTACAAGGATAATAACCGTAATCATGCTAGTATTTTCAAGGTTAATATCGATAGACTTATCCATGATGCGGCATGTGCAGATGGTAAGAACTTTAAGACTGCAGAAGTGGGGCAGGTCGTGACACTTACAAAGCAGGCATCGGATTCTCTGTTTGCAAAATTCGCGTACCTTGCCAGTATAGATAAGTGGCAGAAGAGCAACTATGATGAGAAAGAGTATTACTTTGCATTAGTATGTGCGGCTAGAAGAGTTAATGGCAGACCTGCATATGAAAGAGTTAACTCAAGACCTCTAATCAATCGTATGATGCAGGATGCGAAGGCCTACAAGGGCGAAATTCCTGAAAATTTTAAATCATATCTAGCTTATCCAACTAATGGATCACAGATGATGCTAGCATGGGGGCTTAAACCATATGGGAAGATTGAAGTTGTTAAATCCATCGGCAACAATATCAAGATTGCTGGAGAGTGCAAAGGCACGTATTCTCTAGCTGGTGCAGTGTATACGGTTTACGATGAAGCAGGAACGGCAGTCGGAAAACTGACGACTGATGAAAAAGGTAGAACCGAAGCTTTGGAAGTGAAGCCTGGTCGATACACTGTAAGGGAGACGATAGCCCCAGTAGGCTATGAGCTAGACAAGACTGTTTATAAGGTGGAGAGCAAGGCTGAAACTACGAGCACAGTGCAGTCATATGATTCACCTGTGTTTGCGCCTGTTAAGATTTTTCTCGAGAAAAAAGCTAGTGGTGATAGTTACATGAATCCTAGCGACATGACTGGTGCTGAATTTGAAGTTAAGTATTATGATACTATTGGACCTGTTGAAAACGCAAAGGTTGTTCGCACATGGAAACTAAGAACGACTAAGGATGCTTCTGGTAAATACACTGCAGAGCTCAGAGATAAGAACATCGTAAAGGGCAGCGATCCTCTCTTTGTTACAGAACAGGGCGATGCTGTGCTGCCACGCGGAACTGTAACAATCCGTGAGACAAAAGCCCCAGCGGGATATCTCCTGGATAAAACTGTATATACAAAGAAAATCGATGGCGATGGAGCTGGGTCGGCCGTGTATTTCAACTCAGGAGAGCCATCTTCGCATGTCAACAACCCTGCTATCCCTAAAATCGGAACTAAGGCTATGGACATTGCGACAGAGGATTCAATTGCGATGTACGGTCCGAAGACTAAGGTTAAGGACGTTGTGAGCTTCTCTAACTTGTATGAAGGTGAAACATATACTCTCGAAGGTGTGCTGATGGATAAGAGTACAGGAAAGCCACTTGAACAGAATGGCAGCAGGATTACTTCTCAGAAAGAGTTCACGGTTACCGCGCAGAATTCGACGAGTTCTGACAGCGTTGCAAACGGAGAGATAGGGCTTGAGTTTACCTTTGATACTACTAAGCTAGCTGGAAAGGACACTGTTGTCTTTGAGACACTAAAGTATAAAGGCAAAGAGATTGCAAATCACCGCGATATAAACGATGACAACCAGACTCTTCGTCATCCGGAGATTAAAACGGAGGCACATTCAGCTGAGTCTGGCACAAATACAGGCGCCCCTAGCAAGGAAGAGAAAATCATCGACAAGGTTAAGTACAAGAACCTTATCATCGGCAAAAAGTATAAGGTGACAGGAGTCCTAATGGACAAGGAGAAGAATAAACCTATCCTTGATAAGGATGACAAAGAGATTACTGCTGAAAAAGAATTTACAGCGGAGAACGCAGACGGAGAAATAGAGCTCGAATTCAGATATGACTCGACTCTCCGCCAGGATAAGGTGACCGTAGTATTTGAAACATTAACTTATAGAAACGTTCCCATTGCAGTGCATGCTGATATCAATGATTCTGCTCAGTCCATCTACTACCCATCTATTGGAACCAAGATGACTGGTAAGGGAGGAGCGAAGATAATTTCAAAGGCAAAGAATGTATCGCTTGTTGACACAGTCAAGTACGAGAATCTGATTATGGGACATAGCTACACCGTAAGAGGTGTCCTGATGGATAAGAAGACTGGCAAGCCTTACGAAGAAGACGGAAAAGATGTAGTAGGAAGCACCACTTTTACAAGTAAAGGAAATGGTACAGCACCAGTATCGTTTAAACTTAATACGTCCAAAATCGCTGGCAAGGAGCTCGTAGCATACGAAAAGGTGTATAACGAGAAAGGACAGCTCGTTGCAACACATGAGGATATAAATAATCGGGATCAAACGATCAGAGTTACACAACCGACAATTCCAAGAACTGGGGATGGTTCACTGCTATATATGTACCTTGGATTATTTTTAACTTCGTTCGTTGCCTTAGCCTCGTTGACCGTTATAAAGAGGTGTGTTAGACTTTAACCCATCATTGTAAAGGACGGGTAACACATATGAAGATTGCTTTTCATACGCTTGGATGCAAGGTGAATCAATATGAGACAGAGGCTATGAAGGAAGAGTTCATGTCCCGCGGTGCTGAAATCGTGGGGGAGGATGAAGCTGCTGATGCCTATGTCATAAATACTTGTACTGTGACAAGCGTTGCTGATAGCAAGTCGAGAAAATATATAAGGCGCATGAAGAAGCTCAGACCCGATTCTGTGATGGTGGTTACTGGCTGCTATGCCCAGACCGCTAGTAAAGAGCTTGAGGCCATGCCTGATGTTGATATAGTTATTGGAAATAACCTCAAATCTACTATATGCGATGAGGTTATGAATGCTTTGGAGCTTAGAAAGACTGGCAAAGAGACTGATACTGAAACAAAAATACTTCCCCTTAGCGAGCTTGTTGGCTATGAGGAGACTGGCATTGTAATCTCAAGTGAGTCGCAGATGCAGAGGGCATACATAAAGATTGAAGAGGGCTGCAACCGATTCTGCTCCTACTGCAAGATTCCTTATGCAAGGGGTGCGGTCAGAAGCAGAGGGATAGAGGAGATTATCACTGAGGCGAAAGCTCTTGTAGATAGAGGTTACAAGGAAATTGTATTGACTGGGATAAACACGGCTCTCTATGGCAGCGAAGAAGCTTTCTCGTTTGAGAGAAGGGACGGCGAGGAAAACCTTTCTGGAATTGAAACTGTGCTGAAGAGGCTTGATGAATTAGAGGGCGACTTCAGAGTGAGACTGAGTTCACTTGAGCCTAACGTTGTAGACAAGGAACACGTTGAGCGAATCGTCAAGTACAAGAGACTTTGTAGACACCTGCACCTATCTATACAGAGTGGTAGCAACAATGTTCTGAAGGGTATGAAACGCAGATACACTAGGGATGAATACCTCGCTATTGTCGAGGCCATACGCAGCGTGGATCCGCTATATGGAATCACAACAGATATAATAGTTGGATTTCCTGGGGAGACGAAAGAAGACTTTGCAGATACTCTGGATGTTGTTGATAAGGCGTCGTTCGGCAGGGTTCATGCATTCAAATTCTCACCGAGAAAGGGTACTGAGGCTGCGAAGTATAAGGAAACAGTGACGCCCGCTGACAAGATGACCCGTGTAAATGAGCTGATTAGTAGAGCGGAATACGTCGCACAGGAGTTCCAAAAACGCAACTTTGGCGTAGTACACAGAGTGCTCGTGGAAACTTTTGAAGAAGATTATGCTACAGGATATACATCTAACTATATAAAGGTGTATATTAAGGATGAGGAGCGAAAGCTGGTCTCGGGCGAATTCGTGGAGGTTCGGCTAGTCGCTAACTATAAGGAAGGCTGCTTAGCTGAAGTGGTCTAGAAAGGAGGAGTCATATGGAAGATTGCATTTTCTGCAAGCTTGCAAAAGGTGAGATACCTACTGATATGGTATACGAGGATGACCTTATTTCGGTTTTCCGTGATGCTGCTCCAGAGGCACCTGTACATGTTTTGATGGTTCCCAAGAAGCACGTTGCATCTCTTAATGATTTAGAAGACGCAGACAGAGAGCTTATGGGACACATGATGCTCAAGATTAAGGATATCGCAGCTCAAGAAGGTCTAGATAATGGATATAGAACCGTTATCAATACTGGAGAAGATGGACAGCAAACTGTTCACCATCTGCACATTCATATTCTTGGACGTAGAAAGATGACTTGGCCACCAGGCTAGAGGCTCGTTAGAGACATATGGAAGAGCAAGTAAACATAAGAAAGCATAAGCGGAAGGCCATCGCCTTCCGCTTATGCTTTTCTATGAAATCTGCAACCAATTGTTTTAATAAATCGGTATCAATCAAGATAAAGCTCCTGAGGCAGACTAGTTGGTGGCATACACCTTGAGCATGAAATATTAGTTCAACTCATTAACCCAGAAGCCGTGGATATTGCAATACTCATAAGCAGCGACAACTTTCTCTCCGCCCTGGATGGCAAATGTTGCAACAGGCTCTCCATCAACCTTTAGAGCTTTTCTTTGGAATCCTAGATTAGTTTCAAGGATTATGAACTGAATATGATGCTCCTCTGTCATAGGGTGAAGTGTGCTACCAACAGTAACCTTAACGAGATTGCCGTCACACTCAACTACAGGAACGTGCTTTTCAGTAGCTGAATCAGCTGTCTTTGGTACAAGCTCTTCCATGTCTTCGCCGCAACATGCGAGAACTCCACCATCATCAAATACCTTGCCTACAATAGTACCGCAACTTTTACTCTTATATAACTTTTTCATTTTGTTAATACTCCTTTCAGAAATACTGAAACCCAATATCTTATAAGAGAATTGTATCATACATGTAGTCGTATAGTATCGATATGAGAATCAAATACATATAGAAACATAAAATATAAATAGACGATAAAAGACCACTAAGGGCGCATTTGGTAAATATTAACTTCGAAATAATGTATTTTTTATGTATTTTTGAGAAAACATATCAATTATTCATATTCGATCAGCTGAGTCCAATGAACGAAACAAACCATAAAATAGTGCAATTTATACAAAAAACATAAAAAAACGAATAATTTTTGATGAAATATCAACACCAAGGAAACGCGCGTAGCCGTGTTAGTGTGAAGCCGCCTGTAACACTTGAAAACACTGTAATTACTTTCGTAAAAAAGTACAAAAAAGCCTTGCATTGTAAATTCTTGCCATGTATAATTTAAAAGCTTGTTTAAGGCGATGAAGCAGGAAGTTGCTGGGCTATCAGGTAATTTCTGCGGAGAATTGTCCTCGCTAGACGAGGGCGAGGGGGTTCGCCATTTTTGATTTGTGTAAACCTTTAGGAAACGCACGAAAGAGTGTAAGCGCTAAGGCGTAGCAAGTAAAAACGGGCGAAGTCCTGTACAAGCATAGCGAAAACAGTACAAAACAAACAGGAGGAACTACTAATGAGCGAACTACAGAAAATCAGAATCAGACTGAAGGCTTATGACCATGCTCTATTGGATAAGTCGGCAGCAAAGATTGTTGAGACTGCTGAGAGAACAGGCGCTACAGTATCTGGCCCTATTCCACTTCCAACAGAGAAGGAAGTCGTAACAATCATCAGAGCTGTTCACAAGTACAAGGACAGCAGAGAGCAGTTTGAGCAGAGAACACACAAGCGTCTTATCGATATTACTAATGCTTCGACTAAGACAACAGACGCTCTTGCTAAGCTCGATATGCCAGCAGGCATTGACATTGAAATCAAGCTCTAAGCTAGATTTTAGAAAGATCGCATGAGAGGGCAATTCGGCCAAACCAGGGCGATCCGCTGTAAGACACTAGGAGGAGAATTATGAAAACACTTTTAGGCAAGAAGATCGGCATGACACAGATCTTCAATGAGAACGGTGCTGTAGTACCAGTTACCGTAATCGAAGCCGGACCTGAGGTAGTAACGCAGGTTAAGACAGTAGAGACCGACGGCTACAATGCTGTACAGGTTGGCTACGAGGAGCAGAAGGCACACAGACTCAACAAGCCAGAGACTGGTCATTTTGAGAAGTGCGGAGTAGCTCCTAAGAAGTACCTCGCTGAGTTCAGAGTCGAAGATGGCGAGACTTACGAGGTAGGACAGGAAATCACAGTTGCTGATTTCGAAGAGGGAATGAAGCTTGACGTTACAGGCGTTTCCAAAGGTAAGGGAACTCAGGGTAACATCAAGAGACACGGACACCGCAGAGGACCTATGACTCACGGTTCCAAGCATAAGAGACTTGCAGGTGCTCTTGCCGCTGGTACATACCCATCAAGAGTCTTCAAGGGC
The DNA here is from genome assembly GCF_938041965.1 of uncultured Mogibacterium sp. GTDB lineage: Bacteria > Bacillota > Clostridia > Peptostreptococcales > Anaerovoracaceae > Mogibacterium. Next base: position 75,197 of record NZ_CALISE010000017.1, on the reverse strand, counting down.
AACAAGGCCCCAGGAAGAATGGGTAGAGACACAGTTACAGTACAGAACATCGTTCTCGTAAAGGTTATTGCTGATCGCAACCTACTTCTCGTTAAGGGAGCTGTTCCTGGAAAGAAGGGCGGACTCCTTAAGGTTAAGGGTGCGGTAAAAGGACAGAATAAATAAGAGGCAGAAAGGAGGAATCACTAATGGCAAAAGTAAAGATGCTTAATATGGCCGGTACTGAGGTTGGCGAAGTTACATTGAATGATGAAATCTTTGGAATCGAACCAAACGAAATTGCAGTACAGACTGTAGTCAAGAATTACTTGGCAAACCAGAGACAGGGAACCCAATCTGCCAAGACAAGAAGTGAAGTAAGAGGAGGCGGACGCAAGCCTTTCAGACAGAAGGGTACAGGTCGCCACAGACAGGGAAGCACAACAGATCCTACGCAGGTAGGTGGTGGAATTGTTTTCGCACCAAAGCCAAGGGACTACAGATATGCAGTTCCTAAGAAGGTAAAGAGACTTGCTCTTAAGTCCGTACTTTCTGCTAAGGTTGCTGACAAGGAAATCATCGTACTAGACGAGCTAAAGTTCGCTGAACCAAAGACTAAGGAAATGGTTAAGGTTCTCGAGAATATCAAGGCTGATAAGAAGGCCCTCATCGTAATGGATGAGAAGGATGAGAACGTTGTTAGATCTGCTTCTAACATTCAGGGTGTGAGAACTGCACTTGTAAGCACAATGAATGTATATGAGATCATCAATCATTACAGCCTCGTGCTCACTAAGGCAGCAGCTGAGAGAATTGAGGAGGTATACGCATAATGAAGAGCGGTTACGACGTAATACTTAAGCCTATCATCACCGAGCAGAGCATGGACATGTCGGCTGACAAGAAGTATGTTTTCAAGGTTGCTGATACAGCTAACAAGACCGAGGTTAGACAGGCTGTCGAAGAAATCTTCGGAGTTGATGTTGCTAAGGTTAATATCATGAACGTTAATGGAAAAGTTAAGAGAATGGGAAGAACAGTAGGAAGAACAGCTTCTTATAAGAAAGCAATCGTTACTCTCGCTGCGGATAGCAAAGAGATCGAAATCTTCCAGGGACTGTAAAATAGGAGGAGTAAATAATGGGAATTAAGAAGTATAATCCAACCACTCCTGGTCTGAGAGGCATGACTGTTTCGACTTTCGAGGAGATAACAGCTAGCAAGCCAGAAAAATCCCTTACTAAAACTCTGAAGAAGCATTCAGGAAGAAATGTGAGAGGTAAGATCACCGTTAGACATAGAGGTGGCGGATACAGACCTAAGTACAGAATTATCGACTTTAAGAGAACTAAAGACGGTATTCCAGCAACAGTTAAGACTATCGAGTACGATCCAAATAGAACAGCGAACATCGCTCTTCTAGTTTACGCAGACGGAGAAAAGAGATATATCGTTGCTCCTAACAAGCTACGCGTTGGAGACGTAGTTGAATCTGGACCAGATTCGGATATCAAGGTAGGAAACGCACTACCAATTGCGAATATCCCAGTAGGTACAATCATTCACAATATCGAGCTAAAGCCTGGAAAGGGTGCTCAGCTAGTTAGATCAGCTGGAAACGGTGCTCAGCTTATGGCTAAGGAAGGCAATTATGCTCAGGTAAGACTACCATCCGGCGAAGTTAGAATGGTAAGAATCAACTGCAGAGCTACAATCGGAGAAGTTGGCAACCTTGACCACGCTAACATCCAGATTGGTAAGGCTGGTAGAAAGAGACACATGGGATGGAGACCTACAGTAAGAGGTTCCGTAATGAACCCTAACGATCACCCACACGGCGGTGGTGAAGGTAGAGCGCCAGTTGGACGTAAGAGCCCAGTTACACCTTGGGGTAAACCAACTCTTGGTTACAAGACACGTAACAAGCACAAGGATTCCAACAAGTACATCGTTAGAAGAAGAAATGCTAAATAAGAAAGGAGCATATAATGGGAAGATCGCTTAAAAAGGGCCCTTTCGTCGAAAAGAAACTCATCAAGAGAATCGAAGCGATGAATGAGTCTAATGAAAAAAGTGTAATCAAGACATGGTCGAGACCATCGACGATTTTTCCTCAGATGGTTGGACATACGATCGCTGTTCACGACGGTCGTAAGCATGTTCCTGTATACATCACAGAAGATATGGTAGGTCACAGACTTGGAGAGTTCGCTCCAACTAGAACTTACAAGGGTCACGCTGGTGACAAGGCGAAATAAAGAAAGGAGAAGCTGATATGGAAGCAAAAGCAATTGCTAAATATGTAAGAATGTCTCCTAGCAAACTAAAGCCTGTTACTGACCTAGTAAGAGGAAAAGATTTGAACGAGGCATTAACAATCCTTAAGTTCACACCTGGAAAGGGTGCAGAACTTGTAGAGAAGGTTGTTCAGTCCGCAGCAGCAAATGCTGAAAATAACTTTGACATGAACCGTGATGAGCTATACCTTGCAGAAGTTTATGCAAACCAGGGTCCTACAATGAAGAGATTCAGAGCAGGAGCTCAGGGTAGAGCATCCATGATCCTCAAGAGAACAAGCCACATTGGTGTAACTCTTAAGGAGAGAGAAGCTGCTTCGGCAGTAGAAACAGTAGAAGGAGGTCAGCCAGATGGGTCAGAAGGTTAATCCACATGGATTCAGAGTTGGAGTCAACAAGAATTGGAACTCAAAGTGGTTTGCTGACAAGAGCAACTTCGCTGATTTCCTAGTTGAAGACAATAAAGTTAGAAACTACGTTAAGAAGAAGCTTTATGCTGCCGGTGTTGCAAGTGTCGTAATTGAGAGACCTGCAGCTGACAAGGTAAAGGTAATCATCGCAACAGCTAGACCAGGAATGGTAATCGGAAGATCTGGAGATGGAATTGACGAGCTCAAGAAGAATCTCGTTAAGCTAACAGGTAAGACTGTAGATATTTCCATCGAAGAGGTTAGAAGAGCAGAGCTTGATGCGCAGCTAACAGCTGAAAGCATTGCACAGGCACTCGAGAGAAGAGTTTCTTTCAGAAGAGCTATGAAGTCCGCAATCCAGAGAACTATGAAGTCTGGAGCTAAGGGTATCAAGGTTCTTGTTTCCGGAAGACTTGGTGGTGCCGAGATCGCTAGAAGCGAGAAGTACAGCGAAGGAAATGTTCCTCTACACACTCTCAGAGCTGATATCGATTATGGATTTGCAGAGGCAGACACTACTTACGGAAAGATTGGTGTTAAGGTTTGGGTTAACCACGGCGAGATTCTAGATAAGGGTCTCAAGGAGGCTATTCCAGAGCAGTCCAGAAACGATAGAAGAGATCGTAAGCAGAGAAGAAACGATAAGAGAGATAAGAAGAGAAGCTTCGGAAACAGAAGAAATGATAACCGCGAAAGCAGACCAGAGGTTAAGCCAGCAACTACAAGAGTTAGAAAGGCTCCAAAGGTAACTGAGGCGGCTCCTGCTCCTGAAGTAGTTGAAACTGCACAGGGAACAGAAGAATAATCATAGAAAGGAGAGACTTGCCATGTTAATGCCAAAGCGCGTTAAACGCAGAAGAGTCCACAGAGGCAGAATGAAGGGTGTTGCAACAAAGGGTAACACCGTTACATATGGTCAGTTCGGTCTAGTTGCTGAAGAGCCAGCATGGATTGACTCAAAGCAGATCGAGGCTGCCAGAATCGCGATGACAAGATCCATCAAGAGAGGCGGAAAGGTTTATATCAAAATCTTCCCACACAAGCCAATCACAAAGAAACCAGCAGAAGTAAGAATGGGTTCCGGAAAAGGTTCACCTGAGTATTGGGTGGCAGTAGTTAAGCCGGGCAGAGTAATGTTCGAGCTTGAGGGCGTAACTGAAGCACAGGCTAAGGAGGCTTTGAGACTTGCTTCTCACAAGCTACCTGTAAGGTGCAAGTTCGTTGTCAAGAACCAGGAAGCAAAGGGTGGTGACGAATAATGGATCTGAATACAATAAGAAAAATGACTGATCAGGAGAGAACCGCCGAGCTCGCAAGAATGAAGCAGGAGCTATTCAATCTGAGATTCCAGCACGTTACCGGACAGCTCGACAACCCTGTGAAGATGAGAGAAATCAGAAGAGATATTGCCAGAGTTAAGACCATAATCAGGGAAATGGAAAAGCCTGAAGCTTAAAGGAAGGAGGATGTACAATGGAAAGAAATAGCAGAAAGACCAGAACTGGAGTAGTTGTAAGCGACAAGATGGATAAGACAATTGTTGTTGCTACAAAGGATTCAGTAAGACATTCTCTTTACGGTAAGGCTGTTAAGAGAACTAAGAAGTTCAAGGTTCACGACGAGAACAATGAGTGTGGCATCGGCGATAGAGTAAAGATTATGGAGACAAAGCCTCTTTCAAAGGATAAGAGATGGAGACTTGTCGAGATCGTTGAGAAAGCTAAATAGGGAGGCGACAAATCATGATACAGACAGAAACAAGATTGAGAGTTGCCGACAATTCCGGAGCGAAGGAGCTACTTTGCATTCGTATCCTTGGTGGTACAGGCCGCAAGTATGCGAATATTGGAGACATCATCGTTTGCTCCGTTAAGGATGCTGCTCCAGGTGGAGTTGTTAAGAAAGGTGACGTTGTAAAGGCAGTAGTTGTTAGATCGAAGAGTGGCGCTAGAAGAGATGACGGTAGCTACGTAAAATTCGACCAGAATGCTGCTGTAATTATCAAAGACAGAAGCGATAAGAACCCTGTAGGAACACGTATCTTCGGACCTGTTGCTAGGGAACTTAGAGATAACGGCTTTATGAAGATTGTGTCTTTGGCACCGGAAGTATTATAGGGGGTGTACAAATGCAGATTAGAAAAGGCGATACAGTAGTAGTTATCTCGGGCAAGGATAAGGGCAAGGTTGGAACAGTTCTAAGAGCTATTCCTAAGGCTAACAAGGTTGTTGTTGAGGGTGTTAACGTGCAGACTAAGCACGCAAAGGCTACAAGAACATCCGCATCCGAGATTAAGCACGTAGAAGGTCCTATCGATGCATCAAATGTTATGTTCTACGAAAAGGAGAGCAAGCAGGGTGTAAGACTTGGAACTAAGATTGAGAACGGCAAGAAGGTTAGATACTCAAAGAAGACCAATGCCGTAGTAGACTAGGAAAGGAGGAGAGACAGTGGCAAATAGACTAAGAACAAAGTATGACGAAAGTGTTTTTGCAGCACTTAAGGAAAAGTTCAACTACTCCAACGCAATGGAAGTGCCAAAGCTGGAGAAGATCACAATCAACATGGGTCTTGGTGAAGCTAAGGATAACTCAAAGATCCTCGAGAGCGCTGTAAAGGAACTTTCACTCATCTCCGGACAGAGACCAGTTGTTACAAAGGCTAGAAAGTCCATCGCTAACTTCAAGGTTAGACAGGGAATGCCAGTAGGAGCTAAGGTTACTCTAAGAGGTGACAGAATGTATGCATTTGCAGATAAGTTCTTCAATCTTTCTCTTCCTAGAGTTAGAGACTTTAAGGGTGTAAGCAAGAATTCATTCGATGGAAGAGGTAACTACTCCATGGGAATTAGAGAGCAGCTCATCTTCCCAGAAATCGTTTACGATGATGTAGAGACCATCAAGGGAATGAACATTGTATTCACTACAACAGCTAAGACAGATGAGGAAGCACAGGCATTACTTGAGCTCCTCGGAATGCCTTTTGAGAAGTAATTTAGGAGGGGAACATGGCTAAGACTTCACTGAAAGTTAAGCAGACCAGAAAGCCTAAGTATTCAACAAGGGCTTATACAAGATGCAAGATTTGTGGAAGACCACATTCAGTTTTGAAGAAGTATGGCATCTGCCGTATCTGCTTCAGAGAGCTTGCTTATAAGGGTGAAATCCCAGGCGTAAGAAAAGCAAGCTGGTAGGTTATTTTGCGCAGGCCTGTCACGCATTATGCGTGCAGGAACCACGTGGAGAAAGGAGAAACACTGTAATGGCAATGACAGATCCAATAGCAGATATGCTAACTAGAATTAGAAATGCCAACACAGCCGGACACGCTAAGGTAGAAATCCCAGCGTCCAAGATGAAGAAGTCTATCGCAGAGATCCTTAAGAACGAGGGTTTCATCAAGGACTTTTCAGTAGCTCAGGACAATGCACAGGGAACTATCACTGTAGAGCTAAAGTACGGCCCAAATAAGGAAAAGACAATTTACGGGATCAAGAAGATCTCGAAGCCAGGTCTTAGAGTTTATGCTAAGGCTGATCAGGTGCCTAAGGTACTTGGAGGTCTAGGAATCGCTATCGTTTCAACATCTAAGGGTGTTATAAGCGATAAAGAAGCTCGTAAGCTCGGAGTTGGCGGAGAAGTTATTTGTTACGTTTGGTAGGAGGTATAAAATATGTCAAGAATAGGCGTTAGACCAATTACAATCCCTGCCGGCGTAGAAGTAACGGTTGAGGATAATAATGTAATTAAGGTAAAAGGCCCTAAGGGCGAGCTGTGCCAGCCAATCGCTGAAAATCTAACTGTTGAGATCGAGGAAAACGTTCTAACAGTTAAGAGACCATCCGAATCAAAGCAGGATAAGTCTCAGCACGGACTCGGAAGAACGCTCATTCACAATATGATTGAGGGTGTTTCCAAGGGTTATGAAGTAAAGATGACAGTTAACGGTGTTGGATATACTGTTGCAAAGCAGGGAGATACACTCGTTATGAAGCTCGGTTTTTCGCACCCAGTAGAGATGAAGGACCCAGCAGGAATCACAACAGAGACTCCTGATGCTACGACAATTATCGTTAAGGGCTGCGATAAGGCAGAGGTAGGAAACTATGCTGCTAACATCAGAGCTTGGAGAAAGCCTGAGCCATATAAGGGCAAAGGCATCATCTACGATGGAGAAGTTGTACATAAGAAGGAAGGAAAGAGCGGAGCTTCCGCATAGAGAAGGGAGGATTTGAGAAATGGCAAAAGCAAGCAGAAATGACAGAAGACTCAAGAGACATGCCAGAGTCAGAAAAGACGTTTTTGGAACTCCCGAGAAGCCAAGACTGTGCGTATTTAGATCTAACAGCAATATTTCAGCTCAGGTCATCGATGACGTTAACGGAACAACTCTTGTATCCGCATCGTCTCTCGATAAGGATCTTAAGGCAAGTATTGCAAACGGTGGAAATAAAGACGCAGCTAAGCAGGTAGGCAAAGCGGTAGGCGAAAAGGCTGTAGCTAAGGGCATCAAAGAGGTTTGCTTCGATAGAGGCGGATACCTTTATCATGGCAGAGTTAAGGAACTCGCTGATGGTGCACGTGAAGCAGGATTAGAATTCTAAGGGAGGATACAGAATGCGCACGAGAATAGATGCATCTAAGCTTGAACTTACTGAAACCATCGTTAACATCAGACGTGTTTCGAAGACTGTAAAGGGCGGAAAGAACATGAAGTTCTCCGTTACTCTAGTAGTTGGAGATGGCGCAGGCCACGTAGGTATTGGCCTTGGAAAGGCTCAGGAGATTCCTGAAGCTGTAAGAAAAGCAACTGAAGATGCTAAGAAGAAACTAATATTCGTACCTATGGTAGGAACAACAGTTCCTCACCAGACTGTAGGAATTTTCGGAGCAGGCAAAGTTTTAATCATGCCTTCAGCAGAAGGTACTGGAGTTATCGCAGGTTCATCTGTACGTACAGTACTAGAAGCTTGTGGACTCAAGGACGTTAGAGCTAAGTCGCTTGGTTCGAGCAACACAGGAAACATGGCACTTGCAACCCTAGAGGGACTGAGAAGTCTCACAACTGTAGAAGAAGTTGCTAAGCGTCGTGGTAAGACACCTGAAGAAATTTTAGGATAGGAGGAAGACGCAAATGGCAAAGGCATTAAAGATTACTTTAGTTAAGAGTGTTATTGGCGCAACTCCTAAGCAGAAGAAGACAGTAGAAGCTCTTGGCCTCAAGAAGCTACATCATTCGGTTGAGCTAGCTGATTCGTCCGCAACACGCGGCGCTATTGCTAAGGTTTCTCATCTTCTAGATGTAGAAGAGCTATAGGAGGTGTAGGACAATGAGACTTCACGAATTAAAGGCAGCTGAGGGTGCAACCAAAGCTCGCAAGAGAAGAGGTCGCGGTCAGGGTACTGGTCTCGGAACTACTGGCGGCAGAGGTATGAATGGTCAGAACTCCAGAAGCGGAGGCGGTGTTCGTCTAGGCTTCGAGGGTGGCCAGATGCCACTATACAGAAGAATTCCTAAGAGAGGATTTACAAATCGTTTCGCTAAGGAATATGCAGAAGTTAATATTGCAGATCTAAATAGATTTGAAGATGGAACAGTCGTAGACTTCGACCTGATGCTTCAGTCTGGACTTGTTAAGCAGGTAAAGGATGGGGTTAAGGTTCTAGGAAACGGTGAACTAGAGAAGAAGCTAACTGTAAAGGCTGAGAAATTCAGTAAGAGCGCTGCTGAAAAGATTGAAAAGGCAGGCGGAAAGGCAGAGGTTATCTAATCATGGAACTTCTCAAGACACTCTCTAATGCATGGCATGTAAAGGAAATTCGTTCGAAAATTCTTTTTACGCTCATGATAATGCTTGTTTTCAGAATTGGATCAAATATACCAGTTCCGGGAATCAATAGAGATTATCTTGCTCAGATGTTCCAGGGTCAGACAGGGCTTCTCGACTTGTTTGATTTATTTTCCGGAGGAGCATTCAGCAATTTCACAATATTTGCTTTGAGTATCACTCCGTATGTAACCGCTTCGATTATCGTACAGCTTCTTACAATAGCTTTTCCATACTTCGAAAGACTTTCGAAGGAAGGCAACGAAGGTCGTAAGAAAATGGCGACGATTACGAGATATTTAACCGTAGTGTTAGGATTGATTCAGGCAACAGGTTTGACGATTGGTCTTTTTAGAAGAGCAATTGTCAACCAGAATGCCTTTTCGATGATAGTAATCATAACAGTCCTAACAGCAGGAACCGCGTTCCTAATGTGGCTAGGAGAACAGATTAACGAATATGGTGTCGGAAACGGCATCTCGCTGATCATTTTCGGCGGCATTATCGCAAGAATTCCAACAGCAGTTAGAGGAATTCACACGCAGGTGAAAGAAGGAGCATTAAGTGTAGTTGCTGTTATTGCATTAATAGTTGTGGCAGTTTTAATCACTGTCGTAATCATACTGATGCAGCAGGGAACAAGAAAAATTCCAGTACAGTACGCAAAGCGTATGGTTGGAAGAAAGATGTATGGCGGCCAGTCAACCCATATTCCAATTAAGGTTAACCAGGCAGGAGTAATTCCTATTATCTTCTCGCTATCATTACTTCAGTTTCCATTGACGATAACTTACTTCGTTCCACAGTCTTCATTTGCTCAGTGGATGTCGAAGTACCTATCTCCATCAGGAAATCCAGGGACCTGGGTTTACGCAATACTAAATATCACGCTTACACTGTTCTTCACATACTTCTATACGGCTATCACATTTAAGCCAGAAGAAGTTGCAGACAATATGAGACAGAGTGGCGGTTTCGTTCCGGGAATTAGACCTGGTGCAGCAACTGAGGAGTACTTATCTAGAATTATGTCAAGACTATGCCTTGTAGGAGGAATATTCTTGGCAGGTGTAGCTACTATTCCAACTGTAGTCAGTGAATTTACACCGTTACAGCTTTCGTTCGGTGGAACATCACTTCTAATAGCAGTAGGCGTAGCTCTAGATACAGTGCAACAGATTGAGAATCAAATGCTAAATAGAAATTATCAAGGATTTCTTAAATAATCGTTTAGGAAAGGAAGGCACATAACATGCTACGAGCTGTTTTACTTGGTCCTCCTGGAGCTGGTAAAGGCACTCAGGCGGCTAAGGTAATAGAAAAATACAATGTTCCACATATCTCAACAGGAGATATATTCCGCGCTAACATCAATGAAGGAACAGAGCTTGGTAAAAAGGCAAAGGGATACATAGATGAGGGGAAGCTGGTACCGGATGAACTGGTAGTTAATTTGGTTACAGACAGACTTCAGAAAGCTGACTGCAAGGAGGGATTTCTCCTAGATGGTTTCCCAAGGACTATATTCCAGGCCGAGCAGCTAGATAAATTCCTATCTGAAAACGGTCAAAAGCTAGATATAGTTCTTAACTTCAAAGTTAGAAAGGACGTTCTCATAGAGCGTATTGCAGGAAGACGCGTATGCAAATCCTGCGGTGCAAGCTTCCATGTAGTGAATGTTCCACCTAAGAAGGAAGGAATATGCGATGTATGCGGTGGAGAATTATTCCAGCGCAAGGACGATAATCGCGAAACTGTAGAAAACAGAATTAATGTGTACGAGAGCGAGACTGCTCCTCTCATTGGATACTATGAGAAGCAGAACGTGCTCGCCAACTTCGACGGAGAGAAAACTCATAACGAGGTTTTCGAAGATGTCGTAAAGGCAATTGAGGCGAAATAGTCATGATAATAATTAAGTCGAAAAGAGAAATTGACATCATGCGTGAAGCTGCCAAGGTTACAGGTGAGATCCTTCGAGATATCGAGGGATTCATCAAGCCTGGCATGACAACACATGCAATCGATAATTTTGTAGAGGAGAGAATACTTCACTACAAGATGAAGCCAACCTTTAAAGGTTATGGCGGATTTCCTGCTGCGGCTTGCGTATCTGTTAATGATGAGGTAGTACATGGAATCCCTTCTAGAGACAGAGTGCTCAAAGAAGGTGATATTGTAAGCGTTGATACAGGTTCAACATACAAGGGCTATTGTAGCGATGCAGCTAGAACATATGCTGTAGGCGAAATCAGTGACGAGGCTCGTAAACTGATTGACGTAACGAAGCAAAGCTTTTTTGAAGGCGTAAAATATGCGATGGTAGGATACAGACTACACGACATAGGACACGCTGTTCAGGAATATGCTGAGTCCAACGGATTCGGTGTCATTAGAGAGTATTTAGGACACGGGATTGGACGTGATCTTCACGAAGATCCGCAGGTTCCTAATTATGGGGATGCTCACACTGGGCCACACCTCAAAGAGGGAATGGTTCTGGCAATTGAGCCGATGATTACACAAGGTTCCTACGGAACCAGAGTTCTCGGTAATGACTGGACGGTCGTTACTGACGATGGACTGCTGGCAGCTCACTATGAGAATACCGTAGTAATCACAGACGGAGAGCCTGAGCTGCTCACGTTGATATAAGGAGACTGAATTTATGTCGAAAAAGAATTCGATAGAAGTAATGGGCACGGTCATCGACGCACAGCCAAATGCAATGTTCAAGGTTAAGCTAGAGAACGGCTTCGAAGTCCTCGCCCACATTTCCGGTAAGATCAGAATGAATTACATCAGAATTCTGCCGGGTGACAAAGTAAAGGTAGAATTATCACCTTATGATTTAACACGTGGGAGGATCACGTGGCGTGATAAGAACTAATTAAAGGAGGAGCTAATATGAAAGTTAGAGCTTCAGTAAAGCCAATTTGCGAAAAATGCAAGGTAATCAAGAGACATGGAAAAGTCATGGTAATCTGTGAAAATCCTAAGCATAAGCAGAGACAAGGCTAGTAAAATAGGTTATAATATTATAACATGCTGTTTTGCCGGGAACTCAGCACAGCTTTATTAAATGTAACCCCTGTCTATATCACCCCCGGGCTGGTGACGGAAGATAGGAAAGGAGGAAGAAATGGCAAGAATTGCCGGAGTTGACCTACCTAGAGATAAGAGAATCGAAATCGGTCTTACTTATATCTATGGAATCGGTCTAGTAACATCCAAGGACATCCTCGCTAAAGCAGGAGTGGATGGTGACATCAGAGTAAGAGATCTTACAGAAGAAGATGCCGGAAAGATTAGAAAGGTCATTGAGACTGAGCATATCGTAGAAGGTGATCTTAGAAGAGAAGTTTCCCTAAACATCAAGAGACTGATGGAGATCGGAAGCTACAGAGGAATCAGACACAGAAGAGGTCTCCCAGTTAGAGGCCAGAAGACCAAGACAAACGCAAGAACTCGTAAGGGTCCTAAGCGTCTTGCTGGCAAGAAGAAATAAGGACAAGGAGGTAGAGAAATATGGCAGCTGTTAAGAAGACAGTTAGAAAGAAGAAAAGAGAACGTAAAAACGTTGAAAGAGGCCAGGCTCACATCCAGTCCACATTTAACAACACACTAGTTACTCTAACAGACATGGACGGAAACGCACTATCATGGTCAAGCGCTGGCTCAAACGGCTTCAGAGGTTCGAGAAAGTCGACACCTTTTGCTGCACAGAGCGCTGCTGAGGTTGCAGCAAAGGCAGCTATGGAGCATGGTCTAAAGACAGTAGAGGTATACGTAAAGGGTCCTGGTTCCGGTAGAGAAGCTGCTATCAGAGCACTTCAGACTGCTGGACTCAATGTAACAATGATTAAGGACATCACGCCAATTCCTCACAATGGATGCAGGCCACCTAAGAAGAGAAGAGTCTAAGCGGAAGGAGGAGTAACAATACATGGCTAGAAATAGAGAACCAGTACTGAAGAGAGCTAAGGCACTAGGCATTGAGCCACAGTACATGGGTATAAATAAGAAATCTAAGAGACAGGCTCAGCAGAGCAGAAGAAAGAAGAGTGAGTACGGTCTTCAGCTCAACGAGAAGCAGAAGGTTAAGTTCGTATACGGACTTCAGGAGAAGCAGTTCAGAAATCTATATGCTAAGGCTGAAAAGAGACCTGGACAGGTTGGTACAAACCTTCTCGTAATGCTCGAGAGCAGATTCGACAACGTTGTATTCAGAATGGGTTTTGCAGCTACAAGAAGAGAAGCTAGACAGCTAGTTAACCACGGACACTTCCTAGTTAATGGCAAGAAGGCTAACATCCCTTCAATGGAACTCAAGGCTGGAGATGTAATCACTGTAAAGGAAAAGTCTCAGTCATCTCCTAAGTTCAAGGAGCTTAAGGATATGGTTATCACAACTCCACAGTGGATCAGCATTGATCTAGACAAGCTTGAGGGTAAAATCGTTACAGCACCAAGCCGTGAAGACATTGATCTACCAATCGCAGAGCACAGCATCGTTGAGTTCTACTCAAGATAGTCGCTCGATTAATTAATACGTTTGCATACAATGCACTAATTATTAATCGTCAGATCAGTAGATTTATGGGAGGAACAAAATGATTGAGATAGTAAAGCCAACAATTACTAAGGAAATCGATGAAAATGGACAGTACGGAAAGTTCGTTGTAGAACCTCTCGAGAGAGGATACGGTACAACGCTCGGAAACTGCATGAGAAGAATTCTTCTCAGCTCTTTACCAGGAGCAGCTATCACTTCTGTCAAGATTGACGGTGTACTCCATGAGTTCTCAACTATTCCAGGCGTCAAGGAAGATGTTACAGAGATTATCTTGAACCTAAAGAGACTTGCTGTAAGAATCAATGGCGATGAGGAGAAGAGAGCGATTATCAATGCTGTTGGTGCTAGAGAAGTAACAGCAGCGGATATCATCGTTGATTCCGATACGGAGATTTTCAATCCAGATTTACACATTGCAACTCTAGCAGAGAATGCAACTTTGGTAATGGAGATGAACATCGCTTCGGGAAGAGGATATGTACCTGCAGAGCAGAATAAGACAGATTCAACTCCTATAGCAGTTATTCCAGTAGACTCAATATTCACACCTGTTAAGAAGGTTAACTTCACAGTTGAGAATACAAGAGTTGGGCAGGTGACTGATTACGATAAGCTAACACTTGAGCTTTGGACAGATGGTTCGATCACTCCTGAAGAGGGTGTATCCATCGGTGCAAAGATCATGCTAGAGCACCTCAACCTATTCATTGGACTGGGTTCCGAGGTGAACGAGATGGACTTCATGGTCGAGAAGAGTGAAGCTCGTAAGGAGAAGGCACTTGAGATGACAATTGAAGAGCTAGAGCTCTCAGTTCGTTCGTTTAACTGCCTCAAGAGAGCTTCAATCAACACAGTTCAGGAGCTAACTCAGCGTACTGAAGAAGACATGATGAAGGTTAGAAACCTCGGAATGAAGTCGCTTGTAGAAGTAAAGAATAAGCTTACAGAGCTCGGATTGAGCCTTAAGCCTAATGACGAAAACTAACTGAAAGGAGTAGAGACTGATGAATGGTTACAAGAAGCTGGGCAGAAATTCTGCACACAGAAAATCCATGCTAAGAAACCTCGTAACCGATCTATTCAGAGAAGGTAGAATTACTACAACTCTAGATAGAGCGAAGGAAGCAGGTCGTGAAGCTGAGAAGCTAGTTACTCTAGCTAAGCGTGGAGATCTTCATGCAAGAAGACAGGTTCTCGCATACGTTTTCGACGAAGATGTAGTTACAAAGCTCTTTGATGAGATCGCACCAGAGTACGCTGAGCGTAATGGCGGATATACAAGAGTTCTCAAGCTAGGACCTAGACAGGGAGATAATGCGGAGGTCGTATATCTCGAGCTCGTATAGAGCTGTCGTCTAATCGATATAATTATAATAAAGAGTTCTCCGAGAGGAGGACTCTTTTTATGCGTTTAAAATAATACAGCGCTAAATAATTTCATCTTATAAGAGTAAATAGAGAACGAGCTGTACAATGATTGACACTAATGGATTTAGATAATATAATATTCAAGTGCTCTTAGGCAGCTTGCGGTTTGTAGGGGGTCCTGCGCAATGGGATACTGTGAACCATGTCAGGTCCGAGAGGAAGCAGCATTAAGCGGGACATCTCATGTGCCGCAGATTCGCCTCCTACCGATCGCAAGGTGTCTAAGAGCTCGATTAATATATGGGGTTGCGTAATATAGGCGCACTAGGCTGCTAGAAGGAGGTACGATATGCATCTGGCACTATACAGGTCGGAGAGGCCGGAACGCTTTGAAGAGATAATCGGACAGAAGCATATTGTGAAGATACTTCGCAATCAGATCAAGAAGGGAACGGTGAGCCAGTCGTATCTGTTTGCGGGCACCCGAGGCACGGGTAAGACGACGACAGCGAGGATTCTTGCAAAAGCAGTTAACTGCACCTGCAGCGAGCCTGGCGTAGACCTGCCGTGTGGTGAGTGCGCTAATTGTAGGGCGATTACAGAAGGTAGATTCCTCGATGTAGTAGAGCTGGATGCGGCATCCAATAATGGTGTGGAGAGCCTAAGGCAGATTACTGAATCAGTGCAATATCCACCAACCGTTGGAAAGTACAAGGTCTACATCATAGACGAGGCGCACATGCTCACCGATTCGGCGGAAAATGCTTTCCTCAAGACACTCGAAGAGCCACCAGCGCACGTAATATTCATACTGGCGACGACCAACCCGGAGAAGATTAAAGCGACGATAAAATCAAGGTGCTTAATGCTGAACTTCAGGCATGTTTCGGAAAATGACCTTCTGGAAGGCATGAAAAGAATTTGCCAGAAGAAGGACATTTCAATTGAGGAAGATGCCCTAGCCGTTATTGCCCGCAAGGCAGACGGATCCGTAAGAGATGCGCTCAGCCTGCTCGAGCAGTGCATCAACGCTGGTGATGAGCTTATAACCAGAGAGCTGGTGCTGGAGTATACGGGCGGCGCGGGAGATGATTTCTACATAGAGCTAACAGATGCGATTAGGACAGGGGAAGCTGGAACGGCGCTAGCTGATATAGACAGCATGGTGAGGATAGGCAAGGATGCCAAGCAGCTGCTTTCGGACTGGCTAATGCACTACAGGAATCTCATGATTTGTAAGTACGTGCAAGACCCTTCGGAGCTTGTAAATGCCTCTAGCGAAAACACTGCGAGAATCGTCACACAGGCAAAGTCTCTGAGCGACGAAGCGATAAATTACGGCATTCGCTTGCTTTCGGATACCGTCAACAAGGCAAAGTTCTCGACTATGCCGAGGATTTTGCTAGAGACATGTGTTATTAAACTCATCGTAGGTGAGAGTGCGGAAGTCAGGACTGAGCCAGTTCGTATAAATGCGAATATCCCTATGGGAGCTAGGAATCCAAGAGCTCAGGCAGGGACTGCACCAGCGACGAGTAGTGCACAGCGGTTGAATACCAAGGCAGAGAACCATAGACCAGAGTCAATAAGCGCAGAAGCTTCGCAATCAGGAACACCAAAGGAGGAGCCGCAAGCTAGAAATGCTTACGAGAAGCAGGTTCAGCCTCGTCCAAATGTCAGTGCGGAGAGAGCGCAAGATGCAGATGGACCGAAGCCTCTCTTCGAACAGAAATTCAATCCACTAGAAGGAGCTCCGCCAGATAGGCACATCGTGGAGTTTGAAGCAAATCATAATCTTGATGAGATGTGGGATAGAATCTGTGACCAGATGGCTAGAACAGATGCAATGTTCATGGCGATGGTTGCAAAGTATACGAGGCTGGTCGATTTGCACGGTAGTGAACTTACCGTAGAGGTTAAGAAGACCAAGAGCCTTATGGCTGATGATGCGCTAGACGAGCTCAACAGGATAACTAAGGCCTTATATGGTGATAAATTTTACATCGCGTTTAGAGTTGTAGAGTATAATCCGGCGGATGCAAGGGAGCTTAGCCAAGTTGAAGAACCGGGGCTTCAGAGGTTCGATGAGGAACTCATTGATGCAGCAGAGGAAAAAGACGAGATAGCCAAGGAAGTGGCGAAGGATGTAGCTGACTTTTTTGGCGTAGATAAGATAGACATTAAATAGCACATATTGGAGGAGAAAATCATGGGCAAAGGTATGAGAGCAGGTAAGAAAAAGAAGGTTGGCGGTGGTGCAGGAAGCATGCAGCAGCAGATGAAGCAGCTTCAGGCTATGCAGCGCGATATGGAGGCTGCACAGGCTTCTATAGCTGAGCAGGAGACAACTGCAACTGCTGGCGGCGGTGCAGTGGAGGTCACTGTTAACGGCAACAAGGAGATTACAAAGCTCGTAATCGATAGAGACGTTGTTGATCCAGACGATGTAGAAATGCTACAAGATCTCATCATGGCGGCTGTAAATGAGGGCATGCGCCAGATCGATGCAATTGCTGAGAATGAGATGGGCAAGGTTGCAGGTGGCCTAAACATCCCTGGACTAGGGCTGTAGAAAGGCGTTCAGATGAGGCAGTATCCAAAGCCACTGAACAAGTTAATAAATGAGCTGTCTAAGCTACCTGGAATTGGTGGCAAGACCGCACAGCGACTAGCGTTCCACATTCTTGCACTCGAGGAGAGCGAGGCAACGGCTCTTGCAAATTCAATCGTGAATGCCAAGAGAAGCCTTCACTACTGCTCGGTGTGCGGCAATTTGACAGATACCGATCCATGCGAGATTTGCAGTGATGAATCGCGGGATAGGACAAAGGTATGTGTTGTCGAGACACCGCAGGATGTGATTGCGATGGAGCGGATAAGGGAATTTAAAGGAATGTATCATGTGCTTCACGGTGCTATTTCACCGGTAGAGGGCATCGGTCCTAATGACATCAATCTCAAATCGCTGATTACTAGGCTCCAGCAGCATGATGAAATCGACGAGATAATCGTGGCAACGAACCCTAATATCGAGGGTGAGGCGACTGCCATGTACATAGCTAGGCTGCTAAAACCGTCTGGCATCAAGGTGACGAGAATTGCACACGGCATTCCTGTCGGCGGAGATCTCGAGTATGCCGATGAAGTCACGCTTCTCAAGGCGATGGAAGGAAGACGAGAGATATAACTGAAGATAAGTTGGTGCATGAGGCAGACTAAAGGCTGTGCACCGACTATTTTATTTGCATTATTTCACTAAGCGTGTATTATAATTAGTTTGAAGGGAGTAGCCTGGATGCCTGAATTAGTAGAGGTTGAAACTGCGAGAAAAGTTCTCGCACCACAGCTAAACGGCTGCACAATTGAAGATGTCGAGGTGAGACTGGCAAAGAGCATCAAGAATTACGGCCCCGAAGAGTTCAAGAAGCTGGTGCTTGGTAGTAGATTTGACACCGTACTGCGCCGTGGCAAATTCCTGATTTTCAACATGATCACACCGAAGCGTGAAGGGGCGCCAGAGGAACTTAAGCTCGTAGCTCACTACCGCATGACTGGCGTTCTATTGGTAACGCCACCTGGATATGAGGAGCTTAAGCACACGCATATAGTGTTTAAGCTGCGAGATAATGATGGCACCGAGAAAGAGCTCCGCTATGTCGACCAGAGGCAGTTTGGCGGTATATGGGCTATAACGACAGGGGCTGAATTTAGAGCGACTGGTATCGGGCAGCTTGGAGCAGAGGCGACGGACGACACACTTGATGGAGAGTATCTAAAGAGTCATCTAGCGAAGAGAAAGTCTGCCATCAAGACGGGGCTCCTTGACCAAAGCGTTATCGCAGGTCTTGGAAATATTTACACCGACGAAGTCTTGTACCGCTGCGGAATTGTTCCGGCTAGAGCTTGTAATTCGCTTACTGATGATGAGTGGCAGGCTCTTGCCAGTGAGATTCCGAAGATGATGGAGTTCATGATAGAAAAGAATCAGATTTCTGAAGAGGCCTATCTGGCAGGAAAGGGGACGGACTATAGAAATACCCCTTTTCTACAGGTATATAACCATGCTGGAGAGGAATGTCAAAAGTGCGGATGCAAGCTTGAGAGAGCTGTGATTGCAGGCAGGAGCAGTGTGTACTGCCCTGAGTGTCAGGAGTGATTCTTGTGATATGGTTAAGGTTAGAAAAAGGTGGACCTAGCGTCCACCTTTTGTTCGTTTTCGTGAATCGAAGCCCGTGAGGTCCTTCACGACTTCACTAGCTATTGCAAGCCCCGCAGCAGCAGGGACAAATGGAGTTGAGCCAGGAGCCACTCTGCCAGCAGTTCCCTTGCTCTCGGCCTCTCCGCCCTCTGGTAGAATCGGTACTATAGGCTCCTCAGTGGAGCAGAGAACTTTTACACCTTTAATTCGCCTATCTTTGAGTCCTTTTCGTATAACCTTGGCAAGCGGATCCATCGATGTCTTTGAGATGTCCATAATGGCTAGCTTTGTAGGATCTATACGGTTTCCACATCCCATGCAGGAAATTATCGGAACTTCCACACTTTTGCATCTCTCGATGATGTCGAGCTTAGCTGATACAGTGTCGACGGCATCCACAACATAGTCGTAATCGGTGAAGTCAAAATTCTCCGCAGTTTCAGGCAAGTAGAACATCTGGTGTCCTCGCACCTCACAGTTGGGATTGAGCTGCTTAATTCTAGCTTCGCACACCACTACCTTGCTTTCGCCGATAGTATCATGGGTGGCGATTATCTGCCTATTTATATTTGTCAGGCTGACATCGTCGTTATCAATGATATCGAGAGCACCCACACCAGCTCTGGCGAGCGCCTCCACCACGTAACCTCCGACGCCGCCAACGCCAAATACCGCAACTCGGCAGCCCTTCAAGGTCTCGATTGCGTCTTTTCCATATATTAATTCACTTCTTGAAAATTGATTAATCATATACTCGCAGGGGACTCGAACCCCTGTGCTTTATACCGAAATTTACAAAGCCAAATCAATAAAATATATTGCAATAAATCACTGAAATATCTTACATTATTATGCAAACAACGTCCAGTTAGTGATATAATTTCGTTCGTATGCACTGGAGGTTTTAAAGATGTTTAAATATATCGCTGCTCCGCTAATCGGAGCACTTATAGGATATTGTACCAATTATATTGCGGTCAAGATGCTGTTCAGGCCGCGCCATGAGAAATATATCTTCGGTCACAAGGTTCCGCTGACCCCTGGAGCTATTCCGAAGGGGAAAACTAGGCTTGCAAAGTCTGTCGGGGCTGTTATATCGAATCACCTCGTCACGAGCGAAGACATCGAGAGTAAGGCGCTTAATGAAGAGACAGAAGCAGCTGTTACTGAGCGAATCATGAAGATGCTGAAATCAGATATCGATAGTGGGTTTAGAGCAATTTCATTCTCTGAAGAGGAGTACGAGATGATTACGACGAATCTCGACTATGCGGTAGCTCTACGAATGGCGGATGCGGTTAAGAGCATTAATTTTTCAGATATAATCAAAGTAAAGGGTGGTCAGATAATCGGAGAGCAGCTTGGCGGATCTATGCTTGGGATGTTCATAAATCCGGAGATGATAGATAGCATTCTCGGGTCTATTTCGGATAATATCGGAAGATATGTTGATGATCACTGCTACAACTTCTTAGCACCTGAGGTTAGCCGCAGTATGGAGAAGCTTCGTGGTGATAACATTTACGACATGATAACGAGTAATGGTGTGAGCGACGAGGAACTGAGGGCGAAGGTAAGAGAGATTTATAGGAAAACTATCAAAGCTGTGATTCCGGAGCTTATCGCTAAAATGGATATCACTAGTATGGTCAGTCAGAAAATCGAGGACATGGAAGTTGAACAGCTCGAGGACATGGTCATGGAGGTGATGTCGAAGGAGCTAACTACTATCGTCAATCTAGGTGCGCTAATTGGATTTATACTGGGCCTTATTAATCTTATTTTTTAGCTAAAAAATGCCGAAAAAAAGCTAAAGAGTGATTATTTTTAAATAAAGCTTATTGTATCTTGCGGCGAACATATCCATGATGTAAAATTAATAAAGTTGAACAAATTAGCATTTGATTTTTGTATAAAATGAAGGAGATATAGATGAAACATTTCGTAATTAAGATGGAAAATGGTGCTACCATGAGCGGCGAGCTCTACGAGGATGTTGCACCTAAATCAGTTGAAAATTTCGTAGAACTTTGTGAAAAGGGGTTCTATGATGGCCTTATTTTCCACAGAGTTATTCCAGGCTTCATGATTCAGGGTGGATGCCCAGATGGAACTGGTATGGGCGGTCCTGGATACAGTATTCCAGGAGAGTTCTCATCTAATGGATTCAAGAACGACCTCAAGCACACTAGAGGAGTTCTCTCTATGGCTAGATCGATGAATCCTAACTCAGCTGGCTCACAGTTCTTTATCATGGTTGAGGATGCACCGCATCTGGACGGACAGTACGCTGCATTTGGAAAGGTTACAGAAGGCATGGAAGAAGCAGACCGCATCGTTTCCGTTCCACGTAACATGATGGACAAGCCTAACGAAGATCAGGTAATCAAGACTATTACAATTAAGTAGTAATGCTTTCATATGTAGGTATCGGAGCATTTCGAACTGCTATATACGAAGTTTCGCCGCACTCCTACGAGTGTGGCGTTCCCAATTTTTAAGATATACGGAGGTGCCCGTGGAATCCGATAAGAAGATAATAATAATTGGACATAAGAATCCCGACACCGATTCTATTTGCTCAGCGATTGGCTATGCTGAGATTAAGAATCGAATTACTAATACCAACAATTACGTCGCTCGACGCGCTGGTGAAATCAACGGCGAGACGGAATTTGTGCTGCAGAGATTCGGCATTAAAGTGCCTGAATATGTGGATAATGTCGCTACTCAGGTCAGGGATATGGAGATTAGGCACACCCCGGGAGTTCCTAAGGAGATGACTATTAAGGAAGCCTGGAGCATCATGGGCAAAAGCGAGGCTGTAACCCAGCCAATTACTGAGGCTGACAAGGTTATCGGGCTCATTACTAAGGGTGATATAGCGCGTACATTTATGGATGCGGAGAGCAGCTCTTTTCTTTCGAGCACATCACCTAGGTTCAGCGATATTGCCGCTACGATTGACGGACATATCGTAGTCGGTGATGGGGAGCTTCACTTCGACAAGGGAAAGGTCTTAGTAGGGGCGGCGCTAGTCGAAAGGATGCAGGGCGTCGTTCAGGAGCACGATTTAGTAATCCTTGTTGATCGCAAGGAAAACCAAATTGGGGCACTCGAGGCAGGCGCAGGATGCATAATCTTGTGTCTTGGTGCGAAGGCCTCTAAGGAAGTCGCAGAGCTTGCTAAAGCCAAGGGCGCAGTTATCATTGAAACTGACCTAGATACGTTCTCAGTATCGAGGGAAATCAACAAGAGTGTACCGCTAGAAGCATTTATGACATCTGATGGAATTGAAGGTTTTAAGCTGGACGACTATACGGACAGCGTTAAAGCTGAGATGGGAGCTACGAGGCATCGGGCGTTTCCCGTTACCGATAGCAAAGGGCGCTACATCGGAACAGTTTCGAGACGTAACCTCCTCAATATCAGGAAGAAACAGGTAATTCTCGTAGACCATAATGAGAAGTCACAGGCAGTGGATAATATCGATGATGCGGACATACTTGAGATTGTGGATCACCACAGACTAGGGACTATCCAGACGCTTCAGCCGATATTCTTCAATCTTCAGCCAGTTGGCTGCACTGCTACAATCCTGTACCAGATGTATATAGAGCGTGGCATCGATGTACCTAAGCACATTGCGGGGCTATTATGTGCGGCAATCGTATCTGACACACTAATGTTTAGATCACCGACATGTACGACACAGGATAAGATGGCTGCTGGGGCACTCGCATTAATTGCGGGCATTGATATAGAGTCTTTTGCAGCGGAGATGTTCGAGGCAGGATCAGACCTCAAGGATAAGTCAGCAGAAGAAATTTTCTATCAGGATTACAAGAAGTTCACATTCGGAAGCTCAAGCTTCGGAGTTGGACAGATAAGCTCGATGAACGAAGGGGAGCTGAGCAATATCAAGGAGATGTTACTTCCGCTCATGGAGCATGAGTGCGGCAAGAACAAAGTCTCGATGGTATTCTTCCTGCTAACTGACATCAAGCACTCCTCGTCAGAGATGCTTTACGCCGGTGAACACGCTCGTGAGATGATAATGAGTGCATTTCCAGGAGCCGTTCCGACAGATGGCGGATTTAAGATAGACGGGCTGCTATCTAGAAAGAAACAGCTAATACCAGCGTTTATGGACGCTATTCAAGGCGTTTAAATATTATTTTTTAGGAAAGGAAAGAAATGGATTACAAGAGGATTCTTAAGGAAATTCTGAACATCGGCAGAGAGATGCTACGTGCAGGAGCTGAGGTGAGCAGAGTTGAGGACAGTATGTACAGAATGTGCAAGAGCTATGGCTTCAAGCATGCAGATATCTGGGTTATCTACAGCAACATTCAGGCAACAGTTGAGACGGCGGAGGGTGATATCATAACGCAGATTAGACATATACCTTCTACTTCATCGAACTTTGATAAACTCGATTATCTCAACAATTTATCGAGACGCGTATGTCGTCAGACACCAAGCCCAGATGAGGTTGCAAACATGCTACAAGAGGTTCTGGACAGGACACCTCAGCCTGCATACCTAGAGTATCTGGCAGGAATCCTCGGGGGAACAGGATTCGGCGTGTTCTTCAACTGCGGGGTTAAGGATGCGATTATCGCTGCTATATCTTCGATAATCATTGTTTTCCTAGGCAGGAGATTGGCGAAGACAGAGAATAATCCTCTGATTTCCAACTTCATTCAGTCATTTATCACAGAGGTATTCATCATTCTTTCTGTATATGTTGGATTTGCAGAAAAGTCAGGTAACATCACGGTCGGTGTAGTAATGCTCCTAGTCAGTGCGCTCGGATTTACGAATGGAATCAGCGACCTGCTTCACAAGGATACACTTGCTGGAATACTTAACATTTCAAACGCTATAATCGGAGCAGCGGGAATCGCCTTCGGAATAGCTTCAGCAATTCTATTATTCAAGGGGGTGTTCTAAGATGACCGAATTAAATCCAAGTATAATAATACAATTTATTTCTTGTACCGCTGCCTGTGTGGGCTTCGGTCTATGGTTTAACGTTAAAGGCAAGCAGGTGCTCTTCTGCGGAATCGGGGCATTCTGCACATGGGGGATGTACGTAATTAGTGATGGAATTCTCCATAACTACTTCTTGGCGACGCTTGTCAGCGCTATATTTGTAGCTGGCTACGCGCAGGTTATGGCGAGGGTCAATAAAGCACCTGCAACGATATTCCAGAGCGTATGCGCATTTCCACTAGTACCGGGAAACAACCTTTACTTCGTAATGTACGCTATGGTTATGGACATGCCTAAGGAGACCGCGAGTGAGGGCAAGCAGCTTGTACTGAACTGCCTCGGAATTGCGATGGGATTTATGGTAATAGAGATCGTGAATAAGTACGGAACTTTATTCTATCGCAAGCTCAAAAAGGCATAAAAAAATTCATGAATTAGATTAAAAAAAATAGCCACAAAAAGGTTGTATAGGTGGTACTATATAGTCTAAGGATTTTACCTGGAAGAGGAAATATGGCTAGAGTTAAGAATAATAATCGTGCTACAAATGTAGCAAAAGAATATATCAAAGACATGGATAAGAATAAAGTAGCAAGTATCATCTTGCTGCTTTTTCTTGTCGTTTTTTTATTCAACCTACTGAAGTTCAACCGCAAGGTTCCGGTAGGAAAGGATGAGATTGAGAGGAATAAGAAGAGCGTTGAGGCTATACAGAAGAGCTCTGTAACTAGCGTTGAAGAAGCTGTTTCGGCACTCGGCGGAGAGGTATCTGCAAATGGGCAGAGCAACAAGGCCAGATACATGAGCAAGTTCAAGGGGAGCATCGTTGTCGGCGACTCGGTTACTGAGGGGCTCAGTGTGTATGGCTGGCTGAGTGATGATCAGGTATTTAGCAAGATCGGTTCAAGCGTAATGACTGGAGATGATTTATTCTCGAGTGCAGCGGGAACTTATCCAAGCACCGCATTCTTTGCTTTTGGTATGAACGACATGGGTAATTACAGAGGCGATGAAAAGGCATTTATCAAGAAGTATGAAGCAAGATTAAAGGCTTTCCACAAGTCTTCACCTAAGACGAAGATTTGTGTGTGTGGCATCTCGGCACCTACTGATTCAGCGATGGCTAAGAACAAGTCGATTAGCAATTATAAGAAATTTAACAGTGCTATCAAGAAGATGTGCGCTAAGAACAAGTACGTATATATTCCAACTGCGGATATTCTGCAGAAGCATCCAGAGCTATATGCAGGTGACGGTATTCACGCTCAGGCTACTTATTATCCGTACTGGCTGGATAGGATGATTGAGGAGGCAGAACTGTAGATGAATAGTAAATCACGCAGAGACGTTATAAGATATGGCAGAATCCTCAAATGTGTGCTTCTCGTTGCCCTGTTTGCATTTCTCGCTATCGTGTATAGCCGTGAAAATGCAAAGGATGTCTCGATGGACAAGATTGAGGCGCAGCTTATCAAGAAGACTAATATAGAGAAACTGCAGAAACAGAAGCCTCGTGATCTCGTACAGTTCATAGGACTAGATGCTAATAATTATGAGGCTGTTCTGTATTACAAGAGCAAGGAGGCTCTTTCTGTTGACGAGGTTCTGGTCATCAAGGTCAAGAATAAGTCTGATGTTAAAGCTGTCAAAGATGCCGTAGAAAAGCGCATCACAAGCCAGATAGAGGCATTTGACAATTACGGACCTGAGCAGGTCAAGGAACTTAAGAACGCAATCGTGACTTCGAGGGGCAAGTACGTATTCTATGGAGTCGCCAAGGATCCAGATAAGTATGAGGAGGTGCTATTAAGTGTTATTTAGCAGTATTATCTTCATATTCTATTTCCTTCCGATTACGATGCTAGTGTATTATCTGATTCCGAAGGAGCAGATAGGAAGGCGTAATATTGTGCTGCTCGTTGCCAGCTTGTTCTTTTACAGCTGGGGAGAACCGGTATATCTATTCTTGATGCTGTACAGTGCGTTCTTCAACTACTTCATGGCTATTCAGATTCATAATGAGCAGAAGTATGGAGGCACCGGCAGGAGAAATCTGCTGTTCACAGTGGTTGTGGACCTGCTGATACTCGGTTTCTTCAAGTATTTCGGATTCCTCATGGACACGATAACCTCGATTACAGGATGGCATATTCACTACACGTCACTTGCACTGCCAATCGGAATTTCGTTCTACACTTTCCAGGCGATGTCATACGTATTTGACGTGTACAAGGGAAAGGTTGCACCGCAGTATAGCTTGCTCAAGTTCTCGTTATATCTGTCGTTCTTCCCGCAGCTCATCGCAGGACCTATCGTTAAGTATAGAGACGTTGAACTCCAGATAGATAATCGCGAAACCACACTCATTAAATTCGGAGAGGGGTCATCGAGGTTTATCCTTGGACTCGGCAAGAAGGTAATTCTTGCCAACGCGCTCGGTTCGCTCTATACAGAAATTTCGAGTCTGCCGCACGGTCAGGTATCGGTGGTACTGTACTGGATTGGAATTGCGGCGTACACCTTACAAATTTACTTTGACTTTAGCGGATATTCCGACATGGCGATAGGTCTCGGTAAAATGTTCGGCTTCGTGTTCGATGAGAACTTCAACTATCCGTATATCGCGTCGACTATCACGGATTTCTGGCGCAGATGGCACATGTCGCTATCTACTTGGTTCCTTGAGTACGTGTACATTCCACTCGGAGGAAACAGAGTAAAGGTTCATAGACACATTTTAAACCTGCTAATAGTATGGTCTCTGACGGGCCTATGGCATGGTGCGAGCTGGAACTTCGTGCTCTGGGGTGCATACTTCGGAGTGCTGCTGATACTCGAGAAGTACGTTTATGGTAAATATCTCGAGAAGGCACCAAATTGGTTTAGACACGCATATGCGATAGTCATAGTTATGGTAAGCTGGGTTTTCTTCAGCATCACAGATATCAGCAAGGCGCTTTCGTATCTCGCTGTCATGTTTGGACTCGGCAAGGTGTCGTTTATAAATATTACAGCGCTCTATTACATAAGAACGAATTTCATCATCCTAGCTGTTGGTGCTTGCGTGGCAACACCATATCCAATAGAGAAATTCAGAGAGCTATATAGGAAGAAACCGGCGGTAGGAACTGCGCTGGTGTTCGCAGTACTCATCGTTTCTGTCGCATATCTGGTATATGGTTCGTATAATCCGTTCCTGTACTTCAGATTCTAGCGTAGAGGAGTAAGTTTTGAAGAAGATTAACCGTTTTAGAAATGAAATAAAGGCCGAACTGAAGCAAAGTTCGGAGAACAAGATGGCAGCGTATACCGGTGTCATATTTGTGTTTGTTCTTGCGGCTGTATTCCTTATAAATCTCATAGTTACAGACAAATCATTCTCAGCTTCTGAAAACCGCATGCTACAGGAGTTTCCTAGTATGTCTGTTTCGAACTATTTCGGCGGTAGGCTAGAATCCAAGATGGAGAGCTACGTGAACGATCAGTTCCTTATGCGCGGGTCTTTTATCAAGGTTAAGTCGGCAGTCGATGTGACTGAAGGAAAGTTAAAGGCTAACGGCGTGTATAGAGCTCGTGATGGATATCTGATTGAGGATATAGTGACTCCAGATCAGAAGACAATTAGCTCTGCTGAAACTGCGCTCAAGAATTTCAAGGCTAAGTATCCTAAGCTAAATATGACCTTCCTCCTTGCTCCAAATGCAGGAAATATCATGTCCGACAAGCTACCGATAACTGTCAGTATGGCGAATCAGAACAAGAGCATTGATGATTTTTACAAGAATATCAAGGCGTCGGGAATTAAGCCGATCGATGTGAGGAAGACTTTCAATAAGAAGAAAGAGGATGTACAGCTCTATTACAGGACTGACCACCACTGGACGAGCGACGGCGCTTACCTCGCGTACAAAGCGATTGTGCCAGCACTAGGCGCAGGTATGCCGATGGAGTTTGAGAGTAAAATTGTTAAGAACGACTTTGCGGGAACGATGTACTCGAAGAGCGGATTTACAGGCGGAAGATACGATAGTATCAGGATTAATCTGCCTAAGAATAAGAAGGCGGCTAAGCCTTCGGTCATCTATTATGGCGACACTAAGAAGAAGACTACTAAGTTCTATCAGCTTAAGAACCTAGATAAGAAGGATGCATACACTGTATTCGGAGGCAGTAACCATCCGATGTACACGGTCAAGACTCCGACAGAGTCTAACAGGAGGCTACTCCTGATTAAGGATTCATATGCGAACAGTGTGATTCCTATGCTGGCGCAGCATTACCGCGAAATCGTGGTCGTGGATCCTAGATATTACTTTGATAATGTCGATGATTTGATTGCGTCAGAAGGAATAACTGATGTGCTGTTCCTTTATAATGCGAATACGTTCTTTGCGGATGATTCGCTTTCCGTGATGTTCCAATAAAAAAGTGAAGCGTGAGCCTCGGCAAAGAGTCTCGTTTGCTTGACGAATTATATGAAAGCTGCGAAACTTGATGCGCTGAAACAATTCTCGCTTTCATTAATTCGTTACAGCGCAAACCTTAAACTTGCCGAAACCTCAAGCTTCACTTTTTAATTTCCACGACTCTTAACTGCGATGACTGGGTAAGCGGAAGTGAGCAGCTGGCAGCAGACTGCGTTTACTTGGCAGATTATACAAAGTCTGCGAGACTTGTAATACTGAAACAATTCTCGTCTATGTTAATCTGCATCGGCGTAAACCGCGGATACTGCCAGAACCTCGCACTTTCTGTTATTTTATTCTAGGCGTTTGGGTTGTGATGACTACAGCTATAAATCACAACGTGTTTCATATCCAGTACTTGCTAAAATATAATCATATATGATAAATTAATAAAAAATTTATATCTAATAATAAAAATAGGAGAAGTGTGTATCATGATAAAGAAGATTTCATCTATTGTTATTTTAGTCTGCATTATTTTATTTAATATCACACCAATCGTTATGGCAGCCGACTATGCCGAACTTGGTGATTCATCAGCAGCAAGCGGAAGCTTATCAGAAGAAACAGAACATCAAATTTAAAATGAAGAAGATAATAATAACATGCTTAATCACTTTATTTATAATGATAGGACTTGTACATCTATATAATAACTGGTATATAGACTACAATATCAGAAAATATTCCGTTTACTATGCCCACAACATGGAGCGTAAGGAGGGAACACACCCGGAGATGGCAATGGCTATAGAGAATATTGGAGTTATCTATAAACCTAATAAGAAAAATATACGGTATAGAGACGATGGTAGTTATGCTATATACAATAATTCTACAGATAGAAAGCAAGCTATCATAAGTTGTGATTTAGGAGAGAAAGAGCTTCGATATGATTTTTATGATGTCACGGATAAAGACTATTATTTCAATGATGCTTTTAATTTAACTCATGCCTATGACTCATCAGTAAGAAATGATGAAATAGACATCAAAACCATAGATCAGGAAGCTCTTTACAAAGACATATACAAGAATTTCGGCTTCATTGTCGAAGCCAACGTAAATCGCAAGCCACTGATCAACATGCAGAAAGAGTTCAACAAGAAGTACTACAAGCGATTCAACTAATGGGAAGTTGTGAATTTCAATGAAGAAGCTAAAAATTGCAACAATACTTATAATATTCATATCTTTCGGATGGTTTGCATATACAAATTTGTACCCTGCTCAAAACCTCGCAAGATACTCGGTTTACTATGCTCACAACATGGAACATAAGAAGGGAACACAACCTGAAATGGCAATGGCATTAGAGAACATAAAGGTTATACGTACACCAGCTAGCAGAGGAATAAGCTATGATTATGATGGACTGGCGAAAGTATATAACGATAGAAATAATGGAAACAGTCCTTCGATTTGCGCAACTTATGTATACGGAGTGGAATATTTGTATTCGAATTCAAAGGATAAAAGTTATATATTTAACTCTGATTTTTCATTAAAAGCAATTTATAATTCTAATACAGCCAAGATGGAGTATGGAAAAAGTGATATCGACGACGAAGAATTATATAAGGAAGTTTATAATAACTTCGGCTTCCTCGTCGAAGCCAACGTCAATCGCAAGCCTCTAATTAACATGCAGAAAGAGTTCAACAAGAAGTACTATAAGCGATTCAATTAGCTTCGAGGTCGCAACTTCAACGTCACAACCACAGCAATCGAAACCATGACAAAGTAGATTCCGCATATCACGAGTGCCGTATGCTCGAAGAATGACTGTGGCAGCAAGTTGATGAGGTCGCTTTCGTTCGGGTTAAGCTTCCAGTAATTATTTGCAAATAGCACCTTATGAAATATCATAAATGCTTTATCGAAATTCACCGCCGCTATTCCGAATACCAGCAGGAAGGCGGCATTTGTAATTGTGCATGTATTGATGAATGTCTTGCAGATTGATGAACGGTAAGATGATCTGCCTTTACAGTAAATAAAAATGCAGATTAGAGAGATAAAGAATATTAGAGCGGATATCAGCCTCACCAGATAAGCTTTGAGGAAGATAGCACGCACATCCTTAAGATGAGCCTTTTCGCGCGCAGTGTAAAACTCCTGCCGAGCACCGTCGGCAGTTACCTCGATATTCAGATTAGAACGATTTCCGCGCAGATACTCCATCATCTCGCTAAACGCAGACATCGCGTTGTCCATATCTATATTACGGTTCAAGTCGCCGAGCACGTCTTTTTCTTCAAATTGGTGGCGGTAATACCCTGGGATATGGTACATAGTTATATCTGCTGCAGTCAGCAGTGCAGCTACCATGAAGCTCAGTGCGCATACAATGGCAATGATTTTAATCTTCAATTCGAGGCTCCTTTCTACAGAGTCTAATGTATCATTGCTTAGTGATTCCTGCAAGCTCAGGGAACTATCGCGCCACAGAGGTGAAGCAAATAAACCGAAAAATGTTTTATATATAAAACACAAAATTACTTTACAATTAAATTAAATGTGATACAATCGATTTATAAACAATTGATTACAAAAGTAGATTTAATTTTAGAGGAGGATATTGATATGCAGAAGTATGTATGTGACGTTTGTGGATACGTTTATGACCCAGCAGTTGGTGATCCAGATAACGGAATCGAGCCAGGAACTGCATTTGAGGATCTACCAGATGATTGGGCTTGCCCTCTTTGCGACGTTAGCAAGGATATGTTTTCTGAAACAGACGAATAATAATTAAATACGTTATACAACGAAGTGGGGATATCGCGTTGCGACATCCCCACTTTTATAATAAACTCAACTAATTATGGCACCCATGATTTCCGCATCCGCCCTCGTGGTGATGATGTTCGCCATGATGATTGCACTTAACCTCAGGATTGAATTTAAGTTCATCCTTGAGTAGCAAATCAATAGCTTCATCTGCATTTCCGGAAACGCCACCAAATAGCTTGATATCAGCATCTGCTAGTGCTTGTTGTGCACCTCCGCCGATTCCGCCGCAGATAAGAGTGTCAACATTATTAGTCGTTAAGAATCCTGCAAGTGCGCCGTGACCGGCACCGTTAGTGTCGACAACCTGTGAAGTGATAATTTTCCCATCTTCTACATCATAAAGCTTGAACTGTGAAGTCTTACCAAAGTGTTGGAAGATGTCTCCGTTATCATATGTTACTGCAATTCTCATGATTTTGTCTCCTTTGTAAGTTTTTGTTCCTATGTTGTAATCAATAATACCGGACTGCAGATGTACGTGCCCTCCTTCTATTACAAGAAATTTGCCGTTTACAATCGCGTCAGCGAGCTTTGTTCTTGCGCGTTCATATATAGCCGTAACTGTAGTTCGTGCTACACTCATCTTTTTTGCTGTCTCTTCATGGTTTAGATGTTCAAGATCAATAAGTCTTATCACTTCAAACTCATCTACAGAGAGGATAATTTGTTCGCCGTAAGTAATACCTTGCGGTTCGAAACGCGTGTATTCAGGTACAGTTTCAATATGTCTTGGTTTTGTCTTTCTTCCGGGCATGGTACTCTCCGCTTGCTATTATTGACATATGTCATTATTATGATACGGTAATAGCCGAAGAAAGTCAACAATTATGACATATGTTAAAAATGATAATTTTGCTCTTGTGCATAAATTTGTATCATAAAAAATATGTAGTATTAGGATACGTCGTCTATAAACATTTTAATAATGCCTTTTTCAAAGACATTATTCGAACTCACTGTTTGAATTTAGTGTACTAAAGTGATAGTATAGATTCATATCTTACACTTAACAAAATCGAGGTATCGAACATGAATAAAGTTGAATCAAGATGGCTGCAGAACTTTGTTGACGCGATTCTGTCGCTTGAGACTGAGGAGGAATGCAAAAAGTTCTTCGAGGACATTTGTACGATTAAAGAATTTCAGGACTTAGCACACAGGCTTGAGGTAGCGAGACTTCTTACAGATGGCAAAGTCTTTAATGAAATCAGCAAACTTACTGGTGCAAGTTCCGCTACGATTACGAGGGTCAATAAATGCCTCATGTACGGAGAGGGAGGGTATAAAACTGTACTGGACAAAAATAATAATTTTGAAGAAAAAGAAGATACAGAAGAACAGAAATAGTCATGAGCAGATTTATCAGAGAATTATACAAGGACTTTAAGTCATATACACCGGGCGAGCAGCCCAAGGATAGGAAGTATCTCAAGCTCAATACCAATGAGTCGCCGTTTCCTCCTGCACCTGCTGTGTACCAAGCGATGCATGATGCTGACATGGAGCAGATGCGCCTCTATCCAGACCCGACAGGGAGAAAGCTCAAGGTCAAGATGGCTGAGCTCTATGGGGGGCAGCCGGAGAATGTGTTCCTGTCAAATGGCTCAGATGACATTCTGAACTTCGCTTTCATGGCTTGGAACGACACGAATGATAGTATAGTTATCCCCGATGTTACCTATAGCTTCTACGAGGTTGTGGCACGTCTCCATGAGATAAATTATGAGATTAAGCCACTGCGTGATGACTTGACTCTTGATCTGGAAGGCTACATAGGAATAGATAAGAATATAGTTTTACCTAATCCAAATGCTCCGACTGGAATCGCACTCACACGTGTCCAGATAGAGGAGCTCGTTAGGTCAAATCCCGATAATGTAGTGATTATAGACGAGGCGTATGCAGGCTTCGGTGCTGAATCGGCAATTCCATTAACTCGCAAATACGACAACCTACTTGTCGTGCAGACTTTCTCGAAGTCGAGGAGTTTTGCAGGAGGAAGGCTTGGTTTTGCGGTAGGAGATGCTGCCCTAATCGAAGACCTGACCAAGATGCAGTATTCGACAAATCCTTATGCGGTCAATGCTATGTCACTTATTCTGGCAGAGGCGGCAGTTGATGCGGAGGACTACTATCAGGAGAACCTGCAGAGAATAATTGAGGCGAGGGACTATGCAGCGGATAAGCTGAATGCTCTAGGCTTCGATGTACTGCCATCTCAGGCAAATTTCCTTTACATGAAGCTGGACGGCTTCGGCGGACGAGAATTATATGAGAAACTCAAGGAACGTGGAGTGCTTGTACGCCACTTTGCTAAACCTAGGATAGATGATTATATAAGAGTAACGATAGGAACCAAGGAGCAGATGGATGAGCTTGTCGAAGTTATAAAGGCGGTTTTGGGGGATAAGTAATTATGTTGCTGAGAGCAAAGCGAAATATCTTAGAAACTAGGCATTATGCCTAGTTTTTTTATGCAATAAGATGTATATTGACAATCTTATGGGGGGGGGGTGATACTCTTCTATTAAGCAATAATGTTTGTAATTAAATACAATGCTTGCGGTAAATAGTTTGTTGTACGAGGGTAACAGTTAAAGTAAACTATGTTGCAATTTTTAGTAACTAGAGGTTCACCATGAAGCGAAAATATGCAGCCATTTTAATTATTGTTGTAGTTGTTGGAACCGGCAGTTTTTTATGGAACCATTTTATCAACTCTGACCCTGCTAGTGCGGAACTAAAACAAATGGTAACGGATTCAGCATCGAGTACATTTTCAGTGAAAAAATGGGAAGAAGCAGACAAATATTCAAAAAAAGCGATGAAATTCAAAGAGAAAGATGAGCTTATGTCGTCTGGCAATGAATTTGCTGTAACTGGAGTAAAATTGAAAGCTCCGTATGGAATTGCTTGTTTATCTGAAGGAATACTGCTAGCAGATCATGGTGAAAGCTGCCTCTATCTAATTGATTATTCGGGAAATCTAGTAAGAAAAATTGGTGAACTCGGGAATGGACCAAATCAATTTCAAAAACCTACTGGATGCACATATCATAATGGATATTATTATGTGATTGATTCAGGTAATAAACGAATAGTTATTCTTGACCGTCAATTTAATTATACAAAAGAGCTGAAATTACCAAAAAGCGAAAGAGAGTCAGAGAAAGAGTTTACGGATATAGCAATTAATGATAAAGGTGATATATATATATCCGGTAGTTATTTATACGACTCAGGTCTATATAGGTATAATTTGGAAAAAGATAAATTTGAAAACGTACAAAAGTATTTTTATGGTAGTTTAAAAGAGTTCGGTGGAGAAGTGTATGCGGTAGACCAGTTTAGGATATATGTTGATTTCGAAAAAAAAGAGATTACAGGCGGAGCAGGACCTAATGCTCTTTGGAAACTTGATGGAAGAAATATAAAAAAGCTCTCTAATTTACCTGCTGGTCTGAATGCGGGAAGTTTCGAATTATTAAGAGATAGTCTCATAATTTGCAGTCCTTTTTATTCAACGGTAATGGTATTTAATATGAAAGATGGAAAATATATAAGCAATATATATGAAGTTAATAAAATGGACTATAAAACATATGCTTCAATATATGGCAGTGATTTGTATATAACAGAACCTGAAAAAGGCAAAATCTTAAAAATATCATTGGAGAAGCTGCAATGAAAAACACGAACAACAAAAGTAAAAAAATGACACATATAATTTTGATTATATGTGTCTATTTTTCTTTAATAACTCCTGCATATTGTTTTTCTAGTGCTAGAAGTTTTTATTTACAGTATAAAAGAGATACTGAGCATGTTAAGACTTTAAATGCTGAACTTATATGTAATTCAAGATTTCTTACTGATGCAGAAATTAATAAAGTAAATAAATTGCAAGATGGTAAGGCTTGGAATGTTAAAGTATCGATTGATGATACCTTGCCATATAGTAGTGGAATCCCGGTTTCAGTGGTTGGGATGAATAATTTGAAGGGTTTAAATGAAAATATTATAAAGGGACACTTTTTACGTAGTGATAAAAGTAGAAAAAAGCTTACGTGTATTATTTCTCAAAAGTTGGCAGAACAATTACGAAAAAACACGGGAGATACGATTAATATCAGGGGGACAAATGTCACAATATCTGGTATTTATTCCTCAATCACAAATGATCAAGCTATTAAAATGAATTATGGCACAATGCGACAGATTTATGATGGCTGTTACTATCAACATAATTTTACCGGTGATAACTCTACGATGGCTGACTTGCAGAGAACCCTTGAAGAGATGGATGAGAATGTGATGATTTTTGAAACAGAGGACAAGCTTAGCGAAAAGAACCAAGTTAAGAATTTTATACTCGAGATGATCGGGACAAGGATGTTTGCAGGAGCATTCGCAGTTGCAGCAGGAGTCCTCAATATATTCATACTTATGATAAGTGAAATAGAGGAAAGAAAAAGCAGATATGCACTAATGCTAGCAGTAGGAGCGAGAAGTAAGCATATATTTATTGATTTAGTTATTAGATATCTGTTTGACATAATAGCTGCCGCCATTCTCATGATTATTTCATTTAAGAGGGTAAGCACAATGTTCAATCTATCGGATGAGGTTTACTTTGACTATCCAGCTATAATAGCTGTATTTATTGCATCAGTTGCTCTTCTATTTATGGTGTCAGCATTAGGCGTAAAATATATAGAGAAGAAGCCTATTCAAATACTGTTGAAAGAAGGTGGAAACGGATGCTAGGCGATGTCATGCATAGAATCATCAAAGAGCGGAAAATCTACATTTTGATAATATTTGAGCTACTAATATGCTTCACGGTTACAACTTATGGTTTAGACCATTATTTTTCAGGTCGCAAAGCACTTGGTAAGATGGATGCTGATTTAGGTGAATACTATTTGCAGCTTAAAATAAATTCGAATGGAAAAAACGTAGATGATACTGGATTTACACCAACAGATCAGGAGATTGCAGAACTGCGTGCAGTGTCGCATGGAACTATGATGATTTCTGCATATACAAATGAGACGGGATTTCAAGGTGAAACTCCGATTGAATATTACAATATTTTTTGTTCAGGGTTAGGATTAAGAGGAAATGAAGTATATGCATCAAGCACACTAATACATAAGCTTAGTAAGTGCGATGTGTTTTCAGATGATATTTCTTTTAAAGAAGGGTCTTTGATATATCATGGACGAGAATACAAAGTGCGATGTATGCCAAGGCAAATCAGAAACCGCAAAATTATTGTGGATGAACATGGTAAATATATTAAGCTATCGTCTGGCATAGT
The DNA here is from genome assembly GCF_938041965.1 of uncultured Mogibacterium sp. Taxonomy (GTDB): domain Bacteria; phylum Bacillota; class Clostridia; order Peptostreptococcales; family Anaerovoracaceae; genus Mogibacterium. Next base: position 38,959 of record NZ_CALISE010000017.1, on the reverse strand, counting down.
ATTTCCGCTAGATAATTCTCAGGCATATTCTGATTACAGAGATTCAAAAAACGACAATTACTTTAGTACAAATATATCTTTTAATAAAGGTGTTTTGGACGAGAATGGTAAAGTGCTTAATAGAGTATTTAAGAAACTCGCCTATATTGACGGCGGCAAGCATACATTTATCCTTCAAAACACTCGCAAGGAAGGACAACGTCTAAATCAATATATGGGACTTATTCCTTCTTATCTAGGGAAAATGGGACTTGTAATGTTGCTGATAGTCAGCCTGGGGATATTTGGAAATCTAAAGAATATACTTAGGCGTCGCAAGAAAGAAATTGCAATCAGGATGGCATTAGGTGAACAAATTCCTTGCATGTTGAATGCATTTGTTGTTGAGTTTTCAATTGTATTTTCAATAGGGACACTGCTTGGGGTGATACTCGGAGAAGTGCTCAGAAATATATATTCATTTGATGCAATGTTTACGATTGGGTTCGCTTATTGGACTTTAATTATATCTTTTGCGTGGGTTCTTATAATCGTTGCAATAAGCAGTTTGACAGTTTTTATAAAAATAAAAGATAACTTACCTAGTGTTATTTTAACGGAGCAAGAATAGATGATAAAGATAGAGAATTTAGTAAAAAAATATGACAATGGATTTACTGAAAATGTAATATTCAACGGATTTGATGTCGCAATTGAAGATGGTGAATTCGTTGCTATACATGGTAGATCAGGCTGCGGCAAAAGTACGCTTCTTAATATAATAGGATTGATAGATAGTATGTCAGAAGGCACATACATACTTGATGGCAAAGATATATCTAAACTCAAGCCCAGCGAATATGCAGCGATACGCAATCGCGATATAGGGTTCATATTTCAAGCATTTCATTTGCTTCAAGATGAAAGTGTTATATACAATGTTAGCTTACCTATGAAATATGCAAAGGTCGATAAAGCAAGCCGTAAAGAACGAGCGGAAGCATTACTAAAGCTAGTTGGATTAGAAGGAAAAGAAAATAACAAGGCTTTACAGCTATCTGGTGGTGAAATGCAGAGAGTGGCTATCGCAAGGGCTTTAGCGAATAATCCTAAATATATTCTCGCAGATGAACCTACTGGCAATCTCGATATCGAAAATCGCGATATAATTATGGATTTACTAAAAACCATTAATGAAAAAAATGGCAGCACTATAATAATGGTTACACACGATGAAGAGTTGCTTAAATACGCAGATAGAGTTATAAATCTCTAATATAGAGTGTGTATTTGGTTTAAGTTGATAAAATGAATTAGTGAGGAGCTGGAAGATTATCTAGCTCCTCACTATATTTAATAAGCAATAATTATATAAGTATAAGTGCCCCTACCCCTCATACTTAAAACTATCCATATAACGCAGTTTGAACAGATTGCGTTCGTGAAGCATGTCGATTCGCTCCTTAGTTTTAGGATCCTCGATTTCGCCAGTTCTAATATAGCGGTCGAGGACTTCGTAAGTGAAGCCGAGCTTATCCTCATCTGTCATTCCGCTAAGACCATCTGAAGGGACCTTCTCAATCAGGACTTCGGGTACTCCGAGTACTCGGCCCATTGCGCGTATTTCGGCAGTTGTAAAAGATGAAATCGGACTAAAGTCACCTGCCGCATCTCCGTATCTAGTTGAGTAGCCGACCCAGTCCTCGGAAAGGTTGCAGGTGTTGGCAACCCTGCCATTTCTCGACTGACCGACAGCGTATAGAGTCGCCATTCTGAGGCGGGGAGCTAGATTGATAAGAGAATCCTTGCTTAACTCTCCAATCGCACTCGCGATGTCCTTAACTGCACCATTGTATGCCGCTTCTATGTTGATGACATGGCTCTCTATACCGAGGTGGTTAATCAGGAGAAGCGCCATATCCATATCACTCTGCTCTCCGTTAGGCATCATGATTCCTATTACTCGTTCCTTGCCGAGTGCTTGAACCAGAAGGGCAGCAGTTATCGAGCTGTCCTTACCTCCGCTGATACCGATTATTGCGTTGCAGCCGGGACCGTTCACCTGAAACCAATCGCTAATCCATTTTACGGTTGCATCAACAGCTTTTTTTGCATCAAAATCCATAATGTCCTCCTATATTCCAAACGGGCGAATCGCCCTCTCAAGTATTCCGTTGCAGTATGCGATTACCATTCCGTAGTTCGCGATTGGGATGCCCTGTGTGTCTGCCTCACCGAGCCTATATTGCATCTCGCGCCTATTCAGCATGCAAGCACCACAGTGAATTATGAGCTTATAACCGCTGAGGTCGCGTGGGTACTCGCCACCAGAAGTCCAATCGAATTCTACATCTGGCTGAATATTAAGAACTAGCTTAGGTATCTTGACGGTGCCGATATCGTTGCACTGGCGGTGGTGAGTACAGCCTTCGCTGATGAGGATCCTGTCACCTTTCTCAAGTGTATCGAGTGCACGTGCGCCTTGAATCTGCTGCACTAGGTCGCCATTCTGTCTTGCAAATATAATCGAAAAAGATGTAAGTGGCATATCAGATGGGATGTCGTTTACCACTGACTTAAACGCCTGCGAGTCGGTGATTACGATATCTGGAGCTTTGCCGAGAGCAGTAATAGCAGCCTTTACCTCTGTCTCCTTGACCACGAGAGCCATTGCCCCCTTATCCAGGATATCTCGAATGACTTGCTGCTGCGGTAGAATCAATCTTCCCTTAGGTGCAGCAGAATCAATCGGAGTGACGAGCAGAACGACATCACCCTTATTGACGATTCCATCCGTTAAACCGATAGGAGAGTCATCCTGCTTTGCACATCTTATAATAGCCTGCTTAAGGTCTTCGATGCCTGAACCGCTGAGTGCATCTGTACAGACGATAGGGACGTCGGCAGGGATGTCAAAGCACTCTCTGTATGAAACAGGACCTTCTATACTCTCGCATTTATTGACCACGACTATAGTAGGCATATTTCTCTTGCGAGACTCTCTAAGGAATTGTCCTGCCATCGCTGAGAATTTACCGTTTTGCCTGCTCGCATCGAGCACAAACAGCGCCAGGTCACACTTTCTAAGGGCTTCATACGATTTATCTACACGCTTCAGACCGAGTTCTCCCACATCGTCAAGCCCTGCAGTATCTACGAACAAGACTGGTCCTATAGGTAGGAGTTCCATGCTTTTAGAGACGGGGTCTGTCGTAGTACCTGCAACGTCCGAGGTAAGCACTAAATCCTGCCCGAGAAGCTTATTTACGAGCGAAGATTTACCGACATTACGCGGTCCGAATAATCCGATTGTATATCTATTTCCCGAAGGAGTATCATTTAATCCCATTTTCAAGCCCTTTCTTCATAATTTCTATAATTTTACCACATGTCCAAACTGCCCTCAATGGAGGGCGCGTGGTGTGGCGACACCTAGAAAAGTGTTGTATAATCAAAAGGTGAATTTAGGAGGTATACACATGAAAAATGTGAACGTAATAGATATAAAACCGAACACCAACATCACCGACTTCTTTATGATTAAAGCCACTTCGATTAAGGTCGGTTCGAACGGTAAGGAGTACCATGATGTGATGCTGACCGATGCGACAGGAGACCTATCCGCCAAGAAGTGGGACGTGGATGAGAACAACATCGAATTTCTGAAATCTCTCAAGGTCGGAGACCTCGTTAAGGTGAGAGGCTCTGTAACTGATTGGAAGGGGCAGACTCAGCTGCGCATCAATCAGATTAGGCTTGCAACTGAAGAGGATGATCTAGAGATGAGTGATTTTGTGAAGTCTGCGCCTGAAAAGCCAATAGATATGTATGAATATATTATCGGTGAGATCAACACTATGCAGGATGAGGATTTCAAGAAGCTATGTCTACATCTATATGAGGGCAATAAAGAGAAACTCATGTACTATCCAGCGGCGATGTCCAACCATCACGCTGAGTACGGCGGTCTGCTCTATCACATCAAGCGCATGATGATGAGTGCCAACAAGCTGTGCGAGGTATACACGAATCTATCCAGAGACCTTCTGGTTGCTGGAGTTGCGATTCACGATATCGAGAAGCTCAATGAGATTCTGTCGGATAAGAACGGCATATCGCCAGGCTATTCGTTTAAGGGACAGATGCTCGGGCATATCGTACAGGGAATTACTCTTGTAAATGATCTTTGCAAGGAACTCGGTATCAGCGAAGAAAAGGCGGTACTGCTCGAACACATGATACTCTCTCATCACTACGAACCCGAGTTTGGAAGCCCTAAGAAGCCGCTCTTCCCAGAAGCAGAGATGCTGCACTACTTGGACATTGTCGATGCGAGGATGTTCGATATGGAGGAAGGGCTCAAGGGAGTTTCAGACGGTGAGTTCGGTGATCGTGTGTGGCCACTGGATAATAGAAGGCTGTATAAGCGCACGTTTTAGGCAGTGTAATTAAAATGCGGCATTCGGGATAGGCGTCATAATTGCTTAGATGACTCGATTTAAAGAGCCCGATAGCTTGCGAATCAGGATGCGTTAATGGCAGTTACGGAAATAAAGATCGGTAAGATCACGCAAGTAATATACAATAATGAATCCAACGGCTTTGCGATATGTCTCTTCGAGACGGAAGATGAGCAGTTTAAAATCTCTGGGATGTTCCATGCGATTAATCCCGAGATAACGTACAAGCTGGAGGGGAGCTTCAAGATTCACCCGCGTTATGGTGAGCAGTTTAACGTGTCTGCGTATGAGGAACAGCTACCTGATGATGCGGAAGGTATAAGGGTATTTCTTGCATCGGGAACCATTAGAGGAATAGGTCCTAATATGGCCAAGAGGATTGTAGATAAGTTCGGCAAAGACGCACTGGATGTAATTGAGGAAAATCCAGAGGCGTTGCTATCCATAAATGGTCTAGGGCCTAAGACAGTCGAGAAAATTGCAAAGTCTTATAGGGAATCGCGTGAATTTACCAAGATTTCGCTCGCCCTTGCAGAGTATGGAATTCAGCCGGCGCAGGCAGTTAAGATATATAAGCTGTATGGAGATAAATCACTCGAGGTCGTAGAGGAGAATCCTTACACATTAGTTGAAGACATATACGGAATTAGCTTCAGTAAGGCGGATGAGATTGCTGGCAAAATTGGAATAGAGTCTGAGAGCGGATTCCGAATTAAGAGCGGCATCAAGTATGCTCTGTCGGTATTTTCAAATAGTGGCAGCACCTATGTGCCTAAGGATATATTGCTCGAGAGTGCAATCAAACTACTCGATATCTCGAGTGAGTTAATCGAGGAAAACCTTACAACGCTTGCCTTTGCGGGAGAGATTGAGCTAGATTCGCTCGATGGTGTGCCTGTGGTGTACCAGCATTTCTTCTATCAAGCGGAGCAGAGCGTAACGTATCATATCAAGAGGATTATGAATGGCTATATGCCGCCGCTTGCTGCTGACCCAGACAACCTTATCAACGCCGCAGAAGCGGATGAGAGGATTCAGATATCTGGTGATCAGAGAAAGGCAATTCGTGCTGCTCTGACCAATAAGATTACTATTATTACAGGTGGACCTGGAACAGGCAAGACGACGATTATCAATCTCATCGTAAAGATTTTCAAACAAATGGGCATCTCGGTAGCACTCGCTGCTCCGACTGGGCGTGCAGCTAAGCGTATAACGGAGACCTCTGGGGTTGAGGCTATGACGATACACAGGCTTTTGGAGTACGTATACTCGGAGGATGAGAACGAAATGGAATTTGGCAGGAATGCAGAAAATCCACTTGAAGAGGATTCCTTCATAGTGGATGAGGCCTCGATGATTGACCTTATGCTGATGGACGGCTTTCTGAACGCTCTAGAAGATGATAGCAGGCTGATAATAGTTGGCGATGCTGACCAGCTGCCATCTGTTGGGGCGGGTAACGTGCTCCTAGATATGATTAACAGTGATTATGTTCCGACTATTAGGCTCGAGGAGATATTTAGACAGGCGAGTGAGAGCCGCATCGTTGTGAATGCGCACTCGATTAACAGTGGTGAATATCCTGAATCTGGAGGTAGAGATAGCGATTTCTTCTTTATGCACAGAAGAGACGAAGAAGAAATCAGAGAGACGATTGAAGAACTTGTGACTGTAAGACTTGAAAGTTACTACGACTTCGTGAAAGGAAACGGGGACATTCAGGTGCTTACACCGACTAGAAAAGGTGGGCTTGGAACTGCGAGCCTTAACGAGATGCTGCAGAGCATAATTAATCCTGCATCGGAAGAGCTAAATGAAAGGAAGTTTGGTTCCAAGGTTTTTCGTGAAGGTGACAAAGTCATGCAAATCAGAAACAACTACCAGATGGAATGGCAGCAGCTCGGAAGGCAGAGCGGACGCGGTATATTCAACGGTGACATGGGCGTAATCAACACCATAGACAACGACAATGCCAAGATGGTGGTGGATTTCGACGGCAGATTTGTGACCTACGATAGCGAGGAACTCGACGAGCTTGAGCTAGCATATGCGGTAACAGTGCACAAGAGTCAAGGCTGTGAATTTCCGGTGGTAATTATGCCTATATCAGGATTCCCTCCGATGCTTGCGACGAGAAATCTTTTATACACAGCCATTACTAGAGGCAAGAAGTTGGTCATACTGGTCGGTTCAGAGGATCGCATGCATAGGATGATCGATAATAACAGGATAGATGAACGCTATACTGGGCTTGAGGCGAGGCTCAGGGAAGTCGATATGGGCGGACTTTTATAAAAATTTAATATTATTTAATACAAAATAAGTATAGAAAATGGTATTTTATACTGTGCTATACTGTGCATAAATGTCATAAGTGCGTGCTTCACTTAAGGCGCTGTATCCTTCGAATTACTTACAAGGAGACAAGGGAAATGAATTATGATAGAAGAAATGAAGTTAATTTTTACAAAAAACTATCAATTGTTTTAGGAACAATACTGACTATTATAGTGGTGGTTTTGGGAGTGACATTCTATTTTGATCAATGGAACCTGCATGGAGTTAGTAATATGCCACATTTTGACTGGACAAAGGATAGGTCTTTGGATTTGGTCGGAAAAGTTGAGGGAAAGAATGTTTACAAGTATGGAATTAGCGAAATGACATATTCAACATTTAGTGCTAATAAAATCACCGCTAAAAAGTATTATGAGCAAAGCTGGGTAACTGTTGATATGCTGACTGCTAGCGGATTAGAGACTTCAAGAGAGGGATATAGAACCTATCAGTATGATTGCTACTATATATTACTTACAGATAATGCTGTCGTATTTTGTAGCAATGATGTACCGATTAAAGAGGTTGTACAAGCCCTTGGAAAGTAAAACTCTGATTGCCACATATATAAATCTGTACTGAAGGGAATTCCTCCTACGATATCATAGAATTAAAAGTGATATCGTAGGAGGTTTTTTTATTGATAGATACTTTGTTAGGACTCATATATCCGGACTCATTATATTGCATTTGCTGTGGGAGGCTAATCGACTCATCAGTCCCATACAGCCTGTGCAAGTCTTGTTCAGACAATATAAGCTGGGCGAATGTGCGAATCTGCGACAAATGTGGCAAGCTACTCGGGGACCACAATCCTCTCCCAATTTGTTATAACTGTAGGGAGCACGGACACTCATTTGACAGAGGGTATACATGCACCGAGTACGGATTGTATGAGAAAGAGATCATCTTTAATCTAAAGTATAAGCGAAAGACGTATCTAGCGCCGATAATAGCAGAGATTATGTATGACAGGCTTGAAGCTGCAGGTATAGAAGAGTATCCAGATATCATAATCCCAGTTCCAATGTATGTGACTAAGGAGCGAAAACGAGGTTTTAATCAAGCGGCACTTATCGCCAAGGAGCTAGCGAGGCTAATGGGGATAGAGTATAGAGCAGATGTTGTGATGCGGTGCAAGAGCACTGGGGTGATGAAGAGTCTTTCACCCGAGGAGCGCCTCAACAATGTGAGGTCTGCATTTGAGGTGTATGAAGGGATGAGGCGGAAAATTTTCGGGAAAAATATATTTATAGTCGATGATATTTACACGACTGGAGCAACTGTTGATTCAATCGCAAGGCTGCTCAAGGCTACAGGGGTTAGTCGTGCTGACGTCATGACGTTTGCGGCGGGAGCGGACATGGTTAAGGAGGCAATATAAATGCTGTTTGCAAAGTGGTTTTTTAATATAAAAGAACGGTCAAAAGATAGTCGGGAATCGTTACATTAGCATAAAAAGGAGAAACTCAAATGCCTAAGGGAATAAAAGACACGATCGAAGCAAAAGGTTTTGCTATTCAAATTTATACCGAAGACTTTAAAAACGAATATATAAGTCTAACGGATATTGCAAGATATAAAAGTGATGAACCATTTATTGTTATTAACAACTGGTTGAGAAGCAAAGATAACATTCGATTCTTAGGTTTATGGGAATCAATGCATAACCCTGATTTTAAACCTATCGAATTCGATAGGTTTAAAAATGAAGCAGGTAGTAACGCATTTACATTGTCACCACAAAAATGGATTGAAAAGACAAAAGCAATAGGTATTGTTTCTAAGTCAGGACGATATGGAGGCACATTTGCTCATACTGATATAGCAATGGAATTTGCTTCATGGGTTTCACCAGAATTTAAGCTTTACATTATTCAAGACTATAAAAGACTTAAATCAGATGAAAATTCAAGATTGTCACTGGGATGGAATCTTAATAGAGAAATTTCCAAGATTAACTATAAAATTCATACAGATGCGATTAAAGAATATCTCTTAAGAGATCCAACAAACGAGCAATTATCATATAAATACGCAAGTGAAGCAGATATAATTAATGTTGCCTTATTTAACAAAAGGGCGAAACAGTGGCGGGAAGAAAATTTAGATTTAAAGGGCAATATGAGAGACTATGCAAGTTTAAACGAATTATTGGTACTTGCCAATATGGAAAGCTACAATGCAGTTATGATTGGTAAAGGAATGGGGCCAAAAGAAAGAATGATAGAGCTAAGAAATCTTGCTAGAACACAATTAATGTCGCTTGAAAAACTTGGTGATAGTGGTATTAAAGAATTAGAAGGAACGAAACAATAATTTTGACCGGTTGTAAAATCAAGTTGAATATTTAATAAAAAGTCTATACAGCACTTCTTTGGTAAAATACAAGTGAAAAAACAATATTAAAAAGGAGTAAATACATATGGACCACTTACGTTCTACTACAATTGAGTTTAAAAAGGAACAATATCTTACATTTGAACACAGAGTTTTGATTCAAGTTAGACTTGAAGATGGCTGGAATGCTAATCGTATTACTGAAAAGAACAAGGGAATTAAACAAGTAATGTATTGAAATTCGAAGAACTGGTGATTAAAAATGTCATCAGTTCTTTAATTTTAGGGATGAAAAAATAAGTGGATATGTTATAATGTTCTATGTTACAGAACATAGAACAAAAAGAAAGGAGGAGCATTTTGAATCGAGAAATAGATAATAAAAAAGAGCTGAAAGAAGAGCTTGGACAGTTAATAAAATTTAATCGCAAAGCAAAAGGAGAGAGTCAACGTGGACTTGCAAAAGCTATAGACCTGCCAAACTCAAACCTTAAATATATTGAAGACGGAATAAATGCTCCGAGTCCTGAAGTTTATAAAAATATAATCCTATTGTTGAAACCAAGTTATGAAGATCGAGGAAGAATGGATTATTTATATTCGCAAATTCGAGGGACACCACCGCCAGATATATGTGAATTTATAATTGAGAATGATGAGGTCTTTGAATCGATTAGAAAAAATAAATGCAAATTAACGAGAACTCAAACTTATCAGCTTAATAAATTATTAGAAAGTTTTGCTGAAGAGAATCTTGCTTATGTGGAGGAAATAGATAATGGCTAAGAAGGAAATAATGACAGATCTTTGGGTATATGACATGCTGAAAGAAATTGGTGCGCAAGATGATTTTTCTGCACAGGGAAGCAATATAAAAGAAATAGATGAAGCGTTGGCAACTGCGTCCAAGAAGGGTACAGGAAATGTTGGGTTCCCTGAATATGTTGGTGTAATAAGTGATTTTCTAATTGTAATTGAAGATAAAGCGAGCTTGAATAAACATATCAATAGAAACGATAAGGATTTGATTGCTGAAGATGTTAAGTCGGTTACAGATTATGCTGTGAACGGAGCTTTGTTTTATGGAAAGCATTTAGCAAAAAACACAACTTATAAAAAAATAATCGCAATTGGTGTAAGTGGTAATGAAAAAAATCACAGAATATCCCCTTTATTTATTGACGAGAGAGGTGGATATAAGGAACTTGACGATGTTGAAACTTTTATCTCTTTCAGTACGGATAACATAAATGAATATTACGAAAGAGAAATATTAGAAGTCAAAACTAATGATGAACTAAAGACAGAAGAATTGTTAAAAGTTGCTCGTTCCCTTCATGAAGATTTAAGAAATTACGGAAATTTAGAAGATAAGAATAAGCCTTTGGTTGTTTCTGGAATATTACTTGCCTTATCCGAAATTGAACATAAAAATTTTGATATATCCGATTTGATTGGCGATAAAATAAGGACTGATGGTTCAAAAATATATAAAGCAATAGAAGATAACTTGAAAAGAGCAAATGTTAGTCCTGAAGTTAAAAGAGACAAGCTTCTTAACCAATTTAATATCATAAAAGATAATAATAAAATTAATGAAAAAAATTCCAGTCTTGGAAAAACTCCACTTAGATATTTTACGGAGGTTCTATATAACAGCATATTTACAAATATAAAATATAGTTCATCGACAGAAGATTATATTGGTAGATTTTATGGTGAATTTATGTCTTATTCAGGTGGGGATGGACAGAGCTTAGGTATTATATTAACTCCAAGACATATTACAGATTTGTTCTGTGACTTACTTGATATAAAGCCAACAGATAAGGTGTTGGATCCTTGTTGTGGTACGGCAGGATTCTTAATTGCCGCCATGCACCAGATGCTGTCAAAGACGGAAGATGAAACTGAACAGATAGAAATTAGGAAAAACAGACTATTTGGCATTGAAGAGCAACCATACATGTTTACAATTGCAACGACAAATATGATTTTACGCGGTGACGGAAAGAGCAATTTGGAAAATCAAGATTTTTTAGCACAAAATCCAAGTAAGATACAACTTAAAGGTTGTACAATAGGAATGATGAATCCGCCATATTCTCAGGGTTCTAAACAAAATCCTGAGTTATATGAAATAAACTTTGTAAATCATTTATTAGAAAGTTTAGCAGAGGGGGCTAAAGTTGCTGTAATTGTGCCGCAATCGACTTTTACAGGAAAAACGAAGGATGAGCAAAATCTCAAGGTTAAAATGCTAAAAAATCATACGCTTGAAGGTATTATAACGCTTAATAAGAATACTTTTTATGGAGTAGGAACAAACCCTTGTATTGGTATTTTTACAGCAGGCATATCTCATAGCAAGACTAAGAAAGCTAAGTTTATAAATTTTGAAAATGACGGTTATATTGTAAGCAAACATATAGGGCTGATTGATGATGGAAGTGCTAAAGATAAAAAGCAACATCTTCTTGATGTTTGGAATGATGAGATAGAATCACCAACAAAATTCTGTGTTTCTACTACTGTAGAAGCCACAGATGAGTGGCTGCATTCCTTCTATTATTTTAATGATGAAATACCAAGTGATGAAGATTTTGAAAAAACTATCGCAGACTATTTGACCTTTGAAGTGAATATGATTACTCATGGTCGTGGATACCTTTTTGGTATGGATGAAGAACGTGATACAGATAGTGAACAAGCTCTAAAAGTAGCAGAGGATGGTGTTGATTATGTATAAGTATCATTTAAACGATGTTGAATGGGGAGAGTTTAAGGTTGGAGGAAACAAGGGAGTATTTAAGGTTAGTAATTCAAAACCATACCACAAAGCAAATCTCACTATATCATCAAAAGGGATTCCGTATGTTACGAGAACATCTATGAATAATGGGCTTGAGGATTTAATTGTTGATGCAAATTATGAAAAAAATCCTAAAAACACAATTTCTCTTGGTGCGGAAAATGCAGATTTCTTTTTTCAAGGTGTTGATTATGTTTCGGGAAACAAGATGTATTGCATAAGTAACAATAAAATCACTAGAGAAGTTGGATTATTTCTTGTTCAGGTTTTTAGACAAAGTATTAAAGGATGTGGATTTGGATATGGAAAAGGTCTAACAGGAACTCGGTTTAAAAATAGATACGTAATGCTTCCTATAGATGAAAAGAATAATCCTAATTGGCACTTTATGGAGGAATACATCAAGGAAAGAGAGGATAAACAAAGGAACAATTTAAGAGAATATTGTAAGAATAGATTGCTTGACATGGTTATTTGCCCTGAAGTTCTTAAAGATGTAGAGTGGGGCGAATTTTTTGTTTCGGATATATTTGATGTCGTTCAAAGGGGAAAGCGATTAACTAAAGCAAGGCAGATGGATGGAGAGACACCATATATTTCTTCTACATCTTTGAACAACGGTGTAGATAATTTCATTGGTAACATTGAAGATGTTAGAAAATCAGACCACAATTTAACTCTTGCAAATAGTGGAAGTGTTGGTGCCTGTTTCTATCACAATTACGAATATATCGCTAGTGATCATGTAACTTCTTTGAAGTTACCAAACGGGAACGATATGGTTTATAAGTTTATTTCCGTTATTTTGGGGAGAATGAAAGAAAAATATTCTTTCAACAGAGAGATAAATGACACAAGAATCAAAAGAGAAAAACTCCTTTTGCCGATAGATGAAAATGGCTATCCAAACTGGATGTACATGGAAAATTTCATAAAAAATATTGAGCAAAAACAGATAAAAAATGTTCTTAAATACCTTGACAAATATATATATATATAATGCATAACCATTTTGCTGAGTCGGAGTGGAAAGAGTTTTTTGTCGAAGATGTGACTGAGATTTTACCCGGTAGAGATATTTATGAAAGAGAAAGAGTGGAGGGAAAAGTACCATACATTACGGCTACTGCAAATAATAATGGCATTGGCTATTTTGTTTCAAATACCAATTCAACAAAGGAAGCAGGGTGTATTTCAGTTAATCGTAATGGATCTGTTGGATACTCTTTCTATCATCCATATGAAGCTTTGTATGGAAATGACACTAGGAAATTGAGACCTATTATAAATAATAAATACATTTCTATTTTTATATCAAATGCCATTACAAGACAAAAAGAAAAGTATGGTTATGGATATAAAATGGGTACAGGGAGATTAAAAAGGCAAAAGATTATATTGCCTGTAGACAAGAAAGATACTATAAATTATATGGCTATCGAAAACTACATGAAAGCAAAAGAAATGAAGCAAATAATAGATTTATTAAAAGATCGAAAATTGCAATAACAAGTTGAACATTTATAAATCTTCCGGAAATAAAGCAGGTGCAGATTGGAATGGACTTTTCGAGAGTTGAGCTAGACTTACTTAATTACGTAAAAAAATGCCATGTTCGAAAATGAAATTGTGGAGCTATGGTAAAACTGGATTGGCGAAACCGAGCAAGTTAAAAAGAATGCGATTAATATTGATGAACTAGAAATATCTGATCTGCAATGGGTGTTTAAAGATACAACGTGTGTAATCCCAAAAGAGCTAAAGGTTTTTAGATGGACAAGAGGGTGCAAATAAACAAATATGTTTTCTGTGACTAGGAGAAATCAATAAATGGATAGATGCAGTGAATTACTACAATATAAATGTTGTTTGTAAACCCGTGTTTAAAATGGTATTCTAGCAAGTAGGATATGGCAAGGTCATGTTCGTGGTTGAAAGTCCAAGCTAGCTACGGGCAAAGGGATCCACGTAAGCTGCTGCGGAGACGGCAGTGATCATGGCGTAGCTTAGAAGTAAGTCCTCCGGGAAACTCGGGTCAAGGCAAGTGTGGGGTCAAAGACCAGGTCGAGTGGCATTGCCTATCCTCTATTTTTCTACTATTAATTCGAAAAGAGGCCTAAATGGAATATAGGATAGAACACGATACGATGGGCGAAGTAAAGGTGCCGTCAGATAAACTGTGGGGCGCACAGACACAGCGCAGTTCAATGAACTTCAAGGTTGGTAAGCGTATGCCGATTGAGATTATCCGCGCGTTTGCATACCTTAAAAATGCCGCTGCTTGTGCCAATATGGATCTCGGCAGACTTGCGCCTGAGAAGGCTTCTTACATAATGATAGTATGCGACCAGATTCTGAACGGTGAGCTAGATGAGAACTTTCCGCTCGTAGTGTACCAGACTGGCAGTGGTACTCAGACCAACATGAATGTAAATGAGGTCATTGCAGGACGTGCAAAGGAGATGGCTGGCGTAGCGGTACTTCATCCAAATGATGATGTCAATATGTCTCAGAGCTCTAATGATACATTCCCAACTGCTATGAGTATCGCGTCAGTATTTGCACTTGAAGATAGAGTATTACCAGCGCTAAACACTATGATAGAGACACTCAAATCCCTTGAGCAGAAATACATGAAGGTCATCAAGACTGGAAGGACTCATCTGCAGGATGCTGTTCCGATGACCTTTGGACAGGAAGTCAGTGGATGGCGTTCGATGCTCGAGCACGACTACGATAACATTCTAAAGTCGCTCGACGGATTAAGAGAGATCGCTCTCGGTGGAACAGCAGTGGGCACTGGGCTAAATGCACCAGATGGATTTGCTGAGCGAGCTGCCGAAGCGCTGACGAGCTTAACTAAGAAAGAATTTATCACAGCACCTAATAAGTTCCATTCCTTGAGCTCCAAGGATGCGTATGTATTTGCGCATGGGGCACTGAAGGCCCTTGCTGCTGATGTGATGAAGATGGCCAATGATATCAGATGGCTCTCAAGCGGACCTAGATGTGGACTCGGAGAGATTCTAATTCCTGAGAACGAACCAGGAAGTTCAATCATGCCAGGTAAGGTAAACCCAACTCAGACTGAATCTGCGACGATGGTAGCTGTAAGGGTCATGGGCAACGACACTGTAGTTGGAATAGCGGCCTCGCAGGGTAACTTTGAGCTCAACGTGTTCATGCCAGTGCTTATAGATGCATTTATAGAATCTGCGAATCTACTAGCTGATTCGCTAATTTCGCTTGAAGAAAAGTGCGTAAAAGGCATCACAGTGAATTCTGAAAAGATGGATGAAAACGCACACCGTTCGCTTATGGTAGTTGCCGCACTTAATCTGCATATCGGATACGAGAATGCTGCTAAGGTTGCAAAGAAGGCGCATGCAGACAATTCGACGCTATGTGAAGCGGGTGTTTCGCTCGGACTATTTACCGCCGAAGAATACGGTGCGTGGATAGACCTCATGGCGATGACTGGGGCGAAAAAGTAAGGATTTCAGGGGTTAAGTATAAGAGTATTTAGAGAATATTCGGGATTTACCAAGATGTAGATATAGAGAAAGGTCGATATGGATAACAACGAACGCGATATATATTATTGCCAGTTACCGCTGGTCAAGATGCTTTGTAATAGATGGGCGGAGGCTCACCCAACACGAAGGAAGCAAAACAGTGTAGTGGGAGTTACACTTTTAATTGGGCTCGGAATAATTCTTGGCATGCTGTACTACACTATTAAGAATACGAGTGTGCCGCAGTGGTATCTGCATGTGTCGATTTGGGCGGCAGCGCTCATAATATTTATAGCTGGAAGACAGAGGAATAGCATTAGTAATCCTCCGTTCAAGGGTCTGCTCAATGTCAGATATGAGATGAGCGATGAAGGAATCTATTATATATATCAGGAGAAACTGACGGTATATACGTTCTTTATCGCTGACGATGATATCGAGGAAATTGTATATGATGATGAATTTCAAGTTCTGCATATAGTTGGCAAGGGAAAGATTTCTGCTCAGACTCGAAAGGGTGTGACGGAACCGACTCCGGTAGATGATTATTACTGCTTGCTTCCGTACGATGAATTCGATATTGATGATATCTTGAATCCGTATGGTGAAATAGTAAAGCGAGTACACGGAGATTTGCGAAGAGATTTCAGAAAAAGTAAAGCTTAATGATTAGATAGAGCGAGATAAATTGAATACAGCATAAGAACAGTCCTACAGGTTCCCTAGGAGGACTGTTCTTTGTATTATGTTGTAACTGTACAAAAACAGACGGATGAACCGTCTGTTTTTATCTGGAGCAGGTGAAGGGAATCGAACCCTCGACGCAAGCTTGGGAAGCTCGAATTTTACCATTAAACTACACCTGCAGATAAATGTTATGGTGAATAAAGTAATTATACTGCGAGTGAGAATAACTAGTCAATTGCAGAAAGGATGTTATTTAATATTAATTATTAATCTACCAAGTAAATTAAGAAATTAAGTCAATTATTAATAATCTATTAGCAATGTATTAATGAACATAAATGTTGTTGAAAACTAATTCCAACACATTTACAATCTGATTATACGAAAGAGTGTTCTTTAGTTTAAGTTATGAACACAGGAGGAGCATATGTCACACATGATTGAGCTACATAAGGTGTCTAAATACTATACCAACAAAGACACTGTTAGTACGGGATTATCCAGAGTAGATCTTACCTTTGATATGGGCGAGTTTGTTGCTATTACAGGAGAAAGTGGAAGCGGTAAATCCACTTTGCTCAATGTAATTTCTGGGCTAGACACTTATGAAGAAGGAGAGATGTTTGTTGGTGGACAGGATACTAGCGCCTTCAAAACAGAGGAATATGAGCGATATAGAAAGAATTTTATAGGAAATATTTTTCAAGATTTTAATCTGATTAATAGTTATACCGTATATCAGAATATTGAGCTTTCGATGCTGATGTGCGGTATGAAACGCGGCGATTGCAAAGATCGCGTAAATGAGCTTATTGAACTTGTAGATCTAGGTGAGTATACAAAGACTAAAGCATCTAGACTTTCCGGTGGACAGAAGCAACGAGTAGCGATAGCTCGTGCTCTTGCAAAAGATGCACCTATTATAGTTGCAGATGAACCGACGGGTAATTTGGACACAGTTTCTGCAGCCAAGGTTATTGAAACTTTGCACAAGATTTCTAAAGAAAAGCTGGTAGTAATAGTAACTCATAATTATGAACAAGTTGAGAACTTTATTACCCGAAAGATAACTGTACACGACGGAAAAATAATTGAAGATAAGAAAATCGGAGAACGCCAAGCTTATAATAATTCTGACACAGATGAATTCCATGAGTCGTTGGATAATTGTGATAATAAAGACAATATTATTGAGGAACCGGAACTAATCCTTCCAGGAGTTGAGGATTCTAATGTAGAAATTATAGATTCTGATAACATTACTGCACATGACTGTTCAGAATGCTCTGATGTTGCCGAAAGACTGAGACAGGAAAATATTGATGGTGCTGAGATAGAGCCCGTGCCTATGCGCAGGGGAAGGGCAGTAAGAAATGCAGAAAGAAAAGATTATGAAGAAGTTGTTTGTAGTAAGTCGATGAAAGAAGGAAAGACTGATATAGGAGAAGGTAATAACTCTAACAGACTGTCTAGAAGGCTGAATGATATAGGATCGACTTCAAGATATGATGAGATGGGTCTTGCTAACGAGATTAGACTTGGAACTAGGAATGCTTTTAACCTACCTACTAAGTTTATACTGCTGTTTATAATATATATTTTTGTTGCAACATCAGTGTTGGGTCAGTATGCCACGACAAAAGATGAGCTTCATAGACAGGAAGTTAACGGATTAACCAATCAGTTTTTCAATAACATTAGTGCTGATAGAATTCTTGTTAAGAAGAAAGACAATTCTGCATTTACAGATGAAGATTATAACAAGCTTTCTAAAATCAAACATGTTAAAAATATAGTGAAAGAAGATCTCGTGGTGGACACCACGCTTTCAATAAATTCTAATATATTCGTGACAGGATCGCTTAATCCAGGACAGAAAATAAGTGCAAACGAACTTACATATGGAACACTGCCGGAGAAAGATAATGATATAGTTTTAGTTACAGACAAAACTGCACAGGCGTCTGGTGATCTTAAGAGTAATAAAGATGAAATTATAGGAAAAGAATTTGAACTAATCGACGATGCGACCGGTGAGACTTTGCAAATTGGTAAAGTAAGAGTAACCGGAATCATCATTTATGACAACTCAATCAAATCGGGGATTAATCCTTTAACTGGAAATGTTAAGTACTATTGCTCGAATGTGCTTGCAAGTAAGGTTGTAACTAACACACTTAGTCAGAAGTCAAAAGCTATAATTGACTTCAACGGACAGAAAATACATAAGTCTAATGCAAGGGACTTTATAGCATCAAATTCTAATGTTCCTAAAGGAGAAGCTTATATATATGAAGACCAGAATAAAAATTATAAGGATGAGAAATGGGAAAATAAGCCTCTTGGAATTTCGATATCTAATATATATTATTCGGCAGACATTTCACTTAAAACGACAAAGAGTGTAACTAAAAACAACGCATCCAAACTGCTAGGAATATCCAAGGATGAATATGATAGCAAGGCCGCAAGGGTTTTTATAAATCCGGAGGATGCAGCAGCGCTATATGATAAGGGGAACTACCAGATAAGCGTATTTGCTGACAATGATCTCAACGTAAATGCGATAACCGCGGCAATAGAGAAAAATGCAGTCTACAAGACATTTGCGATGAAGAAAATGAATATGAAGAATCCATCTCCTATAATGTTCATAACTAGATTAACTCAAATTGTATTTACAGGAATTGGATTCGTAGTATTGTTTTTCATAGCATATACAATAATCAGGCTTGTTATGAAATCAAGGAACTCTTACTATGCAACGCTTAGAATTCTCGGCGGTACAAGGAAGAACACTAGTGCAATACTTCGCATAGAGCTACTGATAATGATGGGACTTGCGCTAGCAGTCGATTTTGCAGGCATATATTTGACGTCAAAAGGCATTGTAAATATTAAACCATTAAAATCCGCATTACTGTATCTTGAGATGAAGGATTATGTAATCCTTACTGTGTCATTGATGCTCATGTCGCTACTGATTGCAAACAGGTATTCTCGCAAGATATTTAAAAAGTCGGCAATGAATATTTATAGAGAGGAGGACTAGAAATGATTAAATTACATAATGTAAATAAGTATTTCAATAAACGTAGAGCCAATGAAATACACGTAATTAACAATACCTCTCTAGAACTCCCGGAGAGTGGCATAGTAGCGTTACTCGGGCCATCCGGTTGTGGTAAAACAACTTTGTTAAATGCGATTGGGGGACTGGATAAGGTTAATTCGGGGCAGATTTTTGTTGATGATGCTTGTATATCTAAGATGAGGTCATCAAAGATAGATTCAATTCGTAATGCCAAAATTGGATATATTTTCCAGAATTTCAATCTGCTCGATAGGATGACAGTGTTTGAAAATGTTGCAATTGCATTGCGAATGATTGGTATAAAGGACAAACATGTGATTAAGGAGCGTGTCAACTATTGTCTGAAGTCAGTAGGAATCTACCAGTACAGGAACAAGACGACAGATGCTCTTTCCGGAGGACAAAGGCAACGAGTTGCAATTGCACGAGCCATTGTTAAGAATCCACGCATCATTATAGCCGATGAGCCAACGGGAAACCTCGACAGTGCAAACACAATCGAGGTCATGAATATTATCAAGACAATTTCCAAAGACAGACTGGTTCTTCTCGTTACACATGAGAAGAAGATTGCCGAATTCTATTCTTCCAGAATCATAGATATGAGAGACGGTAAGATAGTGGGGGATCGGGAAAATGATACCGAAAACTATTTGGATTATCAGCTTGAGAACAAAATTTACCTCAAAGATATGCCAAAGCATGATTCATATGGCAATGAGGACGTACAGCTGGATGTGTATAGCGATGGACTGTCTGAAGCAGGCATTAAAATAGTCTTAAGAGCAGGTAATTTGTATGTTAACACGGGAGGTAGATATAATGTTGTCGATGAAAACTCTAATATAGAGCTTATTGATGACCATTATTCTGCTATGGATTCCAGTATTTATGAGGAAAATCGTTTTGAGTACGATAAATATCTTCCAAATGGTTATAAGGCAAAATACACATCGTTGTACTCTCCAATCAGAATGTTTACTAATGGGTTTAAGACAATTGCTAGGTTTAATAAGCTCAAGAAATTTCTACTCGTTGGATTTGTATTCGCATCAATATTTACTTTCGTTGCTATAAGTAATGTTTTTGGCGTGCTCGATATCAAGGAAAAAGATTTTCTTACAACGAATAGCAAGTATATTACTGTTAATAATTCAAAAAAAGATCCAATTTTGGTAGAAAAGCTCAGAAATATTGAAGGAGCAAAAGCTGTACTTGCCGGGAATACCCAAGCGACTTTAGTAATGCCTTTTACTGAATATCTGCAGAGTTCAGATTATGTTTTAAAATTTAATGCATCAGTGACACCTATCAGTTCGCTAAAAAAATCTAATCTATATAAAGGTTCTTTGCCGACAGATGATAGAGGTGTTGTTATTGATAAAATGCTGATAGATAAGATGTTCAAGGCTAGAGCTATTCAAGAGGTTGGAATGATAAAGAGTTCCGATTTAATCGGACGAAAGCTCAAGGTCAAAAATCTTGGAGAGTTTACAATCACCGGCATCTCAAACGTTAATTCGCCATCGACTTTCTTTGCTGATAGTAAGTGTCAGGATGTGCTTATGTATAGTGAAAGTGGATCTACACTTGATGCCCCATCTGTAGTGCCATCTGATGAAGCGAGTGGAGGCAATGAACAAGAGGGTGAAAATCCTATTTCAGATTATGGGTATGCTCCATCTTCTCTCAAAATCAAGAAGGGTAAAGCTCCATCTAATGACTACGAGGTTGTAGTGAGAGATACTCATGAAGAAGAGATGCCGCTTAACAAGGAAATTAGTGCCAAAGTGAATAATCACAAGCTTAAGGTGGTTGGCTACTATACTACTGATTCACAAGATGATGATGCATACTATACAACTAACCACACCCTACTGTTCGGATATATATCCAAGCAAAGAAGCGTATCTTTATACTCGCAAAATCCAACTGCCATGGCACAGAAGCTGACAGATGAGGGATATACTGTACAGGTTAATTATGATCGTGATAGAGACAATTATGAAAAGTCTGAGTCTCAAAACTTTAAAAGCACAGTAACTGCAGCTGGATTGCTTATACTCATAGCTCTTATAGAAATGTTCCTAATGCTCAGATCTTCGTTCCTGTCACGAATCAAGGAAATCGGAACAATGAGAGCTATAGGTCTCAAAAAGCGCGATGTATATAGAATGTTTGCAGGTGAGATTATTGTAATCACAGTTCTCACTGCAGTTCCCGGTATAGCAGCAGCCTACTATGTGCTGAGTAATACTACGACTCTGTTCGGCTCGAAATTCCTGCTGGCGCCATGGGTCGCAATGTTGACTTTTGCATTACTTCTAGTATTTAATCTGGTTTCGGGTTTAATACCGGTGGTTCAGACAATGCGTAAGACACCTGCTGCAATACTCGCCCGAGTGGATATTTAAGCAATTATAAACCATATAATCTACACAGGATTTTTAAGGTCATGGGGACGGCTCTACCTTTTGAAAACTACATGATTATGATATAATTTTAAAAACTTCAGTGCATTCGCCAAGTTATGGACGCATCGGGTAACCGAGTGAAGGTTAGCGTTCGTGACTTGGCGAACATGCACTAAATTAAGCCGAGGAGGGCAATGATGGCTACCGATAAAGAGCATTCACTAGAAACTACGATGAGAAGTAATTTCATCCACAACATGATAGATGAGGATTTAGCGGAGGGTAAGTACCAAGAGGTGTATACGAGGTTTCCACCGGAACCTAACGGATATCTGCATATTGGACACGCTAAGTCTATTTGCCTGAACTTCGGAACGGCTAAGAAATACGGCGGAAAATGCAACCTCAGATACGATGACACCAATCCTGTAAAGGAGGATATGGAATACGTAAATTCAATTGAGGAGGATGTGCGTTGGCTCGGTTTCGAGTGGGATGAGAAGAGGTGGGCTTCTGATTACTTCGACACTATGTATGATGCAGCGATTGAGCTCATCAAGAAGGGCAAGGCTTATGTCTGCGAACTTACAGCTGAGCAGATGAAGGAGTACAGAGGAACTCTCACTGAACCTGGCAAGGAGAGTCCGTATAGAAATCGAACAGCTCAGGAAAACCTAACTCTATTTGAAGATATGAGAGCTGGGAAGTATGGTGACGGTGAGGCGGTGCTTCGTGCCAAGATTGATATGAGCTCACCTAACATCAATATGCGAGATCCTATTATATATAGAGTTGCACATGCTACTCATCACAATACAGGAGACAAATGGTGTATTTACCCTATGTACGATTTCGCTCATCCGATTGAAGACGCGATTGAAGGAATCTCGCACTCCATCTGTACACTCGAGTTCGAGGATCACAGACCGCTGTACGATTGGGTGCTCAATGAAGTTGGTTTCTGGAATCCGCAGCCAAGACAGATTGAGTTCGCAAGGCTCAACATCACCAACATGCTTATGAGCAAGAGATATCTCAAGAAGCTCGTTGATGAAGGAACTGTTTCTGGCTGGGATGATCCTCGTATGCCTACAATTGCTGGTATTAGAAGACGTGGATATACACCTGAAGCAATCAGAAGCTTCTGCGACGATATAGGAGTTGCAAAGTCCAATTCGACAGTGGATTTTGCACAGCTCGAGACCAGCGTGCGTGATGACCTTCAGTTCAAGGTTTCTGCCCGCAACGTCGTAATGGATCCTATCAAGGTGGTGATTACTAATTATCCTGAAGACCAGATAGAGACTTGTGCAGTTGAAAATAATAGAAATGTTCCAGAGCTTGGAGAGAGAGAAATTCCATTTGGCCGCGAACTGTGGATAGACGGAGATGATTTCATGGAAGTGCCTGTCAAGAAGTATTTCAGGCTATTCCCTGGCAACGAGGTAAGACTCAAGGGAGGTTATTTCATCACCTGCAATGAGGTTGTTAAGAACGAGGATGGCACCATCAAGGAGCTGCTCTGTACTTACGATCCTGAGACAAAGAGTGGTACTGAGGGTGGAAATCGCAAGGTAAAGGGTACAATTCATTTCGTAGAAGCTTCTACGGCAGTGAAAATTAAGATACGAGAGTATCAGACACTCATGATTGAAAATGAAGATGGCAATCTAGAGCTCAATCCAGATTCGCTACATGAGACATGGGGCTTTGCTGAGCCATCAGTTTCCGATGTCAAGGCTGGCGAGAGATTCCAATTCTTCCGCAAAGGATATTATATTGCGGATAGCGAGTTAACGACAGATGACGAGAAGGTGTTTAACAGTATCGTAAGCCTCAAGAGCTCCTGGAAGAAATAGAGATTACTGTAAATGGGGTGGTGACCATAGATAGTTTATTTACATCCGTACTTACTTTTGTCGAGAATAATCCTATTTTCGCAAAATACATAACGACGGCATCAAGGTGGATTTTCGTAATTTTGGCAGTTTACATTCTTATGAAGTCCATCATGTCACTGCTCTCAACTAGAGTGACGCCAGAGGTCTGGGGTTATCTGTCTGTTGAGGATGGTGTTACACTTCCAATCACTCATTGGGAGAACATTATCGGAAGATCGTCATCTGTTGACCTACGTATTGAGCTTGATACGATTTCCAATACGCAGGCGCTTTTGATTCGCCGTAAAGACGGAAAATGGATGTTCAAGGATTTGAATTCCAAGAATGGAACTATTATCAATGGGATTCAGCTCATTCCGCGTAAGAAATACATAATAAATCCTGGCGACGAAATCATAATGGGCGGCGCAAAGTGCACGCTCGCTGCGATAAGTGTCGAAGAGGAGAAAAATAATGATGCTATGCGCTCGATGGACAAGAAACCTGTCTCGCCATGGCCACTTATGGTTGCTATCACTGCATTTCAATTTCTGACGATGATACAACTGATAATTGGCATGGGAACGAATCTTACTCCTGGGGCGCTTCTTTCAATTCCGCTACTTTCCGCTACTATGTGGGTTTATGTGATTCTCTTTAGGGCAATGGGCAGCAAGGGGTTCGAGATGGAGATGATAGCCTTCTTCATGTCGACTATTGGGCTAGCGGTCACGACCTCCGCAAATCCTTCACTCACCATGAAACAGTATATCGCGACTCTTGTCGGTATATTTATATTTATATTCATGTGTATTTATATGCGTGACCTCAAGAGGACGGAGAAGATTAAGCCGGTACTCGCTGTTCTTGCTATAGGACTTTTGCTTTTCAATGTGATATTTGGAACGACTAAATTCGGAGCTGCTAACTGGGTTACAGTCGGTGGCATCTCAATTCAGCCTTCTGAAATCGTAAAGCTCGCATTCATATGCATCGGTGCAGCGACGATGGAGAATCTCTTTAACAAGAAAAATCTCTACGGCTTCATGCTGTTCTCCTTATTCTGCCTGGCTTGCCTTGCTAAGATGGGAGACTTCGGAGGTGCGCTTATCTTCTTCGTTACATATCTGGTGATTTCGTTCCTAAGGAGTGGTGATTTTTCGAGACTTATACTCACGATAGGGGCGGCTGGAATCATGGGCATACTTGTGCTCAGGTTTAAGCCATACATATTGAGTAGATTTAATGCTTGGGGGCATGTGTGGGAACCGGATTTTATCAACGGTATGGGATATCAGCAAACTAGAACCATGTCCTATGCATCCGGTGGAGGTCTCCTCGGCCTTGGTGCAGGTAATGGATCCTTAAAGACCGTTGCAGCCTCCAACACAGACCTCGTATTCGGGTTTGTCACTGAAGAATGGGGGCTCATAATATCAATTCTGCTCGTTCTGTGTATCATTACCCTCTCGCTGTTTGCGGTAAATTCAATCGTGGCAGGAAGATCAGCTTTCTATACGATAGCAGCATGCGGTGCTGCGACGATGATGATCTTTCAGACCATGCTAAATATATTTGGAGCAGTAGATCTGTTTCCGCTAACTGGAGTTACCTTCCCGTTCGTCTCTACGGGTGGTACGAGTGCGATGTGTTCATGGGCGATGCTGGCCTACTTTAAGGCTGCGGATATGCGTAAGGATGCAAGCCTTGCGATTAAGAGGAGGCCTTGATGGGAACGAATGCAAAAGGAGGTAGCATATGCGGAAACTAGAGCGTAGAGCGAATATCTGTCTGCTGCTTGCCGCGTCGCTGTTCATAGGGATATTGATTTTTACATGGAGATTTGTTACCAAAGGGCAAGACTGGGCGAGCTTCTATGGAAATAGGCAGATATATACTAATGGTGAAGTCAACCGCGGCACTATCTATGACAGAAATGACGTGATGCTGCTTAACTGCACAAAGGATGGACTCGTGTATCCTTCTGATGCTTCACTTAGAAAGGCAACTGTACATGCGGTTGGAGATCCAAAGGGCAATATTGCGACAGGTGCAATCAACGTATTTAGACCGCAGCTTATAGGGTATGACCTGCTAAACGGGACCTATGATACCACTAAGGACGGAAGCAAAATCACTTTGACCATAGATGCAAAGGCTAATTTAGCTGCGTACAAGGCGCTCGGTAACCGTCAGGGAATGGTTGGGGTATACAACTATAAAACCGGAGAGATAATGGCGATGGTATGTACGCCATCGGTTGATCCTAAGGGGACACTTCCAACAAATTCTAGTTCATCTGAATATTTCAATACATTCCTCTCGGGAAGGCTCACTCCAGGCTCAACATTTAAGACGGTAACCGCTGCGGCGGCGATTGACAATGTTGATGATATAGATGATTTCAGCTTTAACTGTACTGGTGTTACGTATGTAAATGGATCACCGATAAAGTGCACAGAGCGACATGGGCATGTTGACTTCGAGATGGCGCTCGCAAAGTCTTGTAACGGTGCATTTGGAGAAATCACTCGTAAGGTTGGCGCAAGTGCCATGAAGG
This sequence comes from uncultured Mogibacterium sp., assembly GCF_938041965.1. Lineage (GTDB taxonomy): Bacteria > Bacillota > Clostridia > Peptostreptococcales > Anaerovoracaceae > Mogibacterium. The sequence continues at coordinate 12,878 of NZ_CALISE010000017.1, read as the reverse complement.
ATTACGTCAAGAAGATTGGGCTGACCAACTCACTCGATATAAACGGAATTAAGACAGCAAAGGGGACATTCGTTTTTCCAAAGGATGACCCAGTTAAACTTAGTTGGGCGGGAATCGGGCAGGCGGAGGACCTCGTAAATCCCGCCTCGATGATGGTCTATATGGGCGCTATTGCAAATGGCGGCAAGGCTATAAATCCTTATATAATAAGTTCATCTAATTTCCTTAAAAAGGTTACCGGTGGTGATTCATTAGGTAATTACCTGAGCAGTGGTACCGCAGGTAAGATGAAGAGCATGATGAAAAATGACGTTAAGGTTACATATGGAGAGAGTAATTTTCGAGGACTCGACATCTATGCAAAGTCTGGAACAGCAGAGACTGGGAGTGGAACCCCTGATGCGTGGTTTGTTGGATTTATAGATGATGCAGATCATCCATATGCTTTCGTAGTATGGGTGAAAAACGGTGGCACTGGCTATAAGGTTGCTGGACCTGTGGCTTATAAAACATTGCTTGCGCTAGTGCAGAACAACTAGGATTACTAATGGTAGCAGATTAGATGATGTATTTTATAGCTCTTATAATGATATTAATAGGCTGGATATTTATATATACAGGGCGACTTTGTTCAGGTAAGGAAAAGGATATTAATAGTCTAGTGCTAGATGGCACAAATGCAATTGAAACTGAAGGCTTCCTAAAGGTGCTCGAGATCAGAAGCACTAGATATAGCTTCGAGTGTGACTGCGAGATTTCGTTCAAAAGTGAAAGCGGTAGAAATCTTAGATACAACAAAACATTCTTTGGTTTAGATAGCAAGGCTTCATTTTTAAGAAAGTGTGAGCGGAAAGGTGAGGTACCCATCACTGTAATTTACGACAAACGCTCATCTGCTAGATTTTATATAGAGGAGTTAAACCCGCAAGATATAAATAGTAATGGCAAGAAGGCCTTCTGTCTTCTCGGGAGCATGTTCATCCTATTAGGTCTGTTTGTCATAGCGGCTACAATGCATATACTTCCATTTATGTATCTCTGATCGATAAATGAAGAAAGGGAGCTATCACATAGAAGTGATAGCTCCCTCTTTCAGTCTTTTTCAGCAAAGTTAAAGATAATATTTTTCAAAGATCCATCGATATTATACTTCTTAACCCTGGGCAGTTGCAGTCTCAATAGCCTGAGTTTCATCAACTACATACGAACCTTCTCTTCTCTTGAAGAAGCGCAGAACTACATATAGGAGTACGAGCCCTACCGCAAGTGCAACCCATGGAGATTCCATGATGCCAGCGATTACATAGCATACGGCTGATACAGATAGAACGGTCATAGCATAAGGTAGCTGAGTCTCGACGTGGCTAAGGTGCCTAACAGCTGCGCCAGCAGATGACATGATAGTCGTATCTGAGATCGGCGAGCAGTGGTCACCACAAACTCCACCAGCCATGCAGGAAGATATGAGTACAATCATCATATCAGGTCTATTCGCAGTTACTGCAAGTGCTATAGGAATTAGTATTCCAAAAGTTCCCCACGATGTGCCAGAAGCAAAACCAAGAGCACATGATACTAGGAAGAACATCGCAGGTATTACCATAATCAATCCACCAGGAATTTTATCCATCATATTGGCAACGAACTGCGCGAGACCGAGGGAATCAGTCATAGTTTTTAGAGTCCATGCCATCGTAAGAACGAGGATTGGTGAAACCATTGATTTGAATCCTTCAGGAACACATTCCATAAGCTCCGAGAAAGGAACGACTCTTCTAATCATGTAGTAGACGATAGTAATAACCAGTGAAACAACACTTCCGAGTACTAGAGACGTGGATGCATCGCAGCCTGCGAATGCAGTTACAAATGATTTGCCGCTCCAGAAGCCTCCAGTATATAGCATGCCAGTGATGCAAGAGATGATGAGCACTATTACCGGGAACATCAAATCCATTACTATTCCTTGATGCACTGTCTCGACAGCACTGTCATTCTTCAATGCTGCAGTATCTTGCACTGTAAAGAGGTCGCCGTTTTCTACGGCATTTTTCTCATAAGTTGCCATTTTTCCGTAATCGAAATTCATAGTTATAATCATGAACATCATGGCTATAGTGAGAAGTGCGTAGAAGTTATAAGGAATAGCCTGAATGAATATGCTTAGGCCATTTTTTCCCTCTACAAAACCGCTTACAGCTGCAGCCCAAGATGAAATAGGTGCTAATATGCAGACTGGCGCTGCAGTTGCATCTATCAAATATGCCAGCTTAGCCCTCGATATGTTGTATTTGTCGGTAAGTGGCTTCATAACGCTCCCAACTGTTAAGCAGTTGAAGTAATCGTCAACGAATATGAGAATTCCGAGAGTAACGGTCGAGTACTGTGCGCCGCGGCGAGTTTTAATCCTCTGAGCTGCCCAATTTCCGAAAGCAGCGGAACCACCTGATAGATTCATCATAGCGACGAGCATACCGAGTATAACTAGGAATACTAGGATTCCTACATTACCCGCTGAAGACAGTGATGAAACGAATCCATCTATCATCACATGATTCATGAATTTAGGGAAATTCATTCCAGAATATATAAGTCCACCTGCAAGAATTCCGATGAACAGCGAGCTGTATACTTCTTTTGTTATGAGTGCTAGTCCGATAGCGACGATAGGCGGTAGAACAGCCCATATCGTTGCATACATTGCTGGCTTACTGTCAGTAGCCATTGCCACAATCGGCACAGCCGCTATGAAGAGTGCGGTAAGCCCGAACACGTACATAATTCTGCTTTTGTTAATGCGTATCATTTTAAAACCTCCGTATAAATAAAATAGCCATGAATAACGTCTGAAACGTATCCATGGTTCGTACGTAAGCAATGCAAAATACGCATTAGCTATATACCATTGATAGCGCTCCACATTTTACGATGTGACAGTTCGGCGCATATTATGCACCGGCCCAGAAAATATCATTGGGGTGATATTCCCTTCGGCGGATTTCCCTTTCCCTAGTAGCAGCTTCCCACGCTGTAGCTACCAGGTACTCTTGAGCTCCGCGACCTCTATCGAGTCAGTCTTATTCAAAAGCTACTTTTATACTAATACCAACTTTGGATTAAAGTCAAGAAAAAAATCCAAAATTATTAAAATTCTTTGTGAAAATACACAATGATAGCAGGAAGGATAGATATATAAGTTTTTTGACTTCGTATTTCGTATTATTGTGCACATTTCTATAGTAGACCCCCCTTCGCCAGTTTAAAACACAGCGGTAAGTGATATAATTCAGTTAGAGGATAGCTTCGTGATTTCAGTAATATCAATGCTCTCCTATATTTTTAAATGTTTTAATGTATGTGTGATACATAAGGGGGCAATTTGCATGATACATGTGTAGAGGGGTGTTAATCTGCCAACTTTAAATGACAAAGGTATAGAAATGCATGGGAAGAACTAGAAATATAACAAGAAACTGAGGAGGTGAAGGTTAATGAATAAAGCATTCACAGCAGATGGATTTATAAATTTAATAACAGGTAGAGATAAATCTGAGAGGCTTATAGTAGAAGAGAGCATCATCAAGGATACATGTCTCGAAGGCTTTGATTTGACAAATATTACATTTAAACTCTGCAGCTTTGAGAACTGCAACCTCAGAGGTGCAGACTTCAGTGGGTCCAGCGTATCGGGCACACTCTTCCGAGAGTGCCCGATGCAAGGATGCAGGTTCGTAAGGTCCGATATGACCGAAGCCATCTTCCGCGATATCGACCTCTCGGACAGCGACCTAAGCGGAGCAAATCTGTATGCCGCAGTCCTCGAGGACGCCAATCTCGATGGCATAATCGTAGACGAAAATACCAAATGGTACAGGATGGTGCCTCCGGAGGGAGGTGCATTTATAGCATGGAAATGCTGCTCCGAGCTCAGGGTGGTTCAGCTTCTAGTTCCAAAAGAGGCACGTCGGGTCTCGGCTACGCGGGAAACCTGCAGATGCGACAAGGCCAAGGTGCTATCAATTAAGAGCATAGATGAGACTATCAGCTACGACTGGGCTCAGTCCACAGTCGATCCAAATTTCTATTATGAACGAGGGAAATGGGTAGAGCCAGCTAACGGATTCGAGCCGGATCGGTGGAAGGATTCATCACGAGGCATACACTTTTTTATGGAAAGAGAACAGTGCATCGCATATCAAACTGTTTAATTTGTAAACGGATATTATTCGCTAAATTATTTTCAGCTAAAATGTAAAATTCTTACAAAAATATAATCATAGTCGCATAAATAAAGGCTAAACATACAAAAATTGTAATATGAACACATATAATTTTGTCAAAAAGCTACAAAATAGCAAAAAAATAGCGAAAAGACATTGTTTGACGAGCAATATATTCATTTGTATAATTCAATTATATTTATGACAAGTTTAATGCGGTTAAACTTAAGGAGGTAAGTAGATGAAAGTAATTATGTCGGGCAACGAAGCTATTGCTCGCGGCGCATATGAAGGCGGCTGCCAGTTTGCTTCGGCTTATCCCGGTACTCCAAGCACCGAGATCCTCGAGAACATGCCTCAGTACAAGGATGATGTGTACTCAGAGTGGGCTCCTAACGAGAAGGTAGCTGCAGAAGCTGCTATCGGTGCATCAATTGCAGGTGTTAGATCGTTCTGCGCTATGAAGCACGTAGGTGTTAACGTTGCAGCAGACCCTATCTTCACAATCGCATATACTGGAGTTACAGGTGGATTTGTTATCGTATCCGCTGACGACCCAGGTCAGCACAGCTCACAGAATGAGCAAGACAACAGAAACTACGCAAAGGCAGCAAGACTGCTCATGCTAGAACCTTCCAACTCTCAGGAGTGTAAGGATTACATGAAGATGGCATTTGGTCTTTCCGAGAGATTCGATGCTCCAGTTCTTTTCCATGTAACAACTAGAGTCTGTCACTCAAAGGGAATCGTAGAACTCGGAGATAGAGAAGAGCACGAGTACGTTCCTTACAAGAAGCAGATTGAAAAGTACGTTTCCGCACCAGCTAATGCTAAGAAGATGAGAGTTAACCTCGAGACTAAGCTAGCTAACATGGAAGCTTATGCAAATGAAACAGAAATCAACCAGCCTGAGTGGCATTCGACTAAGATCGGTGTTGTTACATCTGGTATTTCTTATCAGTATGCTAAGGAAACATTTGGCGAGGATGCTTCATACCTCAAGCTAGGAATGACATTCCCTCTACCTACAGACCTAATCAAGGATTTCTGCAGCAAGGTAGATAAGGTATATGTAATCGAAGAGATGGACCCATATCTACAGGAGTTCCTCGAGATTCACGGAATTGAGTGCATTGGAAATCAGCAGATTCCAAAGTTCGATGAGCTCAACACAGATATCGTTAGAGAGGCGCTCACAGGAGTTAAGCCAGAGTCTTATGAGTCAGACCTACAGTCTGTTGTACGTCCTCCAACGCTATGTGCAGGATGTCCTCACAGAGGCTTCTTCCAGGCAATCAAGAAGAAGAAAGGCCTCATGATCAACGGAGACATCGGTTGCTATACACTCGGAGCAAACGCTCCTCTTAGCGCACTTGATACAGCTATTTGTATGGGAGCGTCCCTATCAATGGCTCACGGTGCTGCACAGGCTTACAAGGTTGCAGGTGCAAAGACTAAGGCAGTAGGTGTACTTGGAGACTCCACATTCTTCCACAGCGGTATCACAAGTTTGATGGATGCTGTATACAACCAGAGTGATAGCATCAGCGTTATCCTCGACAACAGAATCACTGGTATGACTGGTCACCAGGAGAACCCTGGAACAGGATTCACACTCATGGGTAAGCCAGCACCAGAGGTTGATATTCCAGCTCTAGTTAAGGCAGTAGGAATCAAGGAAGAGAACATTTACACAGTAAATCCTCTACACCTTGACGAAGTTGATAAGGTCCTCGACGCTTGCATCGCTAGCGAAGAGCCAACAGTTATCATTACAAGATGGCCATGCGTACTCAAGAAGTTCAGCCAGCAGGATCTTGACGAGTTCAAGGGACTACACCAGACTCAGTGCCACATCATTCAGGACAAGTGCAGAAACTGTAAGGCTTGCGTAAGAACAGGTTGCCCAGCTCTCATGTCTTCAAAGGATGATGTTGTTATCGATGTTAATAGCTGCGTAGGCTGTACAGTCTGCAAGCAGGTATGCCCATTTGATGCTATTGAGGAGGTGCAGAGATAATGAGTGATGTTAAGAATATTCTCCTCGTAGGAGTAGGTGGACAGGGAACAATCCTTGCAAGTAAGATTCTTACGAGCGGCCTAATGGAAGCTGGTTACGATGTTAAGATGAGTGAGATTCACGGTATGTCACAGCGTGGCGGAAGTGTAAGCACTCAGGTAAGATATGGTAAAGAAGTTCTTTCCCCAATCGTAGGAAAGGGTTCTGCAGACGTAATCGTAGCATTTGAGAGAATGGAAGCCTTAAGATGGCTCGAGTACCTCAAGGTAGGCGGTAAGATGGTAGTTAACGACTTCAAAATCAACCCTGCTCCAGTAAACCTAGGCAAGGCAGAGTATCCAGATGATATCATCGAGGATCTAAAGTCAAAGTGCCAGGTAACTGCAGTTAAGGCTGGAGAAATCGCTACAGACCTTGGAAATGCTAAAGCTATGAACGTGGTACTACTCGGAGCGCTCGTTAAGGCAATAGGCTCTCTAGACGATGTAGATTGGGATGCTCAGATTGAGAAGAACGTAAAGCCTAAGTTTGTTGAGCTCAACAAGAAGGCATTCAAGGCAGGATACGACCTATAATGTATCCACAGCTAATCGTGTCGTATATTGATTAGCTGCTTTGATGAATGTTTAATAAGATGATTAAGGAGAGGGGAGACCTTCTCCTTTTTTACTAAATCTGTCAAAAAGCTCATGAATTATGGCGGTAATGGCATATATAACTAATGTAATAAGCTGCCTTTATGCTATAATATAGGAGCTTAAGGAAATAACAAGTCCACGGCAGACATACAAAGTAATTGTTATGTTATTTAAGGAGGTAATGTATGTTAAAGAATTTTGCAGAAATGGCAGAAATGGTTAGAAGTAATCCTGTCAAGAAGAGAATTGTCCTAGCTTGCGCTCACGACGAGCACTCTCTTGAGGCTGTAAATGAGGCAGTTAAGGAAGGCATCGTTGAGGCAGTTCTCGTTGGCAAAGAGGATATGATTAGAGAGATTATTAAAGAACATGGTCTAGCTCTAGAAGATGCAACAATCTACAATGCAGATGACGACGTTGAAATCGCTAAGATTGCTGTAAGACTTATCAACGAAGGCAAGGGCGACTTCCTTATGAAGGGCAAGATGCAGACATCTGATCTTCTCAAGCAGGTTGTAAATAAAGAAACTGGTCTCAACATGGGCAAGGTAATGTCCCACGTAGGACTGTTCGAAGTTCCAAACTACCACAAGCTAGTAGTTCTGACAGACGGAGGAATGCTCCTTCACCCAACACTAGAGCAGAAAGCTCAGATTGTTGAGAATGCAGTTGGAGCTCTTAATAACATGGGGTATGAGAACCCTAAGGTTGCAGCACTTTGTGCAGCTGAAAAGCTCAACGAAAAGGCACCTGAATCAGTAGATGCAGCAGCTCTAAAGGAAATGAACGAGAAGGGTGAAATAAAGGACTGCGTAATAGAGGGACCAATCTCTTACGATATCGCACTAAGCAAGGAAATAGCTGACTTCAAGGGATTCGAGAGCCCAGTAGCAGGTGATGCGGACGTTCTACTCGTTCCAGATATGGCTGCAGGGAACTTCATCGGAAAGTCTTGGGTAATCCAGGGCGGCGGTAGAATGACCGGTCTTGTCGTTGGCGCAAAGGCTCCAATCGTACTCACTTCACGTGGCTCCGGCGCTGACGAGAAGTTCTACTCAATCGTATTCGCAGCTGCAGCATCAAAGTAAGGTTTCTATTAGATGTTCGAACAATTTAAGGACAAGTTAGTATGTGACTATAGCACTCGAAATGGCGGGGTGAGCACGGGGTGTTATGACTCGATGAATCTGAGTCTGACGACAGATGATGCCCTTGCAAATATCCTCGAAAATTACAAGCTATGGTGCGATTCGCTTGGAATTGACACACGGCAGCTCGTCATGCTTCACCAGACGCATAGTAGCGAGGTAATCCGCGTAGATGAAGAGAACTGCGGTGAAGGACTGTATAAACCAAGGCGGCTAGGTGTAGATGGGATGGTGACAAACGCTAAGGGCGTTGCACTAATTACGTCGCATGCAGATTGTGCGCCAATCTATATCTATGATCCTGTTAACGAGGCTATAGGACTTAGTCATGCGGGATGGAGAGGAACAACTCTCGAAATTGCAAGACGTACAGTGGAAAAGATGAAGGAAGAGTTCGATTCAAATCCTGCTGATTTATACGCTGCAATTGGTCCGTGCATTTCAATGAAAAACTTCGAGTGCGGTGAAGATGTAATATCAGCGATTTCGAATATGAGTGTAAAGGATATTCCTGGAGCATATACGTATAATCCAGAAAGAGGCAAGTTCTATGTCTCACTACCGATAGTCAATAAGGCTGTTCTTATGAGTACTGGCATTCCCGAATCACAGATAGAGATTGACGGTAGATGCACGTTTGCCGAGAGAAAAAAGTACTTCTCTCACAGAAGAGATGGACTCAAACGAGGCGGACAGATGGCGGTGCTGATGCTTAAGTAGAATGTCTGATATGTTGGTAACATTGCAAAACCGATTGATGTAAAAACAAATAGAATAGAAGTGCCTTGTGGCACAGAAATAAAAAAGCTTGGGGCATCATCCCCAAGCTTTTGTTTCTGGTTATAGCTACCTCAAGCTTCTCGTCTATATATCAATATATAGATATAGTCCCTCGAGCATATCTAAATGAACGTCACGCTGAATACTGAAAGAGCCATGTAAGATGCTCAATAAGTAAGTGAAGAGAATCCTTCATAATTCAAGGCTTCATTAGATATAGGTTTGAATCAATCAAAATTACTTGATGTTGAGAACCTTCTTCTCGCCTCTTTTTCTGTATTCATGAAGCTCAGCTGTTGCCGTCAGCAGAACATCTGTAGATGAGTTCAGTGCAGTCTCACAAGAGTCCTGAATTACTCCGCAGATAAATCCAACACCAACAACCTGCATTGAAATGTCTGCAGGCAGCCCGAACAGTGAGCATGCCAGTGGAATCAGCAGCAGTGAGCCTCCTGCAACTCCGGAAGCGCCAGCGGCACTAATTGCAGTCAAGAATATCAGCAAGATTGCAGAAGGAATATCAACCTTTACTCCCATCGTATTACAAGCTGCTAATGACATGACTGCGATGGTAACAGCTGCACCAGCCATATTTATGGTTGCTCCTAGTGGAATTGAAATTGGATAAGTGTTCACATCTAGACCGAGGTCTTCGCACAGCTCTAAATTAACTGGAATATTAGCCGCAGAGCTTCGCGTAAAGAATGCCGTTATACCGCTGTTACTTAGGCACTTAAATACAAGTGGATAAGGGTTCTGGTGCGATGCCAAAAATACGATAAGCGGGTTAACAACAAGAGCTATAAACACCATAGTTCCAACGAGGAGTAGAATAAGTGATGCGTATTTTGCAAGTGCTCCTATACCGCTAGTAGAAATAGAGTTAAATACTAGCCCCATTACGCCGATAGGCGCAAACTGGATGATCCAGCGAACACACTTAGTAATCGCATCAGATAAATCTGATAAAAGATCCTTTGTAGAGTCAGATGCCGACCTTAGAGCGACACCTATAATAATCGCCCATGCGAGAACGCCGAGGAAGTTTGTATTAACAATTGCGTTAATCGGGTTGTCGATGGCATTTAGAAGGACCGTCTTAAGTACTGATATGATATTGTCAGGTGCAGCTACCTTTTCAGCAGACTTTGCAAGAATAAGAGTCTGTGGAAATAAGAAGCTGGCAACGACAGCACAGAGTCCTGCGGAAAGTGTACCAACAATATATAGGACAATAACTGTGGACATATTAGTTTTCGTTCCGGATTTATGCTGGGCGATAGCAGCCATTACAAGGATAAATACCATCAGAGGAGCGATTGCTTTGAGTGCCCCAACGAATAAGTCGCCAAATAATGTTAAAAATGCGAGTTGCTTTGGTGCGATAACGGCAAGCGAAATGCCGATAACAAGACCGATGATGATTTGTACAATCAAGCTTAGTTTGTTCCAAGCTCTAAAAATGGATTTCATATAGAACCCCCTCAATTAAATAAAATATTTCGCAACGATATTTATACTATAAATAGCTACGTGGTGCAATTAAAACAATTTTATGACAAATATTTTGTGATAAGAAACAGTCTTGAAATTAGCCAACCTGAAAACGAGTTATGTATAGCTATAAAGGTTCATTGCGGCAAAATAGCGAGTGTGATAAACTTAATAAGTTAGAAACAATTAGGAGGTGCTAGATGAGATTATTAGCTATGATTTCTAGTGCAATAATGGTAGTAGTAGGTACGTTCTGTGTTGCCAATTCAACAGCAGCATTTACATCGGTTGCATTTGTTGTGGGTAGCGCGCTGCTTATCATGGGAATATTAGAACTCGTCGTGTTCAGAAATGTTGGATATGAAGAGAACATGATAACTAAGACTTACGTTGTTCAGGCAGTAGTCTCTGCATTTTTAGGAGTAATGTTCTTGTCTGGACAGGTGAGTGAGGATGTAGCTGTAAAAGCAATCTTTGCGATGATGCTCATGACCAGCGGACTAGCAGCTGACTTTAGTATAAATATCGATATTAAGACAAACTCTTTAAGTGAGAAAAGAACTTTTATCCTCGGTACAGCCATGACATTGCTCGGCGCCTACATGTTCTTCAACAAGAGTGTGCTAAATTTGCACGTGATGCTGCTTATTGGGATTGCGGCCATTCTTATTGGAATAGACAGATTTAGAATAGGTATGAGCTTAGATTATAACAAGCCTGAATTCTTAAGCAAAAATGAAGAAAAGCTTGAAAGAGCAAAAAGAGAAGAAAAGAGGAATACAAGGATAGCTATTGAGGCTACACGTAGATCTAGAGAGCAGCGCAACAAAATTAAGCAGCTTGAAGAGGAAATCTCAAAAGAAAGGTCAAGACGCGAGAGCATAGCTGGAGCAAGAAGAAATAAGAAATAAGAAACAAGAAATAGGAAGTAAAATTTATAGTGCCAAGTGCTAAGTGCTAAGTACCGAGGACTAAGTACCAAGGAGCACTAACGCAACTGACGGGAATTGGCAGTCAAAGATTGATAAAACTATAAAGTCTACGGAAAGAAAACTTTAGAACCGTACATACTGGGAATAATAGAAAAAACAAAGGTGTGGAGAGATTCCGCGCCTTTTTACTTTTTTTACCAAAAAAACCAACGAAGAAAAGACAAAAATACATACATATAGGTAAATGCGTAAATGAGGGCAGTATATATAGGATAAAATGCACAGCACAGATGAAAGCTATAAAAATCAACAGTGCATATATAGGTGAAATGTAGATAAGTAATACATATATATAGATATGAAAATATGAAATAGATAATAATAAAATATGTAGTAATTTAAAGTGCAAAAAGCTATTGACCAATAGTGTTATATTTCCTATAATAACAACACTCGTTACTTTAATTGTGTGACGAGTGAGCGGGCCAGGGCGTGGCAAGCAAGAAATCTAAAAAAAGATGAAAAAAGTGCTTGACGAGTCCAAAATGGTGCGCTATAATGATTAAGCTGTCGCGAGAGAGCGGGCAACAAAAATCGCTCAAACGCAGTCAGCAGAACCATGACAACTTCATAGTGTAGAAACTGGTCAAGAGATCGACACGGTGAAAACCGGAGATTAGATCTCAAGATCGTATAAGAGACAAACGATGTACAATATGTCGTATGTCCCTGTACAATTCAAACACAAACAACAATGATTCGGAAATAGCGAGTCGAGACGCGATAAGCGTCATCCATTAACAGGATTTGGACGAATCGAAAGATTCTTCAGATAACATTTATTAAGAGTTTGATCCTGGCTCAGGATGAACGCTGGCGGCGTGCCTAATACATGCAAGTCGAGCGAGATGTTAGCGCATGAACCTTCGGGGGATTATGCTAACGGACAGCGGCGGACGGGTGAGTAACGCGTAGGCAACCTGCCCCTGACAGAGGGATAGCCATTGGAAACGATGATTAAAACCTCATGACACCGTAGAAGCACATGCTTCATCGGTCAAAGATTTATCGGTCAGGGATGGGCCTGCGTCTGATTAACTAGTTGGTGAGGTAACGGCTCACCAAGGTGACGATCAGTAGCCGACCTGAGAGGGTGATCGGCCACATTGGAACTGAGACACGGTCCAAACTTCTACGGAAGGCAGCAGTAGGGAATCTTGCACAATGGGCGAAAGCCTGATGCAGCAACGCCGCGTGAAGGATGAAGGCCTTCGGGTTGTAAACTTCTGTTCTAAGGGAAGAAACAAATGACGGTACCTTAGGAGCAAGCCCCGGCTAACTACGTGCCAGCAGCCGCGGTAATACGTAGGGGGCAAGCGTTATCCGGAATTATTGGGCGTAAAGAGTGCGTAGGTGGTTACCTAAGCGCAAGGTTTAATTTAGAGGCTCAACCTCTACTTGCCTTGCGAACTGGGCTACTTGAGTGCAGGAGGGGAAAGCGGAATTCCTAGTGTAGCGGTGAAATGCGTAGATATTAGGAGGAACACCAGCGGCGAAGGCGGCTTTCTGGACTGTAACTGACACTGAGGCACGAAAGCGTGGGTAGCAAACAGGATTAGATACCCTGGTAGTCCACGCCGTAAACG
>NZ_CALISE010000016.1 GCF_938041965.1 uncultured Mogibacterium sp. | reverse complement strand
ATATGACCTTTTTCTTTGTTACAGATTAGGTCTCACATCATTGACTAATGCACAACTGAAAACCTCATTTCGTACAATATTAAGTATTTTCATTCTAAAAGGACATGTACATTAGTACATGTCCTTACATTTAATATTGACACTTATTGTCCCTTAAAAGAGGATTCCACCAAAATGAACGAACACAGGTGCGAATACAAGAGAAACGATAGTCATAAGCTTAATAAGTATATTGATTGATGGACCAGATGTATCCTTGAATGGATCACCAACAGTATCACCAACAACTGTAGCCTTGTGAGTCTCACTTCCCTTTCCGCCATATGCTCCACTCTCAACATATTTCTTTGCATTGTCCCATGCACCACCAGCGTTAGCCATCATGATTGCTAAAAGAACTCCTGATGCAAGTGAACCAGCAAGCATTCCACCGAGAGCTTCGGTACCAAGTAACAAGCCAATCAACAAAGGTGCAACGATAGCTAGTAGACCTGGGGCAATCATCTCATGAAGAGCAGCACCTGTTGAGATGTGAACACATCTAGCATAGTCTGGCTTTGCATTACCTTCCATAATGCCCTTATTCTCACGGAACTGACGTCTTACCTCTTCAATCATCTCATTAGCAGCTTTTCCAACCGAATTCATGGTCATAGCTGAGAACAAGAATGGAAGCATAGCTCCGATGAACAGCCCGACAATTACCAGTGGATCAAGTAAGCTAATCTGGTTTAATTTTGCCGAAACAGCAAATGATGCAAATAATGCAAGTGCTGTAAGAGCAGCTGATCCAATGGCGAATCCTTTACCAATAGCAGCTGTTGTATTACCAACAGAATCGAGAGTATCCGTAATCTCTCTTACGCTCTCAGGTAGCTCTGACATTTCGGCAATACCACCAGCATTGTCAGAAACTGGACCATAAGCATCTACAGCAACTGTCATACCTGTTGTAGATAACATGCCTACAGCCGCTAGGGCTATGCCATATAGTCCTGCAAAGTTGTACGCAACTATAATTCCTACACAGATAAAGATAATTGGCCAGAAAGTAGAGCTCATTCCAACACCAAACCCACTAATGATTGTAGTAGCCGAGCCAGTCTGTGACTGTTCAGCAATCTTCTTAACAAATCTATATGAATCTGAAGTATAAACCTCTGTGATAGCTCCTATAATAACACCAACTAGAAGCCCTGCTATAATCGCATATGCGTAAGTAAGTGATCCTAAAAGCTTGTTACTTAATAGAAGTGAGCCGATGATTACAATTGCACTGCTCACATAAGTTCCAACATTTAATGATTTAGCAGGGTTAACATTTGCGCTTCCTCTTACGCACATTACACCTATTACTGAAGCGATGATCCCAACAGCAGAAATAAGTAACGGGAATAGTGCAGCAGTTGCCTCTGTAAAAGTTCCAGTAACACCAGAAGCATCAACAGCAACGGCAGCTAGCGTTACAGCAGAGATAATAGATCCAACGTATGATTCAAATAGGTCTGAGCCCATTCCAGCAACGTCGCCTACATTATCTCCAACATTATCCGCAATAACAGCAGGATTTCTTGGGTCGTCCTCGGGAATACCTGCTTCAACCTTACCTACAAGGTCTGCACCAACATCGGCTGCTTTAGTGTAAATGCCTCCACCTACACGCCCGAACAGCGCCATTGATGAAGCTCCTAGACCAAAGCTAGTAATGCACTGCATTATAGTTGCTAAATCAAGAACAACTACAACAACACCTAGTCCTAAAAGTCCTAATCCTGCAACACAAAGCCCCATTACCGCACCACTTCTAAATGCAATTTTGAGAGCTCGTGGCATGCCAGATTCCATAGCAGCATTGGCAGTTCTTACATTACCTTTTGTAGCAACATTCATACCAAAGAATCCTGCAAGTACAGAAAGCAGAGCACCGCAAACATAGAGAACTGCAGATGTCCAATTAATTGCAAATCCAATGAGAATGAACAGTGCAACGATTACTATTACCATCGTCTTATATTCTCTCTTAAGAAATGCAAATGCACCTTCTCTGATGTAGCCGGATATCTCCTTCATTCTGTCAGTACCTTCCGGCGCCTTACCTACCCACGAAGCAAGTGCGAAAGCTACAAGCAGACCGATTAATGCCGCAGCAGGAACCATCCACTTAATCGCCATAATAAACCTCCTTGAAATGTGAGAAAAATCTCAAATTCCTAAATAATAAAATAAAAATATATTAAAGATATACAGAGGCCTAATCCCAAACCTCTGTATATCAACATAAACAATCTGTTAATTTACTGTATTTTTTTATAAATACTAGTTGAAAATTGCTACGATGACTAATGCTACAATGATATAAATAGCTGATACAACTGTCGTAATTCTAGCGAGTATTGCATCATAACCATTGCTCTTCTTCTTTCCAAAAAGCTGTTCTGCACCTCCAGCAATTGAGCCGGAAAGTCCATCACTCTTGCTTGATTGAAGCAAGATGCTAAGAATCAGAATCACACTAGTGATGAGTAAAACTACCATTAATGCGGTGTGCATAATCTCCTCCACATAAGTTACATTTATAGTTCCTAAAGAACCATAACAGTTTAACATGAGCAATGAACAAAGTCAATATTCCGCAGGCCTTCAAACGCTTGAAATACTTTACACAATAAGCATTATAATCCTATATCCTTCTATATTCTACAATCTAAAATAAGGATCCATTCTTAATTATAGCTCCTCATTTTGTTTGTATTAAATTGTTGCAATTTTCCTAAATTAAACATACTGAGCTAACAAAGTCTTAAGAGCAGATGCACTGCTTGAATGAACCCATGCAACCTCAACATTTTTACGCTTTGCCTCTGCGACAGCGGTGTTCATCATCTTATGCGAAACGGTATTTGTAAACATCACTAGCAAATCTGGACAGCCCATCTTCTTCCCTACATTGCCACGTTCCTTAGTGAATACCTTGGCTTTGCATCCATGCTTTTTGCAAATCTCCTTATATTGACATTCCATACACTCATTTCCGCCTACTATGACAATACTCATAATCTATCCTCCCAGCTATGCACAAACGGTTAACTTTGCAATATCACCGTCTTTTTTAAACCTCTTCATATAAATTTTTTCGCACCGCTTGTATTTTGCAAAAAGATTTTTAGCGAACTCAACATCGCCGTAAACTTTCCACTGCCCGCAAGCTTTACAATTATTTCCACAATGATTGATAAAACCAGCGACATCATCCACAGGATAACCTAAAAATATACCCACTTCGTGAGGAAAACTCCCACAAATCGAAATCCTATAAATAAGTCTTTGTAAAGCCCTTGTCACATCGCAGCTTTCATATCCGAAATCATGCATCAACTTACTTACACAGCACTCTGATAAGCGCATAAATAACATATCTGGTCTAAATACATATAGGAGAGCTCTTTTGCCATTGTCATGTAGTACTACTACAACAACACCTTTACGATTAAGTTTATTGTTAATTATCGCAAGTTCAACCTTGAATTTCTCCTGTGAACAGTAGTTATAACCGAACATACTGCCTATTTTAATTCGTGCCAGAGTTGGTGCACAAAACTGAATAACTTTGTCCTCTAACATCCTATACCCCTGAGATGATATTCACGATATAATTGCTTATGCACACTGTTTTGCGGCTAATCACAAAACAGTTAAGTATATCTAACTCATTATTTTTAAAAAAGACTCTTGAGTTAGAGTCTTTTAACTATTGATAAAATACCATATTATTTGTATCTAAGTCAAGATATAAGAAAAAATTTATATTATTTTTCAAAATTAATATAAAGTTAATAGCAAAATAATAAATATACTATTAATTTAATCACAGTAACTAACTTTGCATATAAAGCTAGGCACCCTCTTCTCTTCAGTCTTAATCTACACTACTTTTTCATTTAAAAATCTATTAAGATTCTTTTCTGCAATACTCTTTGCTCTGTATATTTCATTTTTTGCTAACTCATCTTTTATTAATTCAAAACAATTAATAGCTTTCTTCTTGTTTTTGGTTCCAATTTTATCCATAAACCTCATGAGCTTAATATTAAATGGTGTCATTGTCGTATCTGGATAAAACAGTATACCTATACTATTATAGTCTGTCCTATTTCTAACTGAATAAATAAGTTCAGGTTCTATCAGATATCTCTCTGCTCCAATAAGCATCTGACAATTATTATCATTAATCATAATGAGAGTTTGCACTAGTTGCAGCTTATCGATCTCTGTAAGTTCACGATATACTAGGCGCCGCTTATTCTTTTTATCATATGAAAATATATAAGTATCATTCTCGCATATAATTGTCATATCCAGAAATGCTTTTGCATAATGATTGCATAAAATCTCGCATATATATCTCGGCATCTTATAGTCAGTAATACTTTGCCTAATATCCTTCTCCACTTAACTAACCTCCACATTTTGAACACGGTGTATATCCGCGCCTCTCTGCAATTTTCTTTGTTACCTCCACGTAATTCCTCTCCATAACCCTGCAACCTGCCATATGATAGCATTCACCTTGAACAGGATAGTAATATACACGAGCCCCAACCTTCGCCCTTTTACTCTTACACACTGGACATGGATCATATTCCTTTCTAATACTTGAGGTTAACGTAGTTGACGTTACCCTTGAGTGCATATATGTGCATCCTTGATTATGATACTTCTCTCCACGTTTAGGAAAAATGAAGACAGGTCTATCACCCTCCCCTGTAAGATCATCAACAGTCATATGGGTATCATCTCTCACACGCCCAACATATGCACGAGTTATTGTCTTAAGTCTGTACTTTGCTTCTGTCTTAAACCCAATTGGATTTTTAGTATTTAATCTCAAATCTGCATCTATAGATATGACTTCATCTATTCCGAAAGCATTCTTCCTATACGATGTCGAATTTACTACAAACCCATCGATTTGAGAATGGTTTGAGTTTAGCTCATTATGAATTTGATTAGGAACTAATTTATGAATATTAACTTTTGAAGCAACCGCTGCCGATCTTCTTAAATAATTAGCTGATATATAGTTCGCATCTTCAATACAGCTATAAGCAGATATAATAGAGCTCATAACCATAATCGCAATCATGAAAATCGGCAGAATCAATGTTGCCTCAACGATATAACTTCCCCTTTTATTATTGATTTCTTTACTTGTACGAATCATCAACTTCATATGATTTACCATTTATTTTTAAATTGAATCTTACCCCACAGTTATATTCATCGAAGTTAAAATCATCATAGTATCGATATTTCATGTTAATCTGAATTAGATCCATAACTCTCCGCGTTCTTAGATCTTTAGGGGTTGTTAACATCATAAGCAAGAGATATTCTTCGTAGTTTTGTCCATTCACATTCTCAACAAAGCTTTCAGTCTTACTCATTTCCTTCAGTTGTTCTGAATTCTCATTCATTATTTTTCTAGATTCCTCATCTATCTTTTCACTAAACTTTTCATCTCCCAGCACACTTTCTAGCGATACCTTCCACTCACCTTTCTTTTTTATAAAAGGAATTCGTTTGTTATCTAGTAAAGCTTTCACATCTTCACGAGCTTCAAGAGCTGCCCAGCTTTCCATTATTATGCCTTGAACTACTATTGCACCTGGCCCCGGAGATATGACCTCTGATACGGCTGCTATTAGCTCCATCTTTTCAGGATCTTTAGATAATGCAGCTAAATTTAGTGCATTTCTAATCAAAAAAATGCTCTTTTTACAGCTCTCGAAGTTTTTACTATCGTCTAAATTCCCTTTAACAATATACTCGTACTCATTAGCAAAAAATGTCTCTTTATCACTACAAGTCTTAAGGTGGCTATTGAACTTATTAACTATGAATGCCATTTCAGAGATTTTCCCTAGAGCTTTGGAACTTAACTTATCCGAAGCATTGTTATTACTTATCATTCCAGATATCCTTTTTATGTTGAAATTATTCTTTTCACCTCTCGATGGCAAAGTTTCTATAACGTATTTGTTTCCGATTATCCTTTTCCCGTATACACTCTTATCTTTAGATTCAGCAGTAGCATTTTTAGATTCATCTATAGAAACATTTAGGTTTTTAACGTCACTACGAACATTTCTATTACTACCATCAAGCACCGCCTTGGCGCTTTCATATAGAAGTGAGTCACGTATACTTTTGCGAAAATTATTCAAATCTGACATACGGTACTGATCTAGGTTTGCACTTGGTGTTCCAAGGCTAACGCGAAGTTTATCCTCAAAGGAATATTTTGAATATACATTTAGCCTCTTTACAACATCTATATCATTGCTTTGAAATGCCATTATTCCGTAATCGCGTAGTAAATATTTATCATATTCAGACAGAATCGCTTTACCCCAAAGTTTTCCACTCACCTCTGACCAACTTTGAACAGTGCGGCTTCTCGCTATCCCAATTGCAATTATTATCATTGATATCAAAGCGAGGAATACGTACGATATAATAACAATCGTCGATCCGCGTTTATTCTTGAACAGCTGCCTCAACAGTATCACCAACTCTCACGAACTTATCTTCACACAGCGTAAATCCTTTTACCTCTATAGTTTTTCTAATCAGCCCTTCAGCCAAACCTAAATTAGCATAGTTAATATCTCTAGAATCATTAAGTGTTTTAACCACAGGGGATTTAGTGCTGTCCCATTTTGATAACATTTTGCGATGCATATTAGTCTGAGTAATTAAACATTCTAGATAAAAGGTGCAAAGTCTAATTAATAGCATTATTACCAGTATTATGATTGGCAGAACAATGCTCGCTTCTACCATCTGTTCCCCTCGTTTATTAGAAAAAGGCATAACTAAATTCTGCGCGCAGGATTTAAAATTTACTCGCATTAAGTGCTTTGAATGTTTTGTTTACAAAAGACGTAATCTCTGTTTTGAAGATAATCCCGAGCGCAATAGCAATAGCGATTAGAATAGCTACTTGAACAAGCTCCATACCTGCTTTAGATTTAAATAGTTTTTTTATGTTTTTCATATCTTTCCTCCTTTGTCACTGCAGACACCCATCATCACATACTTAAATAGGCAATAATCAACACACACATTTACACATACACACTTACATCTAATTGCATAAAATACGTTCAACTCTATAATATTAACCCTTACATTTCAATCACCTCCTTAAGTAGTATAGTACTAAGCACTACATGGACATCATTGCTGGTGCCATAGTTATTATAATTAACAAAACTAGAAGTAATCCTAGCGGATAAGTCATTTTAGTATCTATCAGTTTCCCTTGTTCCCTTGCAATAACTTTTCTAATATCCCAAAGAAATGCACTCTCACGTTCTAGCTTTTCCTGAATATTGCTCCCTCTTTTTTCATTCTCCCGCAAAACAGTTGATATTCGCATTAGCTCTTTTACAGAATACTTCTTTGCCAATTCAGAGAACAGTAACGGTATACTTCGATTAGTTAGTTCTGCTGACTCCGTCATGGCAATTATATTACGTTCTAGTTCACCTTGATGCTCAATCTGCATCATGGAGTACCCATAGCAAATCTTATGAAAGGCATCGCTTAAAATAACACCAGAATTCATCATCAATAACAACTGATTTGTAAATCTCGGAAGCGCTTTCAAAATCTGTTTGCGCATATCTATGTCCGCTTTTCTAAGTTTATCGTGTTTGTCCAAAACAACTGCGATTCCGATTAGTACATACATAACGACAACCATCATCCAGCCTCTATTAGACTTTCCACTTTTACTCCAAGTGACAATGCTGCCATCATCGAGCTTTGATGGCAAAATGATCTTTTTACTACGTGATTCCTCTAATCTGCTTACTGCAATTCCTAGGCTTGCACTCATTTCTGCTTCAATATCATGTGAGGAATTATGATTCTCTTTTCCATTATTTTCATCCACATTTTTTCTGAGACTTACATCTTGTGATATGCTTTTGTTATCTCGCTGCACATTAGCAATCAAGTTGTATTCAGCAAATTTTTCTGTTCCTCGTTGCATTATACCAACAACATTTCCTTTGTCATTGACTATGTACTTGCCACTCATATGGGGTTTAATCAGAATAATTACTAAAAAAATGAATGAAATAATTGAAATCTGAACTAGTTGTTTCTTAAGTTCACGATCAAATATATCTCCAAGATTAATTTTCACGGACTTCTCACCTTCCTATATTTCAACATTAGTAATTTTCTGCATAACTGAATATATAAAAATGTCAGCAGCAACAACCATCGTCATAATAACTCTGCCAATATAGCTCTCATAAAGAGGTGCGATATATTCAGGAGAAAATAAATTTAGAAACATTACTACAATAAACGGCATCGCGAAAAGAATAATGCTCTCATTCTTCTTTCTATTCGCCATAGTTCTAATCTCATTCTCTATAGTCATCTTATCAATAATCACACTAGCGGCTTTATTTAATGCATCAACAAGACTAGCTCCTGTCGTCTTACAAGTTGAATAAATAATCATAAAATCAACTATATCTTCTGATCCAGAACGCTTAGAAAAATCATTTAGAACTGTAACATCTTCTTCATTACCAATACTCATGCGCTTATACATATTTTTTAACTCCTTACATAAAATAGCATTTTCACCATATATTCCAACTATCCCAGGTATGGCTTCACCAATTGCATCACGCATTCCTCTACCTGCACCAATTGATGTAGATAAAATAAATAAGAAGTCCTTAAATTGCTCAGCAAGCGCACGCTTCCTTCTATCTAGCATATATTCAGCATATATTTCTTGAATTTTAATATAAAAGAATAAAAGCACTAAACTGAAAAAGATATTGTGATACAGAAGTACAGATAAAGATGTACCTACTACAAGCGTACCGGCAAATATGAGCTGTTTTTCTCTTTTATCTACTATATACTTATCATATCTGATTTCAGAATTAACAAGATGTTCACTATCAATAGTATGATCATCCTTCGGCTCCAAAGACTTAATTGGGGTAATCTTACTAACGTCTATTGCAGGCTCTCCATTAACCAAAAATCCATTTCTCAACTCACTGACACACCTTCCTCATGCAAGTTTTGCATTAATTTCTCACAATTAGTTAATTTATTTCCCGTTTCCATTAGTTTCCCGTCAGGATCCGTATAATAAATATAATTTAATTTATAATCTTCGCCATCAAATCCTACCATCTCCGCAACTTCAACAAGACGTCGTTTTCCATCACTATCTCTACGCAGATGAACAAATATATCTAGAGCATTTGCAATCTGGCTTTTAATCGAATAAATTGGAATCTGAGTGTCCATGAGATACATTGTCTCAAGACGATTTAACATCCCTTTTATAGAATTCCCGTGTCCTGTTGACATACTGCCATCATGACCAGTTGACATAGCTTGTATCATATCGATAACCTCCCTACCTCTTACTTCACCAACAATAATCCTATCTGGTCGCATTCGAAGACTAGTCTTAATCAGCATTTCCATGCTTACCATTCCTTTCCCAACAGAATTAGCATTTCGACATTCCATATGAACAATATTTTTTATCTGGCTAACCTTTAGCTCAGCAGAATCCTCAATGATAATCACACGTTCATCCGAATTAATTGCTGATGATAAAGCATTTAAAAAAGTTGTTTTACCTGAAGATGTCCCACCACTTATAAAGATATTGTATTTTGCTGCAACAAGCTTAGTTAAGAAATCCGAGCATTCTCGAGGCATAGAATCATTGTTTACAAGATCATCAAGTGTAATTTCATCATTTGCAAACTTCCTAATAGTTAAAATTGGACCATTTAGAGCAACATTTTTTAATACTCCATTTACTCTGTATCCATTCTCAAGTCGTGCATCAACAATTGGATTTGCTTCATTAATCTCGCGGTGAATATCAGATGCAAACATTCTTATTAACCCTTCTAACTCATCATCGGAGTAGAATGCATTATCTACTTCAGTAATTTTTTTATTCTTCTCGACAAAAATACGATTATATCCATTTACCATAATTTCATTAATACAAGAATCTTCAATATAGTTTGATAAAATGCTATATTTACTTGATACTCTTAAAAATATCGCCCTAATTACATCGGTGATTTCATCATAATCAATTAAAGAAATATAACTACTTTCAAACACTGTATTCTCAACTAACTCAAGAAGTTGTTCTTCATTTAAAGTGTCGTCAGAATGAGAAATTATGGCTTTTAAATTGTTTGTAATTAATTCAATAACTCTTGAATGTTTATTTACAACATACTTCATACTATAATTTGAAACCATTTCCATAAGTAATTCCTATCAATATAAAAAATACTAGAATATCAAGTAAAAGTATTCTGTGCAATTATGAGTTTAAAACTGTATCAATCAACTCACTAATAGTAATTTCTAAAGTAGTTCCATCAGAATCATGGTTAATGTAAGAAACATTATTTATACTCAACTCTGAGATAATGCTTGAAAATGATTCGTCAGGCTTACAATTCCTGCTAAGTAAAATAACTTTATCCATCTGATTAAGTAATTTAATATTACGTTCATTAAGACAACGTCCAATATCGAAACAAATAACATCAAAGAAATGTCCATATATATACTTAATTAACATTTCAAAAGAAGCATCATCCATTTTCGCTATAGGATTCAAAGCCAAAGAGCTCTTAAAATAATAAAATCCTAAGTTGTCTAAAGAAAAAAAAGATTCAATTGGAATTCTCTCATGTTTATTAATTAAATAAACAAGTTTCTTAAAAACATAAGAATCAGTAAATCCTTTGTTTTCAAAATAATTAATCGAAGACAAATACTGAAGTGGAAAAATCAACACATTTAATCCGTACTTATAGACTATTTGCTTCGCAAACTGTTCAATAAAATCAGAAGAATAAACATCTATATCAAAAATAAATGCGATTTTATGATTTTTTGAGATGTCATAGCTGTTACCTCCAAAATAGCTAAAACTACAAATCTTAATTTTAGATATTATGTCATCAAAAGGCTGAAACTTAAAAAGTTTAAATGGACCTTTAAAAAGATTTTCCTCACCTGTTATGGGAGAAAGAACACACACAGCCTGAATGTTTAAAGAAGGATACTGATGAGATAACGTTTCAACATTAATATCAGTGATTAACAGTTCATCATCAAGGAGTAAACCATTAAAATTTAAGTCAATAAGAAGGTTTTTGTCAATCTTGCTAGTCATTTCAACAAAAGATGTAAGATAGTCTTTATCACTTAACAAAATTCGAAATCTCATCAATCACCTCTAGAAATAGTAAAAAATTGGAGTGGTAAGGATTATCTACATCCTTACAAGCAAATAATATCATTAAAAATATTCCCCTTCAGCACACCTTTATACAAGCAAAGAAAATAAAGAGCTATAAGTAAATAAAGTAAATAGATTCAAATTATATTAAATTGATAATAATAAGAAATAAAAAAAGACCTATAGATAAAACTATAGATCTAATTTGGTGCGCTTGGAGGGACTCGAACCCCCACGGTCGCCCGCCAGAACCTAAATCTGGTGCGTCTGCCAGTTCCGCCACAAGCGCATATTTAATTGGTGGTGACCCCACCGGGAATCGAACCCGGGTTACCGCCGTGAAAGGGCGATGTCTTAACCGCTTGACCATGGGGCCTTATAAAAAAACCGGCGACGTCCTAATTTCCCAGGCAGCTTCCCACCAAGTATCTTCAGCGCTAAAGAGCTTAACTTCTGTGTTCGGGATGGGAACAGGTGTAACCTCTCTGCTATTGTCACCGGATTATGTAAATCGCGTTAAGCAATCTACTCATATTTTGTAGTAAGATGTACTTTATCATCTTCTACGCTTTTGAGAGCTGTACCCTCAAAATTGAATAACCACCTCATGCTTAAAACCATTTGGTCAAGTGTTCGACCTATTAGTATCAGTCAGCTGAATACGTTACCGTACTTACACCTCTGACCTATCAACGTGATAGTCTCTCACGGGTCTTACCTTTCGGAGGAAATCTTATCTTGAGGTGGGCTTCGCACTTAGATGCTTTCAGCGCTTATCCCTTCCATACGTAGCTACCCGGCTATGCCCTTGGCAGAACAACCGGTACACCAGAGGTATGTCCATCCCGGTCCTCTCGTACTAAGGATAGCTCCTCTCAAATTTCCAACGCCCACAGCGGATAGGGACCGAACTGTCTCACGACGTTCTG
>NZ_CALISE010000015.1 GCF_938041965.1 uncultured Mogibacterium sp. | reverse complement strand
CGTCGTTCCAATAGGATTCCCATGGCTGTACTTGGCTGGATATCTCCTATTGAAAAACGCTCTCAACTACAAGCATAACTTTTTCGAATAATGTTATCACTCACTTTGGTAAAATTCATTCTATGATATCATATGACCTTTTTCTTTGTTACAGATTAGGTCTCACATCATTGACTAATGCACAATCCACAATTAGTTCATTGAGTTAAGCCTATCATCAAATAGGTTATGAACATTTATATTGAGTATTAAATATATTTAATATTAGTTTTTATACTTTCAGAATTACATCTTATTTTTTCAACAGATTTTATACAAATTAGGTCTATGTATTGTCTTATTCTCTTCAATCATCTATCTTGCTAACAAAAGTTCTTTTTATTAATCCCTTTATTTGTTCTTTATTCGTTTTGTATATAATAATGATGGTTAATAAGATAATTTCCGATATAAATATCTTATCTATACCTTTGCCACAAAAATTAATTACTGTATCACATAATGAACTGTCATGCTTAAAAACTCTAAAATAAATCACATCAAATATGCTTTGGGAATAGCAGTCTGTAATATACGCAGTCAATATAATTACAAAAATTATAATCACAATAGTAAAATTGTATTTTGCTAGTTTCTGCTTATTTTGTAAGTTTTTAGAAATTTCTATATTAAAAAAAAGCTTAACTAATATTTTGAAGTTTTCAAAATTAAGAACATACATTAAAATTGTGACTATTGTCGTAAGTATCGTTAGTTTATTAATGTCAAGCCAACACATGAACATAAATCCCGCTATACAAATGAACTTTTGTATTTTATCAATCCCTAAGCTTTTAAAAACATATCTAGGGTAAGATATCATTATAACCAGTCCTAATAAAACTTTACCAAAATTCGGATATACTGCACAAACAAAAATGGCAAATAACATTTGATTAAGCAAATCAAAAAAAGCAATCTGCATTTTTTTATCGACCACACGCTCTACTGCAGATTTCTTTTTTATTTGATTGTTTACTCTATTTGAAATATGAGCAAGTAAAGAGATTGCTGGAACAACAAATAGCCACCACCTTCCATTTAAACTTTTTTTAAAAATCAACGCACATATAATAACAATAATAAAATATATTGTTCAGACCGTAGACAAAGCCTAGGCTCAATCGAGCTTAGGCTTTTCTTTTGCTTAAGAAAACTGAAATCTTAAAATTATCTGGGATAAAATATAAAAATAATTAGATAATAGCTCTCCATTATGTCCTTTTCTGGCCCTGTTACTCAATATCTTAGCCAGCTTTTTCATGTTCATACACGCAAAGGTCAGGCCTGTTTTCATAGCCATTTTTTCATTGCCAATTTGTTGGGTATATCTCATTCCGTGGTACTCTTTTGCCGTCCCGAATATCCGTTCTATTGTCTCTTTTCGTTTCCTATAGAGTTCTTTACCTTTTGGTGTAAGACGTATGTCCTCAACTATTTCCATGTAGTCTGCCCAAATATGTCGCGTAATAAGTTTCTGGTGGTTCTTACTTTCCGTGCAGCGAGAAATGTAAGGGCAACTTTCACAGAACTTAGGAGTACTTTTGTACTCCCTGTATCCCTCTCGATTCGTTGTTGAGTACTTCAACTCATGGTTATTTGGACAGATATAGCAATCGTAATATTCATCATAAACATATTCATATTTTTTAAAAAATCCCTTTTTTGTCATTGGGGCTTTGTAAGGGAATATCGGTGTTATCCCATCATCAATAAGCATCTTTGCAATTGGTGGATTTTTGTATCCTGAATCCATTACCATTACGTCTGTTTTAAAGTTCTTTAATTTTTCATATATATACGGGAAGGTTTTACTATCATGTTCATTTCCAGGGTGAACCGTATAACCAAGTACCCATCCATGCTTGTCACATGCTGTTTCTATTCCATATGCAAAGACTTCTTTGTGTTCACCTTTGTGAAACCAACCACTTTCAGGGTCGGTAGTGCTTTGTTTCTGTTCTTTTGTTTGAGCTGCTTCCCCTCCATCTAAATCATCATCACTATCTTTTTCTTTCAAAGGCTTTTTTTCATGTGCCTCTCTGTCAGCATTAATTTCTTCTCTAAGCTGTTGGTCGTAATACCTCGCAGCCTTCTTTGCAACAAGAATCTTCTTTGATTTCTTCCTGTTTGCTGCAGCTTTTACGTGAGTAGCATCTATAAATAATGTGTTGGTATCTACAAGTCCATATTTAATACACTGAAAGAGTATCTTCTGGAATATTTCTTCAAAGAGGTCACTTCCTTCAAATCTGCGTTTGTAGTTCTTGCCGAAAGTGCTGAAATGAGGCACATGGTCATGAAAACCAAGCCCCAAAAACCAACGGTATGCCATATTAACTTCAATTTCCTTAATTGTTTGGCGCATACTCCGTATCCCAAACAAATACTGAATAATTGGAATCTTAATTAAGGTTACTGGATCAATGCTTGGTCTACCATTATCTGGCGAATACTTTTCCTCAACAAGTTCGTAGATAAACGAGAAATCAATATATTCATCTATTTTTCGTAGAAGGTGGTCAGCTGGAACTAATTGTTCAATAGATGCCATCTCAACCTGTGCATCTTTCCCCGTTCTTTTAGTAATCATAATTAAGCCTCCTTAGATACTTAATTATATCATTTATTTAAGCTATAACACTTGAAATTTCAACGAAATCTTAAATTTAATATTTTGATTTTTGAGCATCTAACAGTCTAGTCAATAGTAGTTCTAGAAAATTAGTGCACTAGAAAAGCCTCGCCTTTGTATGGCGAGACTTTGTCTACAGTCTGAACAATAATAAAATATATTGTTATTGTACCCCTAGAGATGCTTTTAAGATTATCCTTTATCAACTTTTTTAATCGCATATGCATTATAGCCCCTTTTTCGACATCTGTATCTATTTCTGTTTTGCATCTATTCTGTGAATTTAAAGTTAGCACCTCTCCTACCCATCACCTATACTTCTTTCCCTCTTCAGTCAGCACATAGCGAGTAGCTCTTCCTGCGCCCTGCGCCTTAAGGTATCCACCATCTACGATTCGGCCGAGCAGTTTGCTTGACTGCGAGGGAGTGAGCTTGCAAAGGTCTATCACATCCTTGCGCCTTATCACGTCAAACGCCCTCGCATACTGTAGTATCAACTGCATGCTTCGGTTGTAATCCTTCCCCCGAGGCTTTGCTGGCCTTAGACCATCTATCTCGAAGCTGCTTAGCCACGGCTTCTCTTCATATCTAATCCCTATATTCCCAACCTTGACAACTTTTCGCCTCGGATAATAGACCTTGCCGAGTTCACTTTCTTCCACACGGTATCCCCGCTCGATGTAATAATTTGCATCCTTACCCTTGTCAGCAAAACCTACTGACATCTCCATCTTAGGAGGAGCACATCAGCTTGTAAATTTAATCACGTCGATGACAATATCTGAGAAGCCCATATTATTGATATATTTTACGGCATTTTCATTTAAATAGATCATTTCGATTCCTTTTCTCTCGTTTCTTGTATTTCTCGTATTATTTCTCTTGCTTCTCTCATTACTTTTATCTTTCTGATTCTTAATTGCGAAAAGCAAAGACATATAAGATATCAAATCTGCTATTTAATTATAGATATTATAGAAATATCTCCTTATTAATTCAATATTCGCAGCAAGCATAACAATTATTCTTTGATTAGTTAGAGCAGTAGGGGTATTTCTTTTATCGCTTCCGATTGTCTTGATACTATCTTGCTAATGAAACACAAAAGCAGGACTTTCGTCCTGCTCCTGCATATACTCTATTATGTCGGTTTAGTATATGTTATGTCGGTTTCCCTAAGTGCACATTTGCGGGTTGATCCTTATACACTTGTAAGGTATGTCGATATGCTTGATTTACTTATGCAGTCAAGCTGCTCAGTTTACTTGATTGCTTCAAAAGCCACATCTAGCGCTGCCTTCAGATCCTCTACGTCCTCAATTCCGATGGATAATCTGATTGTAGAAGGTGTGATGCCCTGTGCGTATAGCTCTTCCTCGCTCAGCTGTGAATGAGTTGTGCTCGCTGGGTGAATTACAAGCGACTTTACGTCAGCTACATTTGCAAGATCTGAGAAGATAGGCAGATTGTCGATGAACTTCTTCGCATCATCTCTACCATCCTTTAGGTCGAATGTGAAAATCGAACCTGCGCCCTTAGGGAAGTACTTCTTGTAAACCTCATGTGATGGCTCGCTAGGTAGCGACGGATGATGAACTCTCTCAACCTGTGGGTGCTTGTCGAGGTACTCTACTATCTCAAGAGCATTGCTTACATGGCGCTCAACTCTGAGAGAAAGTGTCTCAATTCCCTGAAGCAGAAGGAATGCGTCAAATGCCGAAAGCGATGCACCACCGTCTCTAAGCAGTATAGCTCTGCAGTATACCGCAAATGCAGCTGGACCAACAGCTTCGTAGAAGTTTAGTCCGTGATACGATGGATTTGGCTCAGCAATCCATGGGTATTTACCAGATGCACTCCAGTCAAATTTTCCACCATCTACGATTAATCCACCGATTGTTGAACCGTGACCACCAAAGAACTTAGTAGCTGAGTGGATAACCACGTCTGCGCCGTGCTCAAATGGCTTGATCAAGTATGGTGGTGTAAATGTTGAGTCAACGATTAGCGGAAGCCCATGTCTATGAGCAATTTCTGCGATTCGCTCAATATCTGTAACGTTGGAGTTTGGATTTCCAACGATTTCGATGTAAAGAGCCTTAGTGTTGTCCTGAATAGCTGCTTCCCAGCCCTCATAATCATCTGACTCAACGAATGTTGTCGTTACTCCCGAAACTAGCGGAAGGGTATTTGCAAACAAGTTGTATGAACCGCCATAAAGCGTTCTTACCGCCACGATGTGCTCACCGTGCTGCGCTACTGCCTGAATTGCATATACGATTGCAGCCGTTCCAGAAGCAACCGCCAGCGCTGCCGATCCACATTCAAGTGCTGCAACTCTTGCTTCAAGCACATCGTTAGTAGGATTTCCGAGTCTCGAATATATCGAGCCAGCTTCTCTCAGAGCAAATCTTGCCTCTGCTGAATCCGCACTGTCGAATGCGTATGAAGCCGACTGATAGATAGGCACGCATCTCGCGCCAGTCGCTGGATCAGCATGCTCCTGACCTGCCTGTACCTGCTTAGTGTTAAATCCCCAATTCTTTGAATCTCTAATATCGCTCATCTGTATATCCCCTTTCTGTGTTTCATTTTAATTTTATGTTATCTGCGACCTCCATGTGAGCCGCATCTGTTTTGCTATGGTTGAATTATATGATATAGATATGCATCTGTCTAATTCAAAAAAATAAGAGTGAGTTATAGGATAAAACTATAGCTCACTCTTGTGAATATATTACATATTCTCGCCTTACTTTATATCGAACTTAGCTTAGATATGCTTTCATCTCTTTTATATATAGCTCCGCCATCTTGCTCAGGATAGAATTCTTCTTCATTATATATCCGATTTGCATAGCTCCTTCAGTATCCACGCGTTCATCTTTAATTGGGACCATGTTACAGTCGTCGCCGTTAAGTTCCTCGCAGATGATGCCAGAACACACTGTGTACCCGAATAATCCTTGCATCAGATTGAGCATAGTCGCTCTATCGTTTACCTTAATCATATGGTGATGATTGATATCTGCAAAAAGCTCCTCCGCAAAATAGAGTGTCGAATTGTCTCCTTGATCAAACGTCATATTCGGATAATCCGCAAGGTCATCGAAGCTCACGCTCTTGCGATTTGCCAGCGGATGATTTTTCCAAACGTAAGCATATGCGTTGCAGTCAATTAGCGGCACAAACTCAAGACCATTCTGTCTGAGCACCTTGGAGATAGCCTGACGATTGAAATCACTCAGGTAGATTATACCAAGTTCGCTTTTTAGCGACACGACATCGTCGATTACCTCTTGCGTCTTGGTCTCCCGGATAGCAAAATCATACTCATTCATGTCGAATTTCTTTACCATCTCCACAAAAGCCTTTATCGCAAACGAGTAGTGCTGCGTTGAAACCCCGAACTTCGTTTTAAGTCCGCCTTCATCCGAGTACTTGCCCATCAGCGATTCGTACTGGCTATATAGATGTCTGGCATTCTGCAGGAACTCTGCACCATCGTTAGTCACAGTGACACCTCTACCAGTTCTGCGGAAAATGGTCACGCCAAGCTCCGACTCAACCTCTCTTAATGAACTGGTCAGCGACGGCTGTGTCATGTAGAGCTTCTCCGCCGCCTTATTGAGCGACCCTTCGTCAGCTATTGTAATGATATATAGTAGTTGGTTTAACGTCATATACCGAGCCTCTTTCGATGAATATTAAGCCTTATTGATGAACTTAACCGAAGAAACGCTTAATCTCTATCTCTGCATTCTCTAGGGAATCAGATCCGTGAATTAAATTCTCGCTAGTGCTGTGTGCGAAATCGCCACGAATAGTCCCAGCTGTAGCTTTTTCGAACTTAGTCGCGCCCATGATAATTCTCATTCCCTGGACTGCATTCTCGCCTTCAACAATCATTCCGAGAACTGGGCCAGATGTCATGAAAGCTACAATTTCTGGGA
The DNA here is from genome assembly GCF_938041965.1 of uncultured Mogibacterium sp. GTDB lineage: Bacteria > Bacillota > Clostridia > Peptostreptococcales > Anaerovoracaceae > Mogibacterium. The sequence continues at coordinate 35,548 of NZ_CALISE010000015.1, read as the reverse complement.
AGAAAGGCTTATCAGCGAGGTGCGCATAGTGCGCCTTTAGAATTGTCTCATCGAGATTCATCATCTTCGCATCGACAATCTTGTAGCCCTTTCTCTCGATTCTTGAAATGACCTCCCCCATAAGACCTCTCTTAACGCAGTCTGGCTTAAGCATAATGTATGTCTTTTCAATACCCATAGTTCTTCTCCTTTTAAATGATTTATTTGAATTCTCTTGAATACTCTTCTATAGTTTATACCATATCCACATGGTCATTTCACGTAGTTTCCCGACTTCGCGTTCACATTTTATCATGGATTTTGTACTTATTGATATATATGATACACCAACACAATAGCAAACCATTACAGAACCGTCATAATCGAATGTTAGTATAATGGTGCAAAAGGAATTAAGTGCATAAAACATTTTCTTTTGATTGTTCTTTCTTAATTAAATAATTTCGTAGTAGAAATGAACCGCTGACGCCAAGCAGCGGTTCATTTTGTTTTTGATTTAATTTCTCTCAATCAGCTTCATGCTGTTGACATGGTTGCTATCTACATGTAAAGTCTTTGATGGTAATAAAAGGAGAAAGATAATGAAAGACACTAATTCCAGCTTTTCTAGCTACATTTTTAGTAAGCAGTTCCTACGAAATGCACTAACCGTAGTGTGCGGAAACTTTATATATGCAATAGGTGTAGCTTTTTTCATACTCCCGACTGGCCTTATCACCGGCGGAACTACGGGTATTGCGATTATAATGAATCACCACTTTGGCATAACGATTTCACTATTTGTAGGAATCTTTAACGCGGCAATGTTCGTCATAGGTTTTGGGCTGCTCGGCAAAGAGTTCGCACTCACCACGATGATAAGCACATTCGCATTCCCGACTATACTCGGATTTTTGCAGAAGCTCGTTGGCAGCTTCGTCCTTACAAATGACATGTTTCTCGCGTCATTATTCGGCGGTCTGTGCATAGGAACTTCACTCGCGCTGATTATTAGAATTGGTGCTAGCACTGGCGGTATGGATATTCCGCCACTCGTTCTTAATAAATATTTTAAAGTTCCCGTTTCTGTCAGCCTATATGTATTTGACTTTATAATCTTGATTGGACAGATGATGTTCTCTCCAAAGCGCACCAGCTTGTACGGAATCGTGCTCGTGCTTGTGTATACAATTACTCTCGATAGACTCCTCGCTATCGGAGCAGCTAAGACTAAACTTGAGATTGTAACTAAGGCTTCTGAAGAGATTACAAATGCTATTCTTCACGACATCGACCGAAGCGCTACACTGCTTCACGGTAAGACCGGTTACCTAGGAAGAGAGACTGATATCGTGATGACTATTATATCCTCGAGAGAGCTATACAAGGTCGAAAAGCTCGTTCATGACCTCGACCCGGATGCCTTTATCATCCTTAGCAAGGTTGGCAGTGTTCACGGCAGGGGCTTCAGCCGCGAGAAGAGGTATCTGGAGCAGAAATAGATAAATTTGAATTTAAAGCATATGGAAAGCGGCTAAGGTGTTAAAAACCTTAGCCGCTTTCCGTTATGTTAGAACTATTTTCGGATTTCTTTTATTTTTTGTGCTTACTAGGGGTTTTGTTCTCCTTTGGAGCCTTAACCTCGCCACTCTTGAAGATTAATCTGCTTTCACCAGTCATGCTACTTTCTTTGCCACCTACAAAAACTTCGTGCTTTGAGGCTGATATTGTCGCTTCTAGTCTGCTGGTGATTTTTCCTATATCTGCTTTACTGAGAGTGCTTATAAATTTCTGTATGCCTTGCTCATTAAGCTGAGTCATTCCTGATGCTAGCTGTGTTGCTCCAGAATCGAGCTTATTTGAGCCCGCATCTAGCTTTGTGATTCCGTTATTCAGTTGCTCAAGACCCGATACTAGCTTGCTACTTCCTGCTGCAGCAGCATCTACACCTGCGGTGTACTGCTTAACACCAGCGATAAACATCTCTAGTGAATCCAGCTGCTCCTTGAGTGACTTTAGCTTTGCAGGAACATCTTTGCCCACAGCAATTGCCGATAGCTTTTTTACATTATCGCTTGCACCTTGGCTAGCAATCTCGTACTCCTTAGCTGATGTTAGAAGCTTAGTTGCATTGGTCTGCTGTGCCTGAAGAGTCGCTAGATTTGTACTGCCTCCCGTAAGCCCCATCTCTACAGAGGTTAGCAAGACTGCTTGCTGACCTGTTCCTGAAGCGAGCTGCTCGTCTGTGTATCCGGCAGCCTTTAGAGCTGCTACTGCAGTGCTCTTATACTGATTTATATATCCTGCTGCCTTCTGCGCTTCCTTTGCTGTTACCCCTGCCTGCTGTATATATTGCACAACCTCTGCTGCAGTAGCTTCTGATTTTCCATCCGCCATCATCTTGTTATATGCTAGGGAAATGATGTTGTTCTGTGTGCTTGCATCAGATACACCTGTTGCAGATAAGGTTGCTCTCATCTTCCCCTCTGCCTTTGCCATAGCTCCATCGGAGATTCCTGCAAGCACCTTCGCATACGTCGAAGGAGACAGAACTATTGTATCGTCACCTAACTGTTCTTGTAGCTGGGTTGTGGCATTTGCAAAAATTTGTTTCTCAACCTGCGCAGCACCATTTCTAAGAGATGCGCTATTGGCAGTTAGCTGCTGTAAGCCACTGTTTAGTGAAGTCGCTCCACTGAGCACTTCGCTACTTCCAGACTTAAGACTCTTAGTGCCACTAGCTAATTCATCTGCACCTGCCTTAAGATCCTTGCTTCCCTGCTCTAACTTGTCAGATGCCTGTCCTAGCTTCTTAAGCGAATTTTCGAGCTTTGCAGCCTTTCCCTTCACGCTTCCTAGATTTCCGTCAAAATCATTTGCAATTCCCGACATCGCAGCTGTATATGTTCCATCTATTTCGAATTTCTCAGTGTGTGCATTTATAACGACACTATTAGGAATATCTAATTTAGAACGACTTATTCCAAGATTCTCATTCATCTCTGGAAAAGCAATGCCCATAACAACTGTCTTGTTGCCGTCATCTATCGCTTTACCATTCGATACCGTTATATCACTGAAGTTATCATCATTAAGAACTAGCCCGCTCGCAACTGTATATGGGTGCTTAATCAGCTTTCCATCTACGATATCTGACTGGTTTACAGTATAGTCAAATCTGATGGTCACGTTACCTGCCTTGCCAGCGATATCCTTTGCTGACATCTTCTTGCCATTCAGATAGTAAGTGATCTTGACATTGACCGGTAAGCCCGTGGTTGGAGTGCCCTTATATTTAATCGACTTTCCCTTAGCATTCCACACGATATTATTGCCATTCTTCGAAAACTTCTCATGACCTGAGGTATTCTCGATATTCTTCAATGTCGAGTAGTCACTGATAGTGTCGTACTTGCTATTATTTGCAAGCTGTTCAGTAACTATAGATTCGAGCACATTGCCGTCTGCATCCATCGAAGTATAGGTTGTCTCGTTCTTATCCTTTTGGGAAATATTTCCCCTGCCAAGGCTAGGATATGATGTCTCCACGGCTTTCTCGGTACTGGTTGACTTAGTCACATCTACAGGTCTCTTGTTAGCTGCTCCTACAGAAACAGGATTTATCATATACATAGTTCCGACTGTCAAGCAAAGAGCAAGTGTTGCTGCTCCGTTCTTAACATTCTTATGATTTTTCATTCTTTTCATCTCAACGCCTCCTATATTGCGCTACCCTTAGCGTGTGTACCCTTGTTCTGCCTATGTTCATATACATCTCTTAGTCCGCCTGTAGTGTGGCAAATCAAGTTGTCGAATGCCATCAGGAACGAAGGCAGTATGAGGATTACTGTTAACATACTTATAATCGCTCCGCGTGCCATCATCGTGCAGAGGGTGCTAATGATGCCTATATTTGAGTATATTGCCACTCCGATTGTCGCTGTGAAGAATCCGAGTGCACTTACTATAATCGATGGTATCGAAGCTGCTGCAGCGGTGCTGACCGCATCGCGCTTATCAAGCCCCAGCATTCTCTCAGTCTTATACCTTGTCGACATCAATATCGCATAATCAACCGTCGATCCAAGCTGAATAGTACTTATGCAGACTGGAACTATGAACGGAAGTTCAAGTCCTGTGAAGCCCGAAATCCCCATATTGACGTATATTGCGAACTCTATCGCTATTACGAGTATGAACGGTAACGATGCGGACTTTAAAACAGCTAGTATTATCAGGAATACGAGTCCTATAGATATCCAATTTACGACTTTAAAATCCTTATCTGTCAGTTTTATTAAGTCCTTAGTTGCCGGAGCCTCTCCGATTACAGTCGCTGACTTATCGTACTTGTGCGTAATCGCTTTGACCTTGTCTATTTGCCTATTGCAAGCATTCGTCGAAACCTTATACTTTGAATTTATTACTATCATCTGATGCTTATCTGACATCAGGCCACTTTTAATTGAAGACGGAATCATGCTCCTCGGAATTGAAGTCCCTACGATCGAATCAATGCCTAGCACGCTTTTAACACCATCAACCTTCTTGATCTCGTCACTCATATCCTTACCTTTTAATGCAGAAAGCTTCGAGTCAGCCATCACGATATAAGAAGTATTTATCCCAAAATCCTCACTTAGCTTGTCATTAGCCGTCAAGAACTGCATCTTCTCTGCAGGCAAACTGTTTTGTCCACTAGATAGCATCTTGGTGAAGTCATACACGATATTCTGATGATTGTATCCATAGATTGCAGGTCCAATTAGCACGCAGAATAGCGCGATATAGATTCCATATCTGCCGGTTAGTCCGTGTGCCACCTTCGTCATATCTGGTATTAGTGATCTGTGTCTCGTCTTCTGCACGAGCTTATTGAACCTTAGTAAAAGTACAGGCAGTATAGTTACACTTGCTATTACTCCAAATACAACACCTTTTGCCATAACAATTCCGAGATCTCGTCCCATCGTGTACGTCATGAAACAAAGTGCTAGGAACCCTGCAATTGTTGTAGCCGAGCTTCCAGTTACAGAAACGAGTGTAGCATCGATGGCCTCCGCCATAGCGTCATCTTCCTTGAGACCTAAATCGAGTTTCTCCATATAGCTATGCCACAGGAATATGGAGTAGTCCATGGTTACACCAAGCTGCAGAACTGCAGCTATTGCCTTGGTTATATAAGAAATCTCACCGAGGAATATATTAGAGCCCATGTTATATAAAATAGCCATGCCAATACTCACCATGAATAATACCGGTGCTATATATGAATCGAGGAGTAGCATCATTGCGAGTAGCGATAGCAAAACAGCTACTGTAACATACTTGACCTCTTCCTGTTCGCAAATATTCTTTAGATCTTCTACCAGAGGTGATAAGCCAGATATATATGCGTGCTTATCACTGACTTTTCTCATCTGCTCAACAGCCTTGAGCGTCTTATCATCAGATGTTGAGCTGCTGAAGAATACGACCATCATGCTCGCATCTTTATTTGATAAATTCTGCGCCACCTGGTCTGGTAGCATAGACTTCGGAACTGTTGGATCTAGCACATCTTCGAGATTTAAAACCTCTTCGACTCCATCGATTCTGCTGTAGTCTGCTTTTAACTGAGTGACATCATCACTCTTCATGTTTTCAAGCACGACTATCGAGAATCCGCCTTTGCCAAATTCCTTCATTAAAACATTCTGACCTTTCATCGTATCCATAGTAGATGGAAGGTATGTAAGCATGTCATAGTTTATCCTCGTCACCTTATACCCTATAAGTGATGGTATGAGCAGTAGCAAAGATACAATGAAAATTATGTGTCTGTGCTTTACGACTTTAGCCCCTAGATTCATCGGTTTTCCCTCCTTGCGTATTTGACGGAAATCAATATATCATTTTTATGACCAATAGTCAACTTTTAATTTAATTAAAAGTTAGTTGAAGTTTTTAGACTCAATAAAACAGTTATTTATCAAGGTCTATTAGTATTATATGAGTTGAATTACTGAATAATTTATATATTGACTGCAGGTCATTTATTGCTGTATCATTGTAAAAATCTACACTGCATGTTATATATAATTTAGTGAATAAAATTTTGGAGGAGCATCTATGACTAAAAGAGTGCTTAATAAAGAGAAAAAACGCACCGATATTCTTGACGCGGCATATGAACTATTTACGACACTTGGATTTGCAAGGACGACTATACTAGGTATCGCACTAAATGCAGGCGTCGGAAAAGGCACGTTCTATCTGTATTTTGATAGCAAAGAAGATGTTAGAGATGTGTTAATCGCTAGAAAGTCATCTGAACTGCTCCTTAGTGCAGTTGAATCATTAGAGAGGCACATAGAGGAAACAGGAGATGTAATGAATCTCGCTGACAAAGTCTTATATGCTACTGATTGCTTGATAACCAAGCTCTCAAAGGATATAGCGCTGCTACAGTTTATATCCAAGCACCTGAGCTGGGGGCTACTAAGCGGATCAAAGAGCATTAAACACGAGGATGATGAAGTGCTCGACTTCAAGACTTTTTTTATGGATATTATCGAAAAAGAACAGATTCCGATTGATAATCCCGAGCTAATGATATTTACGATTGTTGAACTCATTAATTCAACATGTCACAATGTAATTCTCATGGGTGAGCCTGTAACTTACAGTGACTATAAGCCTTATCTATTTAGAACCATAAGACTGATAATTGAAGATGCGATTAATAAGTAAGTAACAAATGCAGGAGTAAAATAGAGATTTCTTTTGTATATTGATATAAGCTGTAGATATAAATAGAGGGTTAACACGGGTCAAGAAGCAGGAATTAGTGCTAGAAAATTAGGCAAAAATATGACACAACAAAAAGTATTGAGTGAAATAAAGTGGATTTTGTGGAGGTAGCAATGAATAAGATTACTTGTATTTGTTTAGGTGTTAGAGATATGGAAAGGTCAATAAAGTTTTATAGAGATGGTTTAGGATATAAGACTGATTGCAGAGAAAATAATCCACCAGTATGTTTTTTTGATACTCCAGGAACAAAATTTGAACTATTTCCTTTGAAACAATTAGCAAAAGATATTGATGAAAATAATCCACCAAAGGGAAATGGGTTTTCTGGAATTACATTAGCATACAATGTTGAACATAAAGAAGATGTTGATAGTGTAATTGAATTAGTACGAAATGTTGGTGGAAAAATTGTAAAAGAACCACAAGTCACTTTCTGGGGTGGATATCACGCATATTTTTCTGATTTAGATGGATATTATTGGGAGGTTGTATGGGGTTCAAATTTCAAGTTTGACGAAAATGGACTATTGAAATTTTAGTAATTTAGGAGAGATATAAAAAATGGCTTCAAGTAAAGAATATTTAGAACTTATTTTAGAACAAGTATCTGAATTAGATAATGTTAGTTATAAATCCATGATGGGAGAATTTATTATCTATTACAAAGGAAAAATTATTGGTGGAATATATGATGATAGATTACTTGTTAAACCTGTGCAGTCTGCGATAAATTATATGCCAAATGCAGTGTATGAGTTGCCGTATGATGGAGCAAAGGAAATGCTATTGGTAGATGATGTTGATAATAAGGAGTTTTTAATTGGCTTGTTTGATGCTATGTATGATAATTTACCTGCACCAAAACCAAAGAAAAAGAAATAATAAAATCCCAGTTTGTCTAATTGAATAGAACAATTTTAGAAACAATAAATCACAAAAGTTTGCTGTTCTACGTATAAAAATGGGTGGGGTGTGCAGATTGGAATATAAAAAATTTAAGTTATCTTTTCCTAATAAACTACTATTTTAAAGAAACATAGATAATTCTATTGTCAATTACATGATATGGAATTATTATAGAGTCATAATTCGGAACTTTTATGTAATAAGAAAATGGATAAGTTAGAATTTATGGAGAATGAATGAAAAAATTATGAACAGTATCTTGAAATAGGGAATTCCCAGTATGTAACGAATTTAAGATTTTTATTAGGAGGTAAAAAATTTGAACAGAGATGAACTTCAAGAAAAGATTGAAGAATTGATGAGACAGTATGCTGATGAAGAAGTCGACAGTCATACATATGCACAAAAGATGATGGAATTAACTCTATCATCTCAGAACGATAATGAATGATAAAAAAAGGAAAAGGTGTTATTATGCGAAGAGTTCGAGGATTAGATGCACAGATATCCAAAGATCATACTGGTGGATTCATCGGTGTTCACTGGCATTGTCCATATTGTGGGGGATACAATGCAGGATTCTATTTCACAAATAATGTTGATGTATTAGTCGATAGTTTTGAAATTGATCACGCTTGTGATGCTTGCGGAAAAATGGTAACTATTGAATGCGTGGATGTTGAAGATAACTTGTTTGATTGAGCGGGGAGTGCGGACATTTTTGGGGAGCGTATGACAAAAAGTCTGTAAATTAAAATCAAGCCTTCTATGGTAAAATCTAAATACCATAGGAGGCTATTTATTATGGCAAAGAAAAAAGAAGTATATCATGTTAAACCTTTGACTGAGGGAAAGAGGAACATTATTGTATCTCTAATTGATGAATACGATATAGAGACAGCAGATGACATCCAGGAAGCTCTTAAGGATCTTCTCGTAGGAACATTGAGGTCAATGATGGAAGCAGAAATGGACGAGCATCTTGGCTACCAGAGTTACGCGCGCAGCTACAATGACAACTACCGTAACGGAACTAAGAGAAAGAGGGTTCGTAGCAATTACGGAGAATTCGAGATTGATGTTCCTCAAGACAGAAACAGCAGTTTCGAGCCACAGATTGTTAAGAAGCGTCAGAAAGACATATCCGAGATTGACCAGAAAATAATCAGCATGTATGCACGAGGACTCACAACAAGGCAGATTTCAGAGCAGATAGAGGAAATATATGGCTTTGAATGCAGCGAAAGCTTCATCTCTGATGTAACCGACAAGGTTCTTCAGGATATTGAGGATTGGCAGAACAGACCACTTGATGAGATATACCCAATACTCTTCATTGATGCCGTACACTTTTCTGTTAGAGATGACAACATAATCCGCAAGCTTGCTGCATACGTAATCATGGGAATTAACTGCGATGGCATGAAAGATGTAATAAGCCTTGAGATTGGTGAAAATGAGAGCAGTAAGTATTGGCTTGGAGTTCTTAACGGTCTTAAGAACAGAGGTGTGAAGGATGTTATGGTAATCTGCGCTGATGGCCTGTCTGGAATAAAAGAAGCGATCTCCGCAGCATTTCCTAAAACGGAGTACCAAAGATGTATCGTGCACCAGGTTAGAAATACGCTAAAATACGTTTCCTACAAGGACATGAAGGAGTTTGCAGCAGACCTTAAGAAAATATACCTTGCTCCTGATGAAGCAAAAGGCAAGGAGCAATTAGATAGAGTTACAGAAAATGGAATTCCAAGTATCCTAATTCCATGAAGAGTTGGCACAATAACTGGGATGTTCTGACTCCTATATTCAAGTTCTCATCAGACGTGAGGAAGATAATATACACTACGAATGCGATAGAGAGTCTGAACAGCACATACAAGAAACTCAACAGGCAGAGAGCTATATTTCCTAGCAATAAAGCTCTATTAAAATCCCTGTATCTTTCGACCCTTCAGGCTACAAAAAAATGGACTCAACCTATTAGAAACTGGGGGAAGGCATATGGAGAATTCAGCGTAATGTACGAGGGCAGAATGCCTCTCTAGATAAATTATTACAACAAATATGAACAGCTCAAAAATTGAGCGGCTCTTGACATGTCCTGCTGGATATTTTATATTGGGGCTGTCAACAGAGTCAGCCAATTTCGGCGAGACTCTTCTAATAATTAACATAGAAGGCTAATTACAGAAAAAGTTTCACACTCTCAAGCTATCCAAGAAAACGTCCGCACTTCCGCTCGTTTCAGCATTTACAGGCATACTATATATTTATATGTTTTCCTTTATTTATTATTATTTGAACTTTTTTACTTGTTTCAACGCCCACTCCGAATAATAGTTTGTTGCAGTGAAAAGGAATAAGTTTTCATTTAGTTCTACTATAAGTTCCTCTATGGTATTTGGTCGGTAACCGTTTTCACTCTCGTATTCTTCAAACAATTCAAACAAATCTCCTGTAAAGATTTGGAGAAACTTTTTCAGATCTTTGTTTACGCTGTTAAGCTTCCGAAGATATTGTGTCGCCTTTGTGTAATTGCCTTTTTTATAATAGAGTATCGACAGCGGAAAAAGCATTTGAGTTTCATTACACAAATCAAAATGCTTATGTAATGCAAGTGCCGCTTCCTCTTCTTCAAAATATGTATAGATATGCATAAGATGATATCGCATTCCCAAATTATCCCCGTCACAAAGTTTCAGTAATTCTCTGCATTCTTCACGCGCCTGTCCCATCTTTCCACACTTAACAAGGTTTTCTGCAAAACCCGCTCTAAGCCTCATATAAGGTCTTGTTTCCAATATCTTCCAAAAATCTCCAATGCACTCATCCCTAAAATATCCTTTTTCTTCCATGTATTTAGTTGCTTTTTGAACAGCCTTCTCATAGCTTCTAACAAGTTCAGTTCCGTCTTTTGCCTTCAACTCAAGGACAAGTGCTTTTGCATCAAAATTATTAGGGTCAAGTGCAAGTGCTTTGTTGGCATATTTAAGTGCTGTTTTATCATCATAGGCATCAAAAGCAAGATCAAGATAATCATCTGAAGTTTCCGGTTCGGATGATTTGCCAAAGGCACGTCCATTATAGCAATTCATAAATTCTTCAATCAGACTTTCTTCATCTGCATCAGTTCTATTATTCTCATCATTATTTTTTAAAAATTCTTGCAGTTCTTTAAATATCTTTTCAGATTCTCTACTCATTTCTTTTCTCCACTAATCAAGTCTATGCATGGGTTATGGGTTATGAGTTATGGGTTATTATATTTAGAATTTTACATCATCTCATAAATTATATGCAAGTTTTTAAATACTTTTTTGCTGCCTTCACTTCTTCGTTCTTAAATGATAGTCTATTTTCTTTAGTTATGCGGCTATCCTTCCCGTCTACAAATATTTCATGCTTAAATGCAGTAAGTGTTTCGTCAAGTCTGCTAGTGATTTTGCTTAGATTAGCTTTATTCAGGGTGCTGATGAACTTCCGAATGCCCTGCTCATCTGTATAGTCAGATGTCTTAAGTACTGTTGTATCATATAACCCAACTTTTGTAACCAAAAAACAGAAAAAGGACGCTTACGCATCCCTTTCCTGTAGTGTGTGTGTATTCAATAAAAGAAGGAAAGTTTGTATTAGAATAACAAACCTCATTGAACAATTAGAAGTATAGCATCTATTAAAACACCTTGTGTGAAGATTATGTGAAATGTTTACTATAATTTATGTTTCATTTTGAGCTTATTTTCTAAAGACTAATAATTTTAAGCCTTTTACGCATATTTTTTGCACAAAATATTATTTTTTATTGCAAAGTATTTTTGTAGATACAGTATTTGCCTCTTCTGACAGATTTTCCGATTCCTTTTTCCAGCTCTCTGCGAGCTCGCGATCAGGAATATATGGTACGTTCGCCGACACATTGAATTCTGCTGCCTGAACGCCTGCATTTAGATTGAGAGCAGCTACGTACAGATCGCTTGCTAGCTGCTTGTTGGATCTGCCAATCAGACTATCTGCGAGTCTGAGCGCGCAGGTGCCCGCTCTCATGACTTTGAGCGGGGCTTCGGCTGCGCCGACCGAGGCGATGGCAATCGCCTCGCTGCGCGCTGCCTTCTCCTCATCAGATTCCTTCGGCATTCCATATGCACTAGCAACCTGTCCAAATGCTTTCTTATCTTCATCTACTCCAGCCATCAGCTGATCTAGATATCCCTTAGCTTCCTCTATCGCTGCTACATTGAGTTCTTCAAACTCAGCATACTTCTTTTTACCAACAGTTAAGTTTGCAACCATCATAATTAGTGCTGCTCCCTGTGCTGCTGTTAGTGCTGCAACCGCTCCACCACCTGGAGTTGGTGCTCCCGAGCTAAGCGCAACAACGTAATCATTTATTTTTTCATCTATCAACTTATTTGCCATATTCCCTCCGTATTCCTCACTTAATTTTATAAATCAAAGCTTTAGTAACTATAAAAGCCTTTATTCACTAGCTTTTACATATATACATTATAAAATTGTACGAATAAATACACAATGAGCAAGTAAAATTTTTATATGCCGCGTAACAAATGTTACGAATATTTGCAGGTTAGATGGATATAATCAACTTAGGCGGAGTAATTCGCACCATTGCATAAAAGAAATTTACATATAGGAGGTAACGAAATGAAAGAGCCTATGAAAAACATATCCAAATCTGAAGTTGTAACACTTAAGAACGAAGTTAATTATCAGGATGGTCAGGTAGTAAGCAAGACTCTCGCTCAGAACGAAGCTGTTAGCGTAACGTTATTCGCTTTTGATAAAGACGAAGAAATCAGTACACACGAATCTGGCGGAGATGCATTTGTAACTTGCCTTGACGGAGTAGGCCGCCTCACTATTGACGGAATCCCTCACGAGCTTCATGAAGGAGAATCGATTGTAATGCCTGCTGGTCATCCACATGCGGTATACGGTCAGGAGCGTTTCAAGATGCTACTCGTGGTGGTATTCTAGAGCCCTAATAGGACTTACCAGGAATCCCTTGATTCAGTACGCGCTAACTATTGATAGTGGTAATACAAAATTACATATGTTAAAAAACCTCTATACTGGATACCAGTATAGAGGTTTTCATATTAATTTAAATCTGCCGTCAAAGAAAACTCTATCTCCAATAAACAAGACAAAGGATATAGCTCTTCAACTAAATTCTTTGATATGACTCTTATAAACGAAAATACTGTTAAATCACTAAAATCTTTTGCAGGTTCAAACCTTTCTTGCATTTTATTACGAAATGTAGAAATTATTTCTTTGCTCGAGTACTTCTCATACTCTATATCGGATAATTTTCGAAATTCTAATATCCAAGAATTCCTTATATCAACAGGGACTTCAAAATCTAAGCATAGCAAACTGAGAGATTTGGGGGATATTTGTGTATCGCCAATTTCTGTTGCTAATTCAGTTAATCCATCTTTTAATAATCGTAATTGATCTTCTAGTTCTAATTCACACATGATAATCCTCCTTGCTTAAATATAAGCTATGTTATATATGGGCTTATATCAACCTACTAACAGATTCCTTATTCGATTTAGTCTATCATCATTAAGGTAAAATATCTTCTATAAAAAACCCTCGCTCATACGAGCGGGGGTTTCTTTCATTATTATTCGATTTCAGAATCGAAAGGCATTAGAGCTACCACACGAGCTCTCTTAATAGCAGATGTAACTGCTCTCTGGTGCATAGCGCATGTACCAGTAACTCTTCTAGGAAGAATCTTACCTCTCTCTGTAGTGTACTTCTTTAGAGTCTCTACATCTTTGTAATCGATTTTCTTTTCCTTATCTGCGCAGAACTGGCATACTTTTCTTCTTCTCATGCCACCGCGTCTCTTATTGTTCTCCATTAGACTTGTGCTCCTTTCTCAAGATGTTTAGAACGGGATATCCTCTTCAGTTGCCTCAAATGAATCAGGCATCGAAGGCTCCATCGGCGAGCTAAAGTTATCGTTAAATGCACTAGGCTCACTCTCGGATCTGCGACTATATCCAGAATCGTTTCCGCCGTTACCACCGCCGAGGAACTCGACGTTGTTAGCGATTACGTCTGTAGTGTATACAGTCTGTCCTTCTCTGTTCTTGTAGCTTCCCGTCTGAATTCTACCGTTGATTGCTACCTGACGACCCTTGCTCAGATATCTGTCACAGTTCTCAGCCTGCTTACCGAAAACAGTGATTCTGATAAAATCAGCCTGTCTATCACGACCCTGCGTTCCAGGTCTATCAACTGCAATGCTGAAGTGCGTAACAGCTGTCTGGTTGTTAGGTGTGTAAGTAAGCTCTGGGTCTCTGGTCAATCTTCCAATCAGTATTACACTGTTCATCGCTTACCTCCCGACTTAGTTCTCGTCCTGGCAAACAATAATGTGTCTCATAACCGCATCAGAAATCTTGAGTCTTCTGTCAAGCTCCTTAGGTAGCTCAGTGCTAGCCTTGAAAGGAACAACTACGTAGAATCCTTCTTTCTTCTTGTTGATCTGATAAGCAAGCTTCTTGTTGCCCCATACATCAGCTTCGCCAGCCTCACCATCTCCATTGATGATGTTCTTAACGTTCTCGATTGTGGAGTTCTTCACTTCCTCATCTAGAGTTGGGTCAAGAATGAACATTACTTCGTAATCTCTCATGTTTTCACCTCCTATGGCCTACGGCACCTTTCGGTGCAGGATTTGGCTTGCGTATTCAAGCCATACCGTTTAATTATACTGATTTATCGTATAAATTCAAGGTTTAGGAGCGATTTCCTTGCACCTCTTTAAAATCAAGTTCGCCTCGCTGTGCTATTAAGGCACACGAAGCACCATATATTGTAGCAGCATTTGTAACTTCGTCTGCATCTATATACAATTAATTTAAGGTCAGCTTTGATTTAATCAAAGATAGTTCCCTTGCTTTCCGCTAAATAGCTGCTATAGACACTTATTATCTTCCAGTTGCCGCCAATCTGCCTATCTGCGTCGCAATATATCCTGCCCCATATCCGTTATCTATGTTTACTACAGAGATACCGTTTGCACAGGAGTTTATCATCGTGATTAAAGCGGATAGTCCATGAAAATTCGCACCGTAGCCAACAGATGTAGGTACTGCGATTACAGGGTTCCTTACTAGGCCACCGAGCACTGTCGGCAGCGCACCTTCCATGCCCGCAACTGCAATAACGGCATCGGCGCTGCGTATTATATCAACTTTTGACAGAAGTCTGTGGATACCACTCACGCCTATATCGTATACGCGAATCACCTCCGCGCCAAAATATTCTGCAGTCTGCGCAGCCTCCTCCGCAACCGGAATGTCGGCAGTGCCCGCGCTGCAGACGGCAACAACGCCGCCAGCGCCAGTTCTCTTGTCGCCACCAGCAGGCTCTACCTTCAAAATCCGTGAGACAGGATCATACACCGCTTCAGGAACAGCTGTCTTAACGAGCGCTGCCTGCTCCTGACTCGCCCGAGTCCCGAAGGCACAGCCGTCATTTGCGACCATCTTTTGATATATCGAAACGAGGTAATCATCTGGCTTTCCGGCGCAGAAGATTACCTCAGGAAAGCCAGATCTCTGCTCGCGCTGAATATCTAGCTTTGCAAACCCCATTTCATCATAACTGCTACTTTTTATCAGCGTTTCAGCTTCGGCCATACCTAGCTCGCCGTCCTTATATTTATCTAATACGTCTGCTATTTTCATCTATCTATACCTGCCACTTTTTTTAATACTATGCCAAGGATTGTCATTGGTGATTGTCATGCTTCGTAGATTCCGCATGATAATTGCCCCTATCTCTGTTAATATCGCCGATCTTGTGCTCTTTACAGCACCTCATTCATACTACCCACTCTATATCCGAGTAGGTCCATAGTTACATAGATGAAACCTATTTCCTTGAACTTTTCTGTAACTTCCTCTCCGAGAGAAAGGAGCCTCGCCAGCTCATCTGGTGTTACCTCTATGCGCGCGAGGTTTTCCCCGTGCATGCGAACACGCATTTGAATGAATCCATAATCTTCCAGAATCCGTTCCGCTCTCTCAACCATGCCTAGCTTCTCACGTGTAATCGTCTCGCCATATGCAAACCTAGAGGCCAGACATGCTGCAGATGGCTTGTTCCACGTCCAAAGACCATGCTCATGCGATAGGTTTCTGATATCTTGCTTGGTCATGCCAGCTTCTCTAAGCGGACTCTTTACATCTAGCTCCTTGAGTGCCTGTAGCCCAGGTCTGTAATCGCCTAGATCATCTACGTTTGAACCATCAGCTACGTACTCTATTCCGAGTTCAGCCGCCTGTTCCTTTAACTGCGTAAATATGCCTGTCTTGCATATATAGCACCTATCCGGAGGATTCTCCTTGAATCCTTCAATCTCAAGTTCATTGGTCTGCACTACAATCTGCCTGATGCCCTGCTCCTTGCAGAAATGAGCAGCTTCGCCAGTTTCCCTCTTAGGAAAAGAACCTGACTCTGCCGTAACCGCAATCATCTTATCTCCTAGCACATCATGCGCAACCTTGGCGAGATATGTAGAATCAACTCCCCCCGAGAAAGCGACGGCTAGGCTACCCAGATTTTTTATATATTCCTTTAGGTGCTCTTCTTTCTGTCTCTCAGCTACGGATGCTCCCATATTTTTCCCCTTTTCTGATGTTTAACTCTTATTTTACTCTATTCGTCCATGCTCACGATTCTATCGCACACGTGCTCAACCATAGGGATGTCATGCGATATAAGTATCATCGTCAGCTGTCTTTTTTCGTGCAAATCTCTAAGCAAATGAACTATCTCGGCCTGCGTCGGCACATCGAGAGATGACAGCGGTTCATCGGCTATTATAAATTCTGGCTCTGTTATGAGTGCTCTTGCAATTGCCGCCCTCTGGCGCTGTCCTCCCGACACATCGTAGGGATATCTATCCATGAGCTGTTCCTCTAGATGGACCTGCTTCATAACTTCCATGACTTTCCTTCGTCTCTCTTCTCTGTTTCCTACTCTAGCAATTACAAGTGGTTCAGCAATTATTTCTTCTATAGTCATGCGTGGATTAAATGCCGATGCGGAGTCTTGAAAGATCATTTGCGTGCAAACCTCACGCCTATCCCTACTTCCACATCTTCCCCATTCTACACTTCCACCATTAGGTGTGGTGATCCCCATGATAATCTTCGCCAAGGTGGACTTCCCACAGCCCGATTGCCCTACGAGTCCAAGGATCTCACTTTTCACTACATCTAATGAGTATCCTGATAGAACCTTCTTATATCCGTGCTTCTTGGTTCTGTAAATCATGTCTATATCTTTGGCTATCATTATTTTTGGGGCCGCCTCCACTTGATCTATTGTTTCACTCGAAGTGATTATTCCATCTCGATCAGCAATCGTCTGGCCAAAGTTTCCATGATAATGACTCCCTTTTTTTCCATATTGAGAATACCTGACTAGCGCTTTAGTATACTCATGCTTTGGATTTTCAAAGATATCTTCAGCTTCGGCAGTTTCGACAAACCTTCCATCCTTCATAACTGCGATTTTAGTCGCTAATTCGCGCGCTAATCCGAGGTCATGTGTGATGAAAAGTATACCTTTATTCCTCTCTGCAGCAAGCCTCTTCAGCACTGATATTATCTGATTTTGATTTCTAGGATCAAGCGCTGTAGTAGGTTCATCAGCAATGATTAGCGCAGGGTCACACGCAAGAGCAATTGCAATCGCAACTCTCTGCCTTTGTCCGCCAGACAGCTGATGTGGGTAACAGGATAAGTATTTCTCTGCATCTTCCATGCCCATTTCCCTAAGTAAGCCTACTGCCCTCTCGGTGTATTCTCGTTCCGCTTCCGCCGGCTCACCATCTCCGTGCAGCTTCATTGGAGTCATAATCTGCTCCCCGATAGTTCGTACAGGATCTAGTGAATTAAGTGGATCTTGGAACACTACCGAAGCCACCTTGCCCCTAATATGTTCGAGCTCCTTTTCTCTCATCTTAGTGACATCTTTTCCGAATAGGCATATGCTTCCCGACAGATGCCTCGCATGATGTCTATGTAACATTAGAATCGAGAAGCAGAGCGCCGTCTTGCCAGAACCTGACTCGCCAACGATTGCGACGATTTCTCCTGATCTCACTGTAAGAGAAACTCCTTGAACAGCGTGAACTACCCCCTGCTTCCCGTCGAAGCACATCCTGAAATCCTTGATATTAAGAAGTTCTGTGTTGCTTCTATTTTCTGCCATATAGCTTTATTTCTCCAATCTCCAATCTGCTACGTTCCAGAAGATTCCAACCCCGTGATGACCTAGCATTGTACCCTTTGTTATTCCCTTGATATCCTTCTTAACCGCATAGTCAGCATCTATGTATGCGATAAACGTGTAAGGCATTTGCTTGATCATGGCTCTGAGAAATGACGAATAATATCGCTGTCTCTCTGACTCGTTAGTCGTCGCTCTAGCCTTTGCCAGCGCTTCATCTACCGCTGGATTTGCATATCCTGTATAGTTGTCCCCAGCTTCCGATGTGAATATCTTGTACGTATGATCATCTGCGTCAAATGGGCTACCCCATCCGATTATTGTAGCATCCTGCTTCTCCCAGTCGAGCTCTTTTCTAGCTTCGGCCTTTACTGATATCCCGTGTGCTTTGAGCTGTTCTGCACACAGCTTGGCCATATCCACGCGCACCTTGTCGTTTGCCATCGCCGTGATTGTAAACTTAAGCTCAGTACCGTTCTTCTCGTAGATACCTTTCTTATTCTTAGTCCAACCGTCCTGCTGCAATAATTGCTCCATCTTATCTGGGCTGTACTCAAACTTCTCGATATCGCTGCTGTTAAATTTATTTTTCTGAATTGGCGAGTATGCCACCTGGCCCTCACCGAGAAGTGCGCTCTTAACGATAGCCTCTCTGTCTATTCCATAGCTCAATATATTTGCTAGCTCTGGATATGTCTTAAACAGCTTGCTTCCTGCAAAGTTATACGCAATCGCGCGATAATCCGCCGTGTTCATGCGATAGATATCGAAATCCTTGCTGTCCTTCTCGAGGCTCTTCGCCTGCTTAGGCTCAATCTGCGCCATATCTAGATCTCCAGACTTTAGCTGCAGAAGCCTTGCGTCACTATCCTCTATAATCTTGAAAATAATCTTCTTGATGTGAGGTTTTCCAGCGTAGTAACCATCAAACTTCTCGAGGGTTATACTCTGTCCCTCGTCCCAGCTAGTCAGCTTGTATGGCCCTGCGCCAACTGGCTTCTGATTGAACTCAGCAGTCGCCAGTTTCTTGCCCTTTAGCAAATGTTTTGGCAGTATTCCGATAGTCATGTAGTCCGCAAATGCTACATTTTCTTTGCTCAGCTTAATAACAACTGTCTTCTTGTCTGGACAAGTGATATTTTCAATATCCTGATAATTCGAGACGATTTCGGAATTATTTTTCTTATCGAGGATTGCCTCTAGAGTAAACTTAACATCCTCCGAAGTAAGATCCTTTCCGTCATGGAACTTCAGTCCATCCTTTAGGTGAAATGTCCAAGTATGAGTAGCTGCATCGTACTCCCACTTCTCCGCGAGTGCAGGTACGAGCTTATTATCCTTGTCATGTGCTGTAAGTCCCGCGAATATCAAGGAGTTAATTTCTCCGTGCTCATAAAGAGCAGGATTTATAGCTGTATAGTCATGACTTCCGTACACCAGCGTGTCCGCATCATTTTCGCTCTTCGAGCCACATGCGGAAAGTGAAATAATCATGATTAGAGTGACGGCAAGAGCCGCAATTTTTTTTAAGTGAGTTTTCATAAATGTGTGTCCTTTCAAATAAATTAATTTCTTAATCTATAGTCCTAACCCCACACATGTACTTGTGCGTTTACATTTAAATGTTGCTACCCTTGGAGGTATTGCGCCCTCTGATGTATTCCCCAATCTCCGTTATGGATACCAGAACGCTTATCAAGACAAGTCCCGGAATTATAATCATCCACCATTGGTCAGATAGCAGTGCATCTTGCGATAATGACATAAGGCTTCCCCATGATACTTCCGATATAGGGAGTCCAAGCCCCATAAAGCTAAGTGTCGATTCTACTATTATCGCAGAGCCCACGTTGCTTACTGCCATGAACATAATCGATGAAAAGTAGTTCGGGAACAAATGCCTGCGTAAAATGTACCAGAAGCTTCCTCCGTACATCTCTGCGGCTATTACAAATTCACTTTTCCTAAGCCGTATCACCTCGCTCCTGATGACTTTCGACATCTGCATCCAGCTCGTTATCCCGATTACCAGTGATAGTGATGTGTAGCTAGCATCTCCCCAGATAGCCTCAAGAACGATTACTAGCAATAACGCTGGAATGCTCATAAATAAATCCGTAGCTTTCATCATAATCCTATCCACGTGTTTACTCGCCATCCCGCTCAGTGTTCCGTACACTGCTGCAATTAATGTTGCAATTACGGCACTTGTGATTCCAATCGTCAGGCTTGCCCTTCCGCCATATAGAATCATAGAGAATAAATCCCTTCCCAAATTATCTGTTCCAAATATATGGCTCATTGACGGGGCTGTTCCGATGGCATATTCATTCATGAAATTCGGTTTATATGGAGCTATGAATCCGGCAAATGCGCTCAGGACTACACTGACCGTTAGTATAGCTATGGCAATCTTTGGCCTTTGCTTTCTATTCATACGAACCCTCCTCATGACACATCCGCGGGTCGATTTTCTCACCTATTATCTGTGCAAGATAATTCGAGATCACAACCACGCTTCCTGTGAGAAGTGTTGTCGCCATCAGCATGTTGTAATCCTTGTATAGGGCACTTTCGAAGCTGAGCCTCCCTAGACCTGGATAGCCGAATACCATCTCTACGACATATGTACCACCAAGGAGATGTGGAACTGCGATTGCCATGATGGTTATCATCGGTGGCAGGATATTCTTCATGCAGTACTTATTGATTATCCTAGTGCGAGGCATTCCCTCTGCCTTGAGAAGCAGCACATATTCTTTGCGCATTTCCTCGAGCAGCAGATTTCGCACCATATACGAGTAATACCAGAGATGCCCTATAACGATTACAAATACTGGCAGTACGAGGTGCCAGGCTCTGTCCAAAAGATTTCCTTCAGCCCCGTAAGAGTAAGCCCCTCCAGTTGGCAAGATTCGGAGATTTACCGCAAATATCAATATGCATATCAGAGATAAAAAGAATACCGGTATGTTTCCAGATATCACCCCTGCCTTGCAAATGAATCTATCGAGCTTCGTACCTTCTCGCTTCGCCGACAATCTTCCAATACGAAAAGCCAGCACGAACGTCATGATGTAAGCTGTTAATCCAAATACTATTGTATTTCCAAGCACACCACGAATTACTTCAGTAACAGGTCTCTTGTACTTGTACGATAAACCTAGTTCCCCATGAGCTAGTTCTTTAAGCCATATGCCGTACTGAGCAGGTAGTGGTTTTTCGATTCCAAGACTTTCACGAGCGGAAGCCTTCTGCTCGGCACTCATTCTATCAACACCATCTCCGTACCACGAACGGAGCGGATCCCCGGGACAGAGGCGGGATAGTGCAAATACAATCATTGAGAGAATGAACAATATGAGAATCATCTCAGCGATTCTGCAGAGGGCGTATTTAAATGTGCTCTTTCTCTCATAATACATGTGAATATAGTTACTCCTGTAAATTTGCGTATAAAAAGACCGGGTATGATTGCTTCAGCAATCTATCCGGCCTTCTTGGCTTGGTTAATATTTTATAAAGGCTATTTAATTGTCTTCGCCACCATGGATTCTTACAATCCTATCGACCGCATCTTCGATGCTGTCTTTTACTGGTAGCGCTTTAGTGCCTGCAATTATGGTGTTGCAATGCGCAGTCGGTATTAGCACCTTCGGGGCGGTACTAGAACCTACACTTTCCGCTATGGCTGGAGATATCTCTCCGAGCATCGCATTAGCAACAAGAATACCAATTGGTCCTGTGATAATCTCTGCCTGTGATGCGCAGTACCTGATAGCGTTCTCACCTGTCGCCGCTTTTTTAGCTCCTGCTTTAATCATGGCATTCGTTGCCATGCTATTAGTCCCTGCAGCTACTATATCTGCTTCTGGGATCCTCTCTAGCAGCTTAGCTACCAGCTGACGTCCTATGCCGCCACCTTGCGCATCGATTACTAATATATTCATGTTATCGCCTCTCTTATTTTATCAAGTGCTTCATGCACTCTAATGACGATAATTATTATAACATAGTTCAATGCGCTTTTTTCCGAGGCGGGCTAAGTTACCATAATTAGGCGAGTCTGTATGGAATTATCTTCTTTCTTATACGTTGTTATGCACTTTTATGCTGCTTAATTATGCTTTATACATAACTATTAGTACTTTAATCCAAGACCGTCGGCAATATTGCAGATGAAGTCCTGTGCATTTGTTATGATACCCTTCGAAGAGAGGGATCCTCTATCAGCTAGCTTGTTTACTACAAATTCAGATGCATCGCAAACGTAGAAATATGTCTGACGAATTGTGCCATCCTCTAGCACACGGAAGCTTGGTGTCATGTTACCAACAGCGATTGAATGAAGCATTGTAGCCATTGTAATTACAGTAGTAGCTTTACTAACGTGAGCTCTCATAGCATCCTGTGCATCATAGCAATCTCCGTATACCTCTGGAAGAGGGCCATCATCACGGATTGAACCGCCGAGCACGATAGGAACATCGTTCTTGATAGCTGCTGTCATTACGCCATTGTCTAGGTTCTCCTGCTCAACAAAAGCCTTCATAGATCCTGCAGCTCTTACTCTGTTTATCAGGTCTAGGTGGTTGTAGTGACCATTTGGCACATTCTCCTGCGTATAGATATTCTGTCCTAAAGCTGTCTGCATATATGCACCTTCAAGGTCGTGAGAAGCAAGAGCATTTCCTGCTAGAACTGCATGAGCATATCCGTTTTCGATGAGTGCCGAAAGAGCTCTTCTAGCCTTGATATCAAACGAGAAAGCAGGTCCCATAACCCAAACGATCTTCCCGTTATCCTTCTCGTGCTTTAGTAGCTCAACGATTTCATCGAAGTCTTTAGAAAATGCAGTCTCTCTCGAGCGCCCTGTTCTAAATGCAAATGTATCTGCCTTTACGCCTGTGTTCTCATTGAATCCATCAGCGTGCATGTAGATTCCTTCCTCGCAGCACTCTGTACGTCCGCAAACTACAAGCTGTCCTTTCTTAACTCTTCTTGCCTCTAGAGCGAGTACCTTTCCGCCATCATATACTGGAACTGTGTCCATTCTACTCTCTTCACAGAGCAACCATTCTCCATTGATCTTGAAATACTCAGGGAAAATACTTAGTGCGTGGAAGTCAAATGGAACTACCCCATCCTTAGGTGCTTCCTCAAGTCTACAATCTGGTGAATCAATAAATTTCTGCTCAGCGAAATCTGGATGTGTATATTTTCTTAGTTCGAATGCCATAATTAGTCTCCTTGTGCATCTGATTTTTGATAATAACGTTTATTTTGATGTGTACAGTTCTACGATTTTACTCGATAATGTTCGATAATGCGCAATAATATGTATTATCACGTTACTTTTACGAGTTTACGCAGTCTGTTCCTCTTGCGCTTCTCTTGCCTTATCTGCCTTGCTCTTTAGGAAGTTTGGCTGTAGTTCAGCGATTAGAATAGCGGCAAACATGAGTACGAATCCTATAGCCTTATTCACAGTCATCGTCTCGTTGAAGAATACCATTCCGAACACGATGCCGAAGATGTTCTCAAAGCTGAGAATGATGGATACGCTTGTAGGCGACTCTGTCTTCTGTGAAATAGTTTGGAATAGGAAGCAAAGTCCTGAACAAACTATACCTAGGTAAAGAACTCCAAAGATTACTTCTCCGTTAATCTGCACTTTCCCGAGATGTTCCTGGGTTAAGGTGAATCCCCATGCCAAGACTGCAGATACTATGAACTGTAGCATTGTGATGATTCCTGGGTCCTTATCCTTGCCCCACTTAGCAATAGCGATAATCTGAGCAGCCCAGAACAGTGAGCTTAGAATTGAGATACTATCGCCAAAGCTGATGCTAAATGTTCCTGCAACTGATACGAATATGATGCCGACTGCACACATTGTCGCAGCAACGATGTGGTACATCTTTGGTTTCTCTCTGAGAACTATCCATCCGATAAACGGTACAAATACGCAGTATGCGGATGAGAGGAAGTGGCTCTTTCCTGGCATCTCAAGCATAACTCCGATAGTCTGTGTGAAGTATGCGCAGAATAAGCATACGCCGATGAAAATACCTGCCTTGACATAATCCTTATCTATGAGCTTAAGCTGCTTGCGATAAATAAGGGCTAGGATGACACTTGCAATCGTAAAACGTAGTGCGAGAAGCATACCTGGTGGGATAAAGTCCGTAGAGCCTTTGATGACTACCATCGAGCTTCCCCATGCAACCGCGATAAATAGTAGTAAAAGTTTACCTTTAATGCTACCTGACTTCTGCATAAGACAACTCCTTTCATGTCTTTACTTTACTAGAAATAATTTCGTTATTATCTTGTCAGTGTGACTTCAAAAAAACTCACAGAACCTCATAAAGATTCCGTGAGTTTATTATAATACATGTTTTTTAATTATTTTTCTTTTATTCGCAAAATTTATTCCTCAATAAAGTCCCGATATACATTAAGCCCATCCATGAACTTCGAGATACTAACTCGTCCTCCTGCTGGCGAAAGTCCTTCTTGAAAGTTGACCTCCATTTTGATGGAAAGATGGTCAAATACATATTTTGCATATATCTGAATATCGTCCTGAACCATATCAATCTTTGCTGCCGCAACATTACTTAACGCTTTTTTAAGAGCCCTTCTTACTCGTTGTTCAACATTTTTTTCGCTATCTCCTAGTGATCGAGCAACTTCACCTAAAATATGCTTAGAATATGCACTATTGCTCTTCTCCATACACGCGTAAATCTTGCGTATATCGTTAGTTCCTTTTTCCCCAAGTATGCCAAGCGATCCGAGCAGAACATCTAGCCAGTTTTGCTTCCTTTCAGCTGACAACTCTCTCTTAGGTTGTACCCCGTCGCTAGAATTATTAACCTCCATGAATGCATTTTGAATGTTATCCACGACTTTCTTGAGCCTTATTCTCTCAATTATGTTCTGGCACACGCGTTCGATCTCTAACACATTAATCGGCTTGCTTACGAAGAACTCGACTCCTGCATCATAAGCCTGATTTACTAGAGACTTATCGGATAATTTAGAAATCATGATAAAGGCCGCCTCGCGATTGAACTTCTTAACTTCCTTAATAAAGGTGATCCCATCCATCTCTTTCATCATGAAATCCACCATTATTATCGATGGGCTTTCTTCTTTTATATCCTCAATCGCACACTCAACATCGGTGTTATATCCGATAACTGTGCCGATTTTTCTCTCCGTAATTATGTGTTTCAGCGTTTTTACAACCGCTATATCGTCATCTAGGATGTAAAAATCCATCTGGTTTCCTCCTCAAAATTGCCCGGTGGTATCTCGATTACGAATCTAGTGCCACCCTCTTTTCGGTTCTTAACTCTGATTCTACCACCGAAATCATTCTCTACATAGTCTCGCACAAGCGAGAGTCCCAGCCCTCGTTGCACAATTCCTGTGTCCATATTCATCTTGGTAGAATACCCTGGAAGAAATATTGTTTCGATATCCGCCTCGTCGATTCCAGGTCCATTATCCTCCACTTCAATACGGTGGCACGGTCCTAGGCTGCTGTGTCTGCACCAGGTAGCCATTACTCTAATCTCTCCATCAGCGCCTTCAAATGCCTCTAGCGCATTAACCGTAAGATTCCTGAGAACTGAAATCGTCTTGTAGCTCTCCTTGACTTTGAAATCTATGCGCTGATCTATCTCAAACTTCACGTTCATATGCTTGGCTAATGCAGTCTTCAAAATATTGCTCTTCATGAACTTCAAGATTTCCGACATCAGAAGATCTGGCTCACCCTGAGAATTTCTATTTAAGTTGTCTAGCGTATCTAGAATCTCCTGATAGCAGCCCTTAATCTCATGTGTCCCTCTGGCTATTTCAAGTGCTCTCCTTGTGTAATCATCAGAAATCCCTGCTTCCTTCATGTCAGTGTGTAGGGCGTATGCCTCCTTGAGTACACGCTCTACATCCTCCTTGTTATTGAGGATAAATCTCATCTCGTCAGATATCGTTACGCTTTGATCCACCATGAACTGAATCTTGCGATTATGCGAACGTTCTGTCTGTACCTTCGTGTAGTACTCCATACTTAGAATTATTGTGAGCGCTATTCCTGTTCTCGCCATCGCTATGATCATAAGTGTATTAAACATATCTGTTGATATGAAATTTCCATTTCTTATCAAAGATAGCACGTACACTTCTGATGCATTACCTCCGAAATCCGCAACGAAAATCGAAATGCAGTAATACATGAGCGGAACCTTCTTATCTCTATATGCAATAAGACATACTGTCATTATCAGACCATATGTGATAAAGAAAATGGTATCGGGAAAACAATTTAAGGCATTTTCCTTGAAGCTCATGCCCGCACTCATCGACGTAATAAAACGGAAAGTCGGAGAAAATGCTGCAGAGATGAGAGATATTTGCATAGCTGAATATTTATCTGAAAAGCAATAAATGAACAGATTAAGAACGATTACATCTATGGCAAATACGAATCCTGGTGCCACTTTTGGTGCATCTATATTAATCTGCGCCGCGACTGATATAACAAGTGCAATCGCAAGCACGTTCTTGAGTTTGTCTATATAGTGGTTCATTTCAGCTCCTTTAGTCCTTGTGTATACGATAACAGTATATTATCTCGTCTCGTCTCTAGCAATAATAAAAAATGCCTCGACCCCATTAAGGGCCGAAGCAAATATTTGATCACATTATTAAGAAATTTTTTAAGTCTTTTGCTAACCTAAATAGCATTATAGATCAGTAAATTTCGTAGTATGCTACGCTCTCTTTCTTCTGTAGGAAACAACTCCTGCAAGAGCTGCACCTGCGAGAACGAGAACTAGAGCATATGTAAATGCATTTGAACTGTCGCCAGTTTTAACGACATTTCTGTGCACAGCACCAACTCTAGCCATTCCTGGTCTTAATGCTGCACCAGCACCTGCTCTAGTTACAGAGAAGCTTGTAGATGCGGATTCTCCACCTCTGAACTTAGCCTTTATTGAGTGTCTTCCAGTACCTAGGCTTCTGATGAAGCTCTCTCTTAATGTTAGGACAACGCTTCCAGCTTTTGCTTCGTAGTTTGAAGGGTCTACGGTCTGTCCATCAACTTCGATTCCCTGGAATCTGTCGAACACTTTGTCTCCAGCAGCATTCTTATCTACTTCTGTATTCTCAATCTTGAATCCTAGATCTCCAGCACTCCATACGGCATCTTTACCAACTGTGAAGTTGTATCCTGTAGCAACTGGCGCTGGAGTAGCAGTCTTCTCGTAAGTGTATGTAATTGTATTGTAAGGGAATGCCTTTACGAATACAGTTGCACCATTTAGTCTTCCATCCTCCAGTGAATCTGGTGTTGCAAGCATTGCGTCTAGCAGGGCCTTATCTGGGTCTGCTTTAACTAGCTTATAGCCGTCGATTTCCTTTGCAGTTAGTCCAAGTGCGTATAGCTCATGGATTCCGTATGCCTTTACATGCTTTGGTTCAGCAACCTTGTTTCCGTTCTTATCAACGTAATTAACTGTGATGGTTCTCAGCTTAGTGTAGTCATCCATGTTAAATGCAGCATTAGAAGTATCTATTATGCCATCATTTCTTACGATTACAGTTGCCTTGAGGTTCTCGTCAAAGTTCTCCCCATCTGGCGCGAATGTTAGTGTGAATGTATGATCCATACCTAGTGCACGAGGAACGAGAAGCTCGATGTGCTGTTCGTTCTTTGAAGGTACATTTGGAAGGTACATGTTGCTCCACTGCCATCTGTAAGTTGCTCCGCACTCGTATACTGGCTTAGCTGGCCACTCCGTTCCATTTTCGTCAACAACCTTGACCTTCATCTTCTTAGCGTCAAGATTAGTTCCACGAAGAACAGCATTTATCTTGAGTGATACGTTGTGACTCTTAACGTCTACTTCGTAGATTTCTGGAGCAGGGTTTTCATCACTTGCTCCGCTGACCATAACTGTAGATAGCGTCTTGTCTGCAGCGTTCTTTCCTGCAGGTAGAACGGAGACTATATCGTATCCCTTTATATATGTCGAATAAATCTGTCTGCCATATATTACAGGGATGATTCTGTATGACTCAGTTCTATCTGTTGCATTTGCTGGTAAATCAGCCGTTACAACTGCCTCAGTGTTGCTCTTCACATCAACAGTGAGGTTGTACGGTGTAACGTCACTAAGTGTAACGTCATTCTTAGCAACATTTACATTGAACTCAGGAAGTCCTGCTACGTTGTTCTTTAGATTGTGACCCTTGATAGTCGCTACGAGGTGTCCTCCGTTCGAATCGAATGTAATCTTATTAAATTCCATCGAATCAACGTGAGCTCCATCAGTAATGTAACGGAAGTGCTCTCCTGTACCATCCATCTTGTATTTTAGGTATGCACCCTTATCATTCTTAAGAGCTCCTGCCTTAACCATTAGATATGAAGGCACCTTCTTATCCTTGTCAGCAAGCTGAATAGTTAGAACATTGCCCTCTAATGTTACTGTGTCGCTATCGGTGAGTTCAACCTTCTTGCTTCCTCTATCGGAAAAATAGATGAATTTCTTGATATCAATCTGGCTATTTAGAGAAACGGGTTTCTTAAATATAACGTTAAACTGACCCTCTCCCATATTATAAGCCGACCAATCATCGATATCCAGCGCAAATGTCTTTGCCCCTGCTGGAATAGCAGCGTTATCACCTGTCTGCTCCTGTGCCTTTACAGCAACAGTTAATAGCTGTTCCTGGTTTGATAGGTCTTTTATTGCAGAATAATTTACATTTCCCTTAGTTGCTACTCTTAGAGTGTAAGAAAGCGTTGATGTGCTGCTATTTGCAGGAAGCGTAAACTTTACCTTAGCATGTGTGTCATCAACTACTTCAACCTGTGTAGGAAGTAGGGCGTCATCCACAGTACCCTCTAGATTAACTTTATAAACCTTTGCCTTAAGAGCATCTACCTGAGTAAATCCAACACCGCTTAGCTCTGCAACTACTGCTCCGCCGTTTGAGTCTAGTGATGTCTTGTCGTAGCTTACAGAGTTAACCTTTACCTCAGTTGGAGCAACTGGTGTCACACCTGTTCCAGGTGTAGAAGATCCTGACTTTCCTGCCTGTACAAGCGAGAATGATGTGTCAACATCCTCATAGCTGAAAGTATAGCCCTTCTGTTTTTTAATCTTATATGTTATCGAGTCTGCACTTGTATTCTCAGGAATCACAAGCTTGATAGTTCCTGTTGTATTGCTTGTCGCAACTAGCTTTGCTTCGATATTTGTCTTTGTTGAACCAGCATATACCTTTAGGTTGATAGGATCCCCAAAGTCGAGGTTCTTACCAGTAACCTGAACGTTCACGGTCTTTCCTTCTGCTGGAACATTCTTATCAGCAACGCTTAGTGATGTTATTCCCTTATCTAGAGAAATCGAATAACCAACTACATCACTAGTTGTAGGAGTTCCATCTGCTGACTTCAGAGCTCCTGCCTTGAATTTTAGACCACTATAGTACTTATAGCCTCCTGATAGTTTAATCTTGACATTCTTTCCACTAGCGGTTACCTCATCTGAAGCGTTCAATGGGGTTTCCTGTCCGTAGTTTGTCAAAACCACCTTTTCTTTTGCATCTTCAGCCAATGTAACATTGTCGCTAAATGTAACAGTTACAGTGTCAGATGATGTCCACTTTGATCCTTCGATTATCGGTTTGAAATTAGCAGCTGAAACGCTCGGTAGTACAACTCCGCTCGTCATCAGCATTGCAACCGAAAGGACCATAGTTGAAAACTTTTTAATAAAGTTTCTCATGCTTTCTTTCCTTTCTTTTTCTTAATATGTGATTAATAACATAGACATAGTTATTCTAATACATTCACACAACTATCACTGTTTGATTTATCTATAACAAAAGCCCTAAGTATAGATATAATCTATACTTAGGGCTGCTTTTCTTAAACTCGTTAATATTTCAACGTTTAAAAAATTTAAAAAAATTTAGTTATTTTTTATCAGATTGTATTTATTTACATAATTTCCGAACTATCGAGCACTATCGTGAATGGTCCATCATTTAAAAGGCTAACCTTCATGTCGGCACCGAACTCACCACGCTCAACTACATTTACACGTTCCTTGCACCTCTCGATTATATATTCATATAGGGCGTTTGCATCATCAGGGGCACCCGCATCGATAAACGATGGTCTATTTCCCTTCTTGCAATTAGCATAGAGCGTAAACTGGGAGATGAGGAGAAGTTCGCCACCTACGTCATCTAGGGATAGATTGGTCTTTCCATTCTCGTCTTCAAATATCCTGAGTTTGATCATCTTATCCACCATCTTATCAGCGATAGCCTTGTCGTCTTCCTTCGACACACCGATGAGCAACATGAAACCCTTGCCTATCCTGCCCAGCTCATTTCCATCAACGACCACATCTGCATGTGTCACTCTTTGTATTACAAATTTCATATGTCTTAACAGCTCCTTAAATTCTTGATTTTTCACGCATATTTTCATAAAATTATAGCATTATATAGATATAATTACACGATTAAGAATATTCAATTGGAGGACATTATGAACCCATTTAAAAATACAGTAGCACTCAACAAGATCAGATCTGGCTTTCGCAAATACATGAAGCATGTGCCAGCAATCAGAGCAGCGCAAGCACAGGATGATCACGCTAAAGCACAGAGGCTCATTCGTAAAGCGGAGGATGAGTTTTGCGATTATACAGGTAAGACGCTCGGTATTACGGTTGACGTTATTAATCCAGAAAACATTCCTGCCAAGAGCCCTTTCCTCGTTGTTGCCAATCACCAAGGATATGCAGACATATATGCGATGATTGCGGCTTTCCGTTCTACTCAGATAGGCTTCATCTCCAAGTCCGAGACTAAGAAGCTCAAGCCACTCGCTGATGTTATTCGAGGTACACAGTCTGTATTTATCGACCGTGGCAATCCTCGTTCTGCCGTAAAAACTCTCGCAGAGGTCACCGACCTATTCAAGAAAGGGTATTCTTTCGTAATATTCCCAGAGGGTACGAGAAGTCACAGCAATGATATGGGTCATTTCAAGGAAGGCAGCTTTAAATTTGCACAGAAGGCCGGCGTGCCAATCGTACCAGTTTCGATTATCGATTCATATAAGATATTTGAAGAGCACAACACATTCACTGGCGGAACCATTAAGGTTGTAATACACCCAACTGTAGACCTCTCGGGCATGCCTAGGAAGGAGCAGCTTGCTGCGCAGCACGAAGTTGAAGATACTATAAGGGCTGGAATCGAGAAGTATCGCTAGATATTAACTGCGCTCTCTGAATAGGAACTGAGTTATTAAGTTTTAAATATTGGAATCACTATAAAACCCCTGCAGCCGCGCTTGCGACCACAGTGGTTTTGATTTAATTAGAACCTTTTACTTATATGTCTAATTCTATTATTATTTATGCTCTCTTCTTTCTGTAGGTAGCAACTCCTGCGAGAGCTGCACCATTTATGTATCTATTTAAATACATTTTAACCTTTTATACTATAAAAATTTTCTATTAACTTGTAATTTAATACATCGATATACAATCAGATTTAAAGCAGGACACTCATATCCAAAAATACCTTAATCAAATTAATTTTATTTTCGCACTTAAAAAGGATTGGACGAACCAATCCTTTTTACTTATTTATTTTCTAATATGGTATATCACTTAGAGCTATCGCATTTTCTCTTTAATTTTTAGAAGATATTTCACACATATTTATAGCGTTTTCTATCTCCCACTATGATCGAACCCCTTAGATACATAGTTATTATCACCATTTCCGTTATTTGGCACGATTACACGAGAATTATTCAAGATTTCAATCTGCTTCTTCATGTCCTTAATGCAGAGTATCGCTAGATTCATTCCGAAATCCTGTCTGAGCACTAGTCTCTGTACATCGATATCCTTGATATTCTCTGGCATTGGATATGCAGGCACCATCCAGCCCTGCATACGGAGACGATCTGCTAGATCATATAGTGTCCACTCCACTTTTACATCGTCCCTTAACTTCCAGCAGATGATTGGAATCTGTTCTGCACCCTCAAGTACCTCGAAGATACCCATCTTCTCAATCTCAGAAGCCATGTATCTAGCAACCTCTAGAGTCCGCTCATGGATTTCCTTGTATCCCTTAAATCCATTTCTAAGCAGCATATAATACTGTCCGACAATTTGCGAAGCACTGCGAGAGAAGTTAATCGCCATAGTTGCTTCCTTTCCGCCGAGATAGCTTACCCAGAATATTAATTCCTCAGGGAGAGCTTCCTTACTGCGCCAGATTACCCAACCAACTCCTGGATACACAAGCCCGTACTTATGTCCAGAAGTACTTATCGACCACACATTCTTAAGTCGGAAATCCCACTCTAGTTCTGGATCGATAAATGGAGCGACCATACCTCCGGAAGCTGCATCTACGTGAATACGAATTGGCATATTAGCATGCTCTTTATTGTATTTCTCAACAAGGCTATTAAGAGCCTTTACATCATCGTACTTTCCAGTATAGGTTATGCCCAGTATAGCTACTATTCCGATAGTGTATTCATCGACATAATCCATAACCGTGTCCATGTTAAGCGATAGATGATCGAGGTCTATTGGCACAGTTCTCATCTCTATATCCCAGTAACGGCAGAACTTCTCCCAGCACACCTGATAAGCTGATGAGATTACGAGATTAGGTTTTCTCTTGGTAAATCTATCTACACCAGCTGCATCTGCTAGCTTTTTCCATCTAAATAGCATTGCTAGTCCGCCGAGCATGCACGCTTCAGAGGATCCAACCGTGGAAGTTCCGAGTGGCTCTTCCTTTTTATCCACATTCCATAGCTTTCCAATAATATCCACGCAGCGATTTTCAAGGTCCGCGGTCATAGGATATTCATCCTTATCAATCGCATTTTTCTCGAAATTCTCTGCCATAAGCTTTGTTGCTTCTGGTTCCATATATGTCTGGCAGAATGTCGCAAGATTCTGCGTCGCATTACCCTCAACACTCAGATACTGTCTGATCATCTCTGCAGCCACTCCTGGAGCAACTGGCTCATCGTTTATCTTATCCTTTGGCATTGCAGCACCGCTAGTCTCTGTACCGAAAATAGGTGTGCGGTAACCCGTATCATCATTCAAAGAAGATAGACTATCATTCAGTTTTACTTCATTATTTTCCGAATTTCTCATTTCCGTACCTCTTTTCTTTATTAACTGACAATGATTTAAAACATTTTACTATCTTTTGTTTGAATACACCATATCTACTGATAAATGGTTACTTTTCATCACCTGTAGCTTTTCCGTTCGACGACCATCTATGCGTATTTGAATAGATAATCAATGGTGCAGCCATCGAAACGATAAAGCATACTATCAACACTATTTGATATACCCTGTTATCTGCAGCCGTAAGCTTTGATGAAGGGAAGAATGAAATAATCATAGTTGCAATAGTCATGATCAGTCCAACTGCAGCAACGACGAGCTTTACCGTGCGTCCTCCAGGAATATGGAACTCACGCTTCATATCTCCTTTTCTTAGGATTAATACAAAGTAACCTAGGAAAAAGAGCACGTATGCAGCTAAATAAATTACAACCGTAAGTCCAATTGCTGTTAAGTATCCGACTGATGAATCAGAACCTCCAGCGAGTGCAATCG
The DNA here is from genome assembly GCF_938041965.1 of uncultured Mogibacterium sp. Lineage (GTDB taxonomy): Bacteria > Bacillota > Clostridia > Peptostreptococcales > Anaerovoracaceae > Mogibacterium. The sequence goes on along the minus strand of NZ_CALISE010000015.1, from coordinate 1,862 downwards.
AACCGCATAATACAGCATCCCAAATTGTAACGATTACAGCCTGAAGCATAATCGTGAATACAGATACGCCGTTCTTATTAGTCTCTTCAAATCTTGCTGGTAAAATTCCATCATAAGCAGCTTCTAAGAGTGCTTTTGATGGTCCTACAATCCATGCAGAAATCTCCGCAAATACTCCAAGTGCAAGCAAGAGCGCAACTACAAATACGATCCATCTATACTGTTCTCCAAAATGATTTACATAGATATTCTCAAAAGTCTCAATTACACCATAGGAGAGATTTCCATTTAAAGTCTTGGCTGGAAGAGTAGTTGCAACTGCTAGTCCACCAACGGCATCCAAACAGATAGTAAGTACCGTAAGCATAATCATGACTTCAGGATACATTTTGTTTGGCTCCTTAAGTTCATGAACATGTGATGCAGATGCTTCAACACCCATATAAGCGAGGATGAATGAAGCGAATATTACAAGCGTCTTAACATCGGAAAAATCAGGTACTAACGATTTAACGCTTAAATCTATTTGTGATTTTCCACCAGTCATGAAGTAGGCAACTAAGCCTATATTTAAAATTAGGATAGGAACAGCGATTCCTCCAATCAATCCAATCTTAGAAATCTTCTCAGTGTACTTCGTTCCTCCAAGCTGAGCAAATGTCAAAACCCACACGATAACCGCAACGCCGATGAACATTGCTAATGGATTTTTATATAAAGCATCTACTTTGAATACATAAGCTAAAGCAGCAAGGATGAAGAAACACATTGTTACAAATCCAACCGTTATCTGGAACCATTGGAAGAACAGTGCCGAAAAACCCCAGCGCTGACCTAGGGTATTACCTACCCAAGAATATATCCCGCCTTTCTCCCATCCTTCAACGGTAGCCATCTCAGCTGCACAAAGTGAAACTGGCAAGAACCAAAGTAGACCACCAACTACTAAGAAGAAAACCAGCTTAAACCCCGAAGATGCAAATGACGGATATTCATATACAGTCATAACCATCGTTGCGGTCATTGCGAAAAATCCAAAGACTCCAAGCTGATGTATTTTTCTTTTTTTATCTAATTCTTTATTATTCATCTTAATACCCTTTTTAATACCCCTTTCTTGTCTTTATATTTATCGCTATACTTAGGCCAAATATTAAGTATGCTTAATAGCTCAAAATATTTAATCTTTTACACACTCGTTATATACCTATTTATTGGATAATTCAAGAAAATAAAAAATAATTTTTTTAATGTTCAACCTCTGTATTTTAGCAGCAAAAAAGGCCGAGGTGGAGATGTCAAGAAAAGTGCAGTCTCTAAACCCCAAAAATTGATTTAAGCTGCTAGGGCTTCGCCGAGCAGTATCCTCCTATATTCTGTCGGAGTAAGTCCGCTCGGAATAGACGTGTATATTCGCAGCGTATTGTAGTAGATGAATACATATTTGAAAATCCAGGACTTTAATTCTGACATCTTCATTCTGTATGCTTGGATACTATACAGATGGCATATATAACAGTCGTCTTTCTAATGGTCCAATTGAATCTTTAAATCGCAAAGTAAAAGACCTAAAGCAACTAGGAAGAGGATTTTGAAACTTCGAACACATGAGAAATCGATTCCTTTTTGCTACTCGCAAGAACCCAATTTACAAAAGCTAATAATCAAACCACTAATGTTTTCCGATGCAAAATGGATTGGGCAAACAGCCCAATCCATTTACATTGGTTCTGCTTTAGCAGAGGATTCGCCGAGCGATAGCGAGGTGAATCAATAAACCACCGGCTATGCCGGTGTGATTAGGATAGCTTTAGCTTCAAGAAAAATACCTCCAATGTTATCATGATGTTGGTTCGCCAACC
>NZ_CALISE010000014.1 GCF_938041965.1 uncultured Mogibacterium sp. | reverse complement strand
ATAAAAAGTACACCTCCAAAAATTAGTTTGTGTCTAACTTTTGGGGTGCACTTCAAAGGAGCGCATTTTTATTGTTTTGTAACCAGAAAGTCTCTATCGTCTACCATCTCTCGCTAAATCGTCATACTCACGTTTGTATGCAGAGCCTTTCACATGAAATCTCTTATAATCGCAAAGATTAGTAGCGCAGAGCAGTAAACTCCGAGCAGAATCTTGTTCCATAGCGGCATGCGCTTTTCGGTATAGCTCAGATATACGTTATACACTATCTCAAACAGTATAAATGGGATAGTTGTGAAGATGAACGGGTTGGCATAGAAAGCATCGCTAAACCTGAACCTCAGTATGCTTACACACATGGTTGTCGTACCACAGCACGGACACCTATAACCGGTTATTGATCTAAAGATGCAAGGAATATACAAATGAGTCATACTCAGCCAAATATAGTAAACGACTCCCAATATTACAAAAGGAGTCGTTTTTTTAATAAGATAGTGCAGAAAACTGCACACCTGCTCATCATACAATGGTTTCATTTTTAGCCCTGACTTCACACACTCAGTAAAATTCTAGTTAATAATCCTCTTAACTGCCAATATGCTCTTACCACTATAGGTGGTCTTAGTACCTGGCTTGTAGAGATCAATCTCACAAATATCGTGAGCTGGATCCATGGCGTGTACAACGCGGCCATTTCCCGCATACATTGCAACGTGAAGCCTCCTAGTGCCTCTACCAAAGAAAATTATATCTCCTGGCTTCATATCATCTACTGACACAAGCGTACCACCGCAGTTATCATAGAGCGTATTAACCGAACCCATCTTCCAGTTGTAACCATACTCCTTATATACCAGTGTTATGAATGAAGCACAGTCACATCCGTTGGTGAGACTCTTTCCACCGAGTACATACGGCTTACCTATAAACTGCCTCGCAAATGAAATTACACTCGCCCGCTTGTCCTCTGCCACCTTGATATTCCTCTCGGTCTCAGCATTAGTGATTGTCGCCTTCATACCAGTCGATTCGCTTGATTTATTATCAGAGCTAATTGTCTTGAGCGTGGCCACGTTTAGATACCTAGTCACAACACGTCGGTCATTTATAGCATCTGCTTTAACGACAATAGTCGATACCATCACTACCATGAGTAGCAATTCAGTAACGACTATCACCTTAATATTCTTAAAAGCTGTTCTTAGCTTTGATACCATGCGTGCTTTCCCAATCCTTCTGTTCTAAATAATATAGTGGATACTATATTATCATAAAATATCCGGTATGGCATGTGTAGTTTTTATATAAATTCTTACTGGAATTTCTCCTTGTAGTGTTCCATGATTTCGTCCATCACCTGAACGCATTCAAGAGTTCCTACATATTCACCATTCGCATCTCGAACAGCCCTGTAGCTCACGAGGACATCGCTTCCGCCTTTATTCATCCATACCTCTACCTTATCTTGCGCACCTGATTTAAATGAAGATATTATGCTGCGAACCATCGGTTCAATCGTTGGTGGGTGGCAAGTATAAACCTCTCTATCTAGCGAACTGATTGGCCTCTTGAACAGCTTCTTCTCACCATTATCATTGTAGTATCTGTTCATATCCACGTGATCTACAAATGTTAACTCGAGAGGAATGGTATTTAACATCGCCTCAAGCTGGTACGGAGTCATGTGTCCACTCGCGAATATGATGTCCCCATCATTTGCAGCAGCCCCATTCTTACCTTCCTTTGCTGCTCTATGCGTATAATCCTCCTTAGAAGCTTTAGCCCATTCAGCCGGTTCTTCCTTGAGTAGGCAGTAATCATATTCCTTGAGATCACGCCCTACTTCTTCCCACTCTTCATCCTTGAAGAACTGTACGCAGATTGGGAGCAGGATGTTTGACTCCTTATAAATCATCTCATCTGCTCGCTTAACAACTGCCTTGGATCTCTCTAGCCACTCCTCATCGGATAGTGTTCCATCGGTAACGTGTCTTAGCTCATCTCTGATTTCATCATCGACTGTCCACATTACATCAGATGGGCCTGTTACATCGTATCTACTCTTAAGTATCGTGTAGATTATGTCGCCTTTCTTTGCATAGTGAATAGAGACATCACGAAGTTTATTTAGTTCATCGGTGATTACAGAACGGTCCGCACCTTCCTCGAACAACTTGTTAATTACTGCAATCTGTTCAGCGATTCCCTCGTTCTCGAGAGTCAGTACGTTTAACGGATGTCCAGGTTCAGCGACAAGCGCCTGAGCCTTAACTTCTGCTTGCTTACGGTCATTTGCGCCATTCATCCTTCTCTGGGCAGCCTCTTTTGATGCTGCAACGGCTTTCTCAGCATTCATAATCTTTTCCTGCTTAGTTGAGCCGTGGAATAGTGCGGAATGCACATCACAAAGCTTATGAACCTCCTGATAAGGAACTCCACTTTTTATGAGATGCTGCTCCGCATTAGCAATTTCAAGGGCATCAACTTCTTTGAAGTTCTGGACGAACTCTTTTCTTACCGTTTCAAGATCTTCGCCCTTAGTAAGTCTCTCTATGTAGCTACGAAGCAGAACCTCTCTCTCACTAGCAGTCTTAGGCTTGTTAGTTTCCTCGGATGCAGGTTCTTCTTCACGCTTCGCATCATTACCTGATGTAAAAGATGGGAGCTTGCTTGGATCGATTCTTCCATCAGCATCTAGAAAGTTCTTTACGAAATCAGGTACTTTATCTACATCCACAGTTCCGTCTTCTCTGATATAAGCTTTTGCAAAATCAGGAATATTTAGTTTATTGATATCGAATGCCGGCTTTGATGATTCTTCTTTAGCCCTAGGGGTTTTAGCTGCTTCCTTCTTCTTTAGCTCAGGAACATTTATAACCTCAAAGCCCTTTTCTTCAAACAGAGATACAATTGAATCCAGGTCTATTCCCTTAATCTGTGAGCCCTTTGGAATTGTCATCACCCTTCCCATCGTATTAAGAGCAACTGGATTCGAGATGTCCTTAAATCCGAGCTCAATCATGATATCTATCACTTCTGGGTATTCTGTAGCCAGATCGTGTACATTTTTCTTCATATCTAATACTTTTGCAGCCATATCTACTTCCTCCTATAAATTAATCTTATCCTGTTCATAATCCGCCGATGTTGCGGCATCATACGGTGTTTAATCTACTTTTTATTGTATATACATTATACATTAAATGCGTCTAATCTCCGTAACAGATGTTACATTTTATTATTATTTAAAAAAATTTCTTGATAATAGCAAAAAAGACGCTTTCCAACCGTTATCTGAAGTTCATTCACTTCAGATAACGATTTAGTTAGCATCTAATTTTCTTCGCATTATGCTTTCACAACGAAGGCATTGTATATAGCCCTAATAGCTCTCTGATAATCGGATTCCGATACGCCTACTTGCACGCTGATACGCTCTGGTGCATGGTCGATGAACCTTACATTTACATGAGCGCTAGATAACGCTTCAAATATCTTCATCGCAACAGAAACTTCTCCTGAAATATTTCTTCCAACTACAGCTATCGCTGCAATACCCGTGGATATAGTGATTTCATCAGCATCAGTTGCGATTCTTAGCCTCTCCGTTAACTCTTCCTCACAGTTAGCTACACTTGCTGACCCAACGATAACAGAGAATGAGTCGAGTCCGAGCTGCTCACTTTCAACGGTGATGTTAAACTCATCGAGGATATTCTGTATTCTCTCACGATACTTTGGATCGTCATTTAGTTTTTCTCGCTCGATGAGAATTGAAGAGTATCCCTTCTTACCAGTTATGCTAGAAATCTCGAGGCGATTCTCATACGAGTCAGCATTCTTAACTATAAGTGTTCCAGGCTTATCTGGCTCTAACGTGCTCTTAATATTGATAGGGATTCCGCACTGGCTCACCGGCCTAACTGCATCTTCATGAAGAACCTCGGCGCCTCTAAGCGCAAGCTCCCTAAGTTCTTTGTATATAATTACAGGAACGCTGAGCGGATGCTTCACAATGCGAGGATCCGCCATCAGGAGCCCAGGGACGTCTGTCCAATTCTCATATAAATCAGCCTTTGCTGCTGCTGCAATAATAGCACCGGTGATATCTGATCCACCCCTTGAGAACGTCGTAACCTCCCCTGCTTCATTTGAACCATAGAATCCAGGAAATACTATTCTCTTATGATTCTTAATAAGCTTCTCGATATTATTTCTCGTTATATCATCAAGCAGTTTTCCCGTGTCACTAAACTTAATGACTGAAGCTGCGTCTATAAAATCGTACTGAAGCTGCTCAGCCATAAGCTGTGCAGTTATGAACTCACCTCTGCTTATGAGATAATCTCGGCTTTTAGAAGCCTTATATTCTGCAATTATCTTGTCGAAGATTTCATCGATATCAATCTTTGAATCAAGCTCAACCGCAAGTTTTTTGAATCGATTCCGCGCCTGTTCGATTATGGCATCGAAAGACTCAGGGTTCTCGTGAGCAGAAATAAGAAGATCTGTAATCTTAATCTTTTCATCGTCATGAACACCTGGTGCCGAAACGACTACGTAGCGTCTTGCTTTATTTTGACGGACTACTTCCGCAGCATTCCTAATGCGCTCTGCCGTTGCAAGTGACGATCCTCCAAACTTCGCTACTGTTAGTTCAGAGTTGTTTCTAAGCGCAGGGGCAAGATCCTCGTTGTGTATGAGCTTTATATCGTACGGAGTTGACTGATACACAAAATAGTTCAGCCAATTTGAAAACAGCAAGCTCCCGGAAGACCTCCAGCGAACCACAGGTGTTTTCGAATCGTCATCATCAGGGAAATAATTTGCAGGAATCTCCGGATTAATACCGGCTTCCTTATCTCTTAAATACTCCTTAAGGAGCGTATTCCAATCATACTCAGTGTGACCAGTTACGAAAATCTGCCTATCATTATCAGACTTAACACAGAATACACCGCCTTCCTCAGATGTAGAGAGAACAGTAATTCCTGGAGTATTATCGATGTCTTCTTCATCTATAGTTGTATTCCTGGATTGTGGAACATAGAATTCATCATCAAACCCTCTAAATAGCATGCTACGCTTAGTTTTAAGTGTATGCTTGAATACTCCTGATAGCTTCTTTGGAAGTCTTTTCTTATTTATTCCATAGTGATAGTAAAGCCCAGCCTGAGCTCCCCAGCATATGTGAAATGTGCTATGAACATGAGTTTTAGACCATTCCATTATCTCACAGAGTTCTTCCCAGTAATTGACCTCTTCAAACTCAAGGAGCTCTATCGGAGCACCTGTGATAATCATTCCATCGTAATATTCATTCTTTACGTCGCTGAACGTCTTGTAAAATGCCAGCATATGCTCCTGAGAAGTAACGTGAGGTTTATGTGTTGCGGTCTGCAGCAGCTCAAGCTCCACTTGCAGTGGTGTATTACTGAGCATACGCGTAATCTGCGTTTCAGTGTCAATCTTCGTCGGCATGAGGTTGAGAAGAAGTATGTGAAGCGGACGCATATCCTGCGTCATAGCACGCGTATCCGTCATTACGAATACGTTTTCGTTAGTAAGTGTCTCTATTGCCGGTAAATTATTTGGTACTTTAATTGGCATTTTATTCTCCTCCCAAAACCCCTTTTATATTAGTTCAGCTGCAATGGCACACCATTCGCCTAACTCAGCAACTGCTAACATTTCAAAACCGTTTTCCTTAAGTGCTGCAATCACCTTATCCTGCTGATTAGTTAGTATACCAGACATTATGTATCTCCCGCCACTATCAAGGTGATTACGGATGTCCCCCGTGAGACGAATGACAAGATTTGTAAGAAGGTTGGCTACCACGATATCTGCCTTAAAGTCTAATCCTTCAGTCAAATCAGCCTTTTCAATGACCACATTATGCACGTCATTAGCCTCGCTATTTTCTATCGAAGCTGCCACTGCCTCATCATCTATGTCTATACCTAGCACTTCACTAGCTCCGAGCTTACTAGCTAATATAGATAATATGCCTGTGCCGCAGCCTACGTCCAGCACCTTATCGCCCTCATTGATATACGATTCTAGCAAATCTGCTGATAGCGAAGTGGTTTCATGAAGACCAGTCCCAAAGGCCATGCCTGGATTTATGCGTATAATCTCTCTATCAGATTCAAATTCCTGTGAATAGTCAGCAATATCTACCCACGGAGGGGCAGCTATGTAGCTAAATCCAAGGGCAGCTGGCTTAAGAAATTCCTTCCAGCGGTCTTTCCACTCTTCGTCACCTCTGATATTGACCGTTACCTTTAATGAGCCGAGATCAGTAGCAGTGCCGAATAGACCTTTTTCTGCATTTTCTCTAACTGTTTTTGCAGCCTTCTTAACCGCATTAACAGTGCTATCAGCTGTCATATCATCCGCTGCATACACGACAATACTTGGCGACTTGCTGCTCTCCCTTTTAAAATCCTCTGGTGCTATATAATCTGTCGCACCAAGTTGATCATTCATAAATACAGCATCTGCTGGATCATTTACTTCTGCAGTCTCTATACCTTCACAGATAAGCGCTGCCAGCATCGGTTCAATTCCGAGCTCCGATACTTCAATTTTTATTTCGTAATATTTCATCTAAGTGTCTCAATCTCTCTTGCATAACCTTTGAGGTCTTCCTGCGGAGTCTCGAGGATGCATGGAAGACCTATTATATGTGGATTATTAACTACTGACAGCATCGCATCAAGACCTATTTCTCCGTCACCAATCTTCTCATGTCTATCCTTTGCCGCCCCCATAGGATTCTTGCTATCATTGATGTGTAGCGCACATAGTCTATCTAACCCTATAATTCTATCGAACTCTTCCAGCACTCCATCGAAGTCGTTCTTTACATCATATCCCGCATCACTTATATGGCATGTATCAAGACAAACACCTATCTTATCTTTGATTTTCACGCCATCGATAATCTGACGAAGCTCTTCAAAATTCTTACCTATTTCACTACCCTTGCCAGCCATTGTCTCGAGTAGCACTACCGTATGCTGGTCCTCCCACATCACGTGGTTAAGCGTATCAACAATCATCTTTATTCCCAGTTCACTTCCTTGGCCAACGTGACTGCCAGGATGGAAGTTATAGTAGTTTCCTGGTAAATATTCCATTCGCTTTAAATCTTCTAGCATGCATGTTCTTGCAAATTCCCTCACGCTTTCCTTACCCGAGCATGGATTTAGCGTGTACGGTGCATGGGCTACAAGCTTTCCGAAGTTATGCTCATCCATCAGCTTCATCAAAGCCTGTGCATCGGCTTCATCTATTGCCTTCGCCTTTCCACCACGTGGATTTCTAGTAAAAAACGCAAATGTATTTGCACCAATTGATAGTGCAGCTTTTCCCATCGCTTCAAACCCATCCGAAGACGATAGGTGGCATCCCAAATATTTTTCCATCTACAGTCCCTTTCTCTCTACTCCTAGCCTTACAATTATGTCTATTATTTTATAACTATAATGTGAATTCTGTCCCTTCAATCAATCTTCCTAACTATTTTCATCGATGAACTCCCTAATCTCCTGCAGAACTGTTTCGATGTCAATTAGGAACTCCCTAGATGATATCCTGAGAGCGCCGTGTCCGAGTGACATCTCTTGAACAAGGGCATCAGACGATACCACCGTAACACTTTCTCGCTTACCGATATCTTTTGTAAGCTCAGCGATATATGCGTCCGCTGTCTCATTTTCCTTAGTATATACTACCTCGGTATCGCTTACTTTATATTTTCTTCCAAAGCTGTATGGCACTCTGTATGCATCAAAGACGATAGTCATCTTGCACCCTAGATATCCGCGATAATTCGCAAGAATATTTATTAGATGATCCCTAGCTGCCCCAATATCAGCCTTAGAAAGCTCTTTCATATGCTCATCAGCATTTATAAGGTTATAGCCATCTATAACGAAGTGAGTATCTGGCTTTCCCGCTCTTTCAAGCCTATGAAGCGAACGCTTCTGCTTCTCCATAGCTCGATATTCGGACTCTTTCGGTTTTGTCTTATGCTTTACTAGAGTCCCCTTTGAAATTTTCCCGTACGTCCTCTCAAATATCGCCAGCAGCTCTGCATCGCTCGCTAGTTTGCGGCCAGCCGCCATTGTTTCAGCTCTAGCGGAATCTTCGCTTAAACCAGAATCCTTTTCTTCCTCGAGAACAAAGGGCAGATGCATATAGTCTTGAACCTCATCCCATTTGACAGTCCTCCCAGCCCCGTGATAACAGAATATTGAATCTCCCGTTTCTGTTTCATCCTTATCTTGTTCGTACTTGGACTCCTCAATAACTTCTGATTCATTATGACAAAAGTCATATCCAATTAGCATGCAGCTAATATGCCCTCTACCACCTGTGTAAGAAGTAAGCTTTCTCTGATAGTCAATTAATGATACTGCAGGCGCTTTCCCTTTCAAAGTAGACATATCACCATCAATAATTGGTTCACTAAACGACCCGGAAGCATTTCTTATATCGGTCATAGCCATTCCAATATTAGCACTAGGCAGTTTTATCTCAAAGCTAAACCAAGGTTCTAGTATTCGGCAATTACCGCGCAGAAGTCCATTTCTAACCGCTCTATAAGTGGCCTGTCTAAAGTCTCCCCCTTCAGTGTGTTTTTCATGAGCTTTTCCTGCAGCTAATGTAATGCGTACATCTGTGATGGGCGCTCCAATCTGCACTCCACGGAATACCCTCTCATCCAGATGCGATAGTATTAAATTTTGCCAATTTCTACTTAAAGCGTCCTCTTGGATAATGCTATCTGTGACGATGCCACTTCCACGCTCACCTGGTCTAATAATTAGATGTACTTCAGCATAATGCTTAAGCGGTTCGAAGTGACCAATACCTTCAGCTGCCTCTGTTACAGTCTCCTTATAGATAATATTTCCTGCCTCAAAGCGCACTCTATATCCAAACCTGTTCATTATCTGAGTTTCAAGAATTTCTTGCTGGACCTCACCCATGAGCCTGATGTTAACACCACGGAGACTTTGCTCTACGGAAATATGCAGTTTGGGATCTTCCTCTTCGAGCACTCTCATATCCGCTACAAACTTGTTTTGCTCCACACGTTCTTCGGGAATGATTCTATAAGAAAGGTATGGCTCGATTATGCCATTTCGCGTCTCATCCTCCGCAAGTGCTCCTATTCCCCTGCCTGCTCTTGATGAGCCTACCCCAGTTATTGCACATATATCGCCAGGAGATGCTGAATCTACCATCGTGTATTTCTGACCGGAGTAAATTCTTATTTGATTGATCTTTTCATGCCGCAGTTCACCGCTTTCGGCTCTGACTGCGACGTTATCCTTTAGGTGAAGCACCCCTTGCATTACTCGTATAAATGAGATTCGTTCATCCCTCTGGTCACGGGCTATCTTATAGACCAAAGCCCCCATTTTTTCATCTGATGAGGTTCCTCCTCTAAGTTCATCAAAGCCGCAGGTGTATGTTGATATTACATCGAGCAATTTATCTACTCCATCCTGGTGGAGAGCAGAACCGAATAAACACGGAAATATCTGGCACTCTCGGATTGCCTTACGAATACCTTCTTCTGACAATTTAATATTTTCCAAAAAATCCTCCGCAAGCTCTGGAGAATAAAATGTCACACCATCTATAAAATCTTCGTCGTTATTACCTACACTAAAATCGACGAATCCTTCACCAAGTCTGCCCTTGATGCGGCTGATCTGTTCGTGCCTATCAGCGATAGCAAGATCCATCTTATTGATGAATACAAATGTCGGAATTTTTCGTGTTCTTAGAAGCCTCCAGACTGTCTCTGTATGACTTTGAGGTCCACCTACACCACTCACTACTAGTAGTGCATAGTCGATTACATCGAGAGCTCTCTCCATTTCAGCCGAAAAATCATCATGACCTGGAGTATCGAGTATGGTGATTTGACTATCATTCCAGTTTAGTCTGGCCTGCTTTGAGAAAACGGTAATTCCGCGATTTTTTTCAACCTCATAATTGTCGAAGAACGAGTCGCCATTGTCGACTCGTCCTAGTTTTCTTATTGTTCCAGAGGTATAGAGCATGGCTTCACTAAGCGTAGTCTTACCTGCATCAACATGTGCCAATATCCCTAGTGTCAGCTGCTTACTCATGCTCCCTCCCTCTTAAAAATTCTCTCTTATAAATCAATCTGGTTAAATCACGTAAAACCACTCGTCCTGCTTACGCTCTTTCTCCTGCCCCGCCTTGTGCGACTGCTTGTCATAAACCATTTCAAGCGTCTTAATTGTTACGGTCGTATGAGGATCTACGGACTTTGTTACAAATGCATTTCCTCCGATTACGGCACCCTCTCCGATTACAGTGTTTCCACCTAGTACGGATGCTCCAGAGTACAGCGTAACATTATCCTCAATTGTTGGATGCCTCTTCGTTCCATGAAGCTTTTGACCCGCCTTTGTAGAAAGCGCACCTATGGTAACCCCTTGATATACCTTAACGTGTTCGCCGATTACGGAGGTAGATCCTATTACTACGCCCGTTGCATGGTCCATACAAAAGTATTTTCCAATCGTTGCTCCTGGATGGATATCCACACCGGTTTTTCTGTGCGCATACTCAGTCATAATCCTTGGAATTAGCGGAACATCCAGTTCATGAAGTTCATGAGCAAGCCTATAAATAGCTGTAGCATAAAGCCCCGGGTACGCGAGAACGATTTCATCCTTGCTATTTGCCGCAGGATCTCCCTCATATGTGGCAATTATATCAGTATTAAGAAATTCTCTAATCTTAGGAATCTGCTTAAAAAACAACTTTACAATTTTCTTAGCCTCATCCTGCCTAACCGCTATGCATGCATCTTCAAACTCATGTCTGTGAAGTAATGCTTTTTCCATCTGTTTAGTCATCATGAACATAACATCTTCTAGAATGACAAGAATTTTCTTATCTACACTATAAGTGCGGTAAGATTTCTCACGATAATATCCTGGAAGAAGCACCATCATCAGCTCGCGGATGATTTCCTTAATTGCTTTCTGTTCGGGTAGCTCATACATTCTAATGGCATCGATGTCACGATCCTGCTTATAATCTTCTAGGAGCTGCTCAGCCAAATCACTCATATCCTTATCGATTTCTTCAGTAATTCTAGTGTCACTAGCATGACAAGTCTCCATCATCATTGTATCTTTATCCACTTAAGTCTCCTCTCTATAAACCTTACGCAGCACTTCTATATCCCATTAGTGTAGATTTTATATGCGATTAGTATCGTCATATATGATTCTATATTTAGAGCTCAGCCCCACGCTCCATGCAGTACAAAGCTCCAGGTTGCACCTCAACACCGCACTCTGGACAGACCGTGACATTGGATTTATCAACGGCATCCATGATCGCAAGCTCTACTCCATCTCGCAGCTTATCAATAATCCTATTCGCATAGCTAGAAATTTTGAAATCCTGGCGGCTAAATCTAATTTCACTAGCAGTCATCTCGAGCAGCGCAAGCACATCATCGTAATCCGCCATATTACGGAACACTAGAGATATAGCATATGGTGTTGGTTTCTTTACAATAAGAGATATAAAATGACGCTTTTCGTAAAATAGCACCGCATAAAGCTGTTCGTTTGCGTTGATTCGTGCTCCATCTATTGGAAGCCCTTTATCGTCTCCAATTAGAACATAGTCGCAAACAAAATTAAATGAATTCGCTCGAGACGCCTTTTTATTTACGACAAACATGCACTCGCCAGTACAATTCAGCTTAGTCGCTCCCACGTTTTCCTCCATAAATTATCAGCAATATATGTTATTTAGTAATAGCTGCAACCAGCGCCTCCATATCGGAACAAACCGGGCTAGCTCCAACACTCGCTAAAAATTTTCTGTTTCTAAAGCCCCAATCGACACTTATGCAGTTTAACCCTGCATTATGTGCAGTTTCGATATCCACCTCGGTATCGCCTATATACACTGCCTCATCTTGGCCAATACCCATGAATTCAAGTATCCTCAGTGTTGCGTCTGGATTAGGCTTCCTCCTGATTTTGTCATCTACTCCCTGAACATATTCGAAAACTCCAGGAAAATATCTATCAGCAAGAATTACCGCAGCCTCATGCATTTTGTTGGATACTACTGCTGTCCTTATCCCTTTACTCCTCAAATCATTAATCGCTTCAATCACGCCTTCAAAAGGCTTCGTCTTCTCATCACAATGATCAGGGTACCATTCCTCAAATGAGTTAATTACCGCTGTCAGCTCCGCTTCGTCACCCTCATATGATGTCTCGACACCTATGAGATCAACCTCATCGTCGCTGTATCCAGCTTCAGTCGCTAGTGCCCTAGCCATGGCAACCTTTACTCCGCTACCAAAAAATCTTGCCGCGTCTCTCACATTGTAATCACATCTATGCCCATTTACTTTAAGCGCATGATTGGTGCTGTCCTTTAAATCCGTTATGGTATCAAGAATAGTTCCATCCATATCAAAAATTGCAGCTTTATACATCAATCTCTCAATCCCTTCCCAAATGTAGCTCGTACTGACTTCATCGATATCCCAAGCTCTGAAGCTATAGACTTCATGCTCTCGTACTCCGGATATGTGTATGTATGCCCAGATATCGTAGATACCTGCTTTGCTTCAATCTGCCCTAGCTCCGTATCCACCAGAGTTCTAACCCTCGTAAGTTCCTCACGCTGCACTGGATAATATCTAACACCAATTGTAGTTGTTTCGTCAAAGATGATTTCGCTGAGTTTCTCTCTAGTTTCGGCCCTACATATAACTTCGAGCCTATACGCGGGTCTATTCTTCTTCATGAAGATTGGAGCATAGGAAACATCAAGAGCACCCGCATCCATAAGTTTCTCAAGCACATACCCGAGGTCCTCTCCACTTGAATCATCGATATTAGAATTTACAACTATAATATCACCATTCTGAGTCTCGCCTTCTGCTGTAACATCTTCCCCGAGAAAAACCCTCAGCGTATTAGGTCCACCGATATTGCGACTACCTACTCCAATACCAATTTTATTTAGATTCATCTCCGGCATCAGTCCGTATGATTCGGCAAAAGTAGATATAATCGCTGCTCCCGTAGGTGTTACGAGTTCCGTTGGAACTTCGATTTGCTTAAATATAATATGTTCATTTTTATAAATCATCGATGTTGCCGGCACTGGAACGCTTAACACCCCATGCGCACACTTAATAGTGCCGTATCCGTCAGAAACAACACTCGATATAACTCTATCTGGCTTTATGTAATCCATCAAAATTGCTACACTGACAATATCAACTATCGAATCAATAGCACCAACCTCGTGGAAATGAACCTCATCTATCGGCTTACCATGAACTGCCGCTTCAGCAGCTGCAACTTTCTGAAACATGGATCTAGAAAGTTCCTTTGCAGCTTCTGTAATTCCACTGCCTTCTATTATCTGCTTAATATCAGCATATGTCCTATGAACGTAATTGTGATTGTGATTATTATCATTGTCATCTTGATGATTATGACAGTGATTGTCTAAAGAGTGGTCATGGTTATGGTCGTGATAGTGACCATGAGAGTGGTGTTCTGGGCTGGAATCAAGCTCGTGATGATGACTATGAGTATGTCCGTGATGGAGCCCCAGAGTAGCACTGCTACCTACATTCTTGTTCCCATCATGTATTGCATCAACTGGTATTCCTGTATTAGCCTCTAATACCTCAACATATGTTCCGTCAATTCCATGAGAATCCCTCTTAATTACATTTAATTGATATCCTGGAACCTCAAGCTTGGCGAGCTCATCTCTCAAATATTGCTCACCATCACAGATCTCTAAAAGCGCTCCAATAGCCATATTGCCACTGATACCAGTCGCGCAGTCAAAATAAAGTATTTTCATCTAAACCTCTTAAACAAATGTAATTATTTTTTTCATATGTCTATAATAGTAGAGCATTGCGCTCTGCGCAATGCTCTTAACCTCGTAAAATGATATTTTTCAAGTATTATAGCGCTTTTCCTGAACAGCCAAGAACATTTACAATCTTGTGCCTTACAATCTCCTTGATATTAGCCCTTGCAGGCTTCAGATACTGCCTAGGGTCAAAATCTGCAGGGCACTCAACAAGATGCTTCCTAACTGAACCTGTCATCGCTAGTCTAAGATCTGAATCTATATTAATCTTGCATACTGCCGAACGAGCAGCTTCTCTTAGTTGATCCTCCGGAACACCTATCGCATCCTTCATCGCTCCACCATAAGTATTTATCATGTGCACATACTCCTGTGGAACAGACGATGCTCCATGAAGTACTATTGGGAATCCTGGCAGCTTCTTCTCGCACTCGTGAAGCACGTCAAACCTTAGCTGTGGCTTAGTACCCGGTTTAAACTTAAATGCTCCATGACTCGTTCCTATAGCAATTGCAAGTGAATCACAGCCGGTCCTACGCACAAACTCCTCAACCTCTTCAGGTCGAGTATATGATGAATCCTCTGCTGAAACAACCACATCATCCTCAATGCCTGCAAGTGTGCCAAGTTCAGCTTCAACTACAACGCCATACTTATGTGCATAATCTACAACCTGCTTAGTAATTTCAATATTCTCTTCAAACGGTCTTGAAGAAGCGTCAATCATTACAGAAGTAAACCCACCATCTATGCATGACTTACAAGTCTCGAAGTCCGGACCGTGATCAAGGTGAAGTGCAATTGGAATATCAGGACAATCCATAACCGCTGCCTCAACGAGCTTCATGAGATAAGTATGGCTAGCATAAGAGCGAGCACCCTTTGACACCTGAAGTATCACAGGTGAATTCTCCTCCTTACAAGCTTCGGTGATTCCCTGTACAATTTCCATATTATTAACATTAAAAGCTCCGATAGCGTAGCCTCCATCGTATGCTTTCTTAAACATCTCTGTTGTTGTTACAAGTGCCATTAATAACCTCCCTTTCTCGGTTCGAATTTCAAATGACCGTAACCCTCATGATTAATTTACATTATAACACACAGAATGTAGATTAAAAACTATGTGCATTTGCTCAAATATGTTACAATTAAGTAGATTTTTTTGTTAAGAAAGGAATAGTTATGACAGAACAGAGCATTGCAAAGAAAGGTATAATTCTCAACACCGTACTCATAATCGCCACAGTAGTAGCGTTTATAGTAATTAAAATTACTAACCAGTATCTAACATCTAATTTCGGATTAAGCGGTTACTACATGGAGATGTTCAATTTACAGAGAGCTACACTTATCGGTCTCTTTATCGTATCATTTGTAGTAACCATTTGCTCAGCAGTACTTATGACCAAGAACCATGGTAAGAACACTGGGTTTATACTGCTCATCGTCGGAGCTGTTATAGCCGGTATACTCGCATTACTCGGACTTGTACTTGGAATTATCACATGGATTCTCTGCGGAGTATCGATCACCCAGTTCAGAAAACTACAGGGCGAGAGCAACTTTGAAAGCAACCTTGATTTTGGCGCAGTTGCAGAACTTAAGAAGTCTTCTGATAGTGCTAATTCCACTCAGGCTGCACCTGTACAGAAGGCAGAGACTGCACCAGCTGAACAAGAAGCTGAAGCTGTACCTGTCGATGTCGATTACGAAGTTAAGTCTGAAGATAATAGTCCTTCAGGTGACACCGAAGCTTAATCAGAGCTTAAACGTGATTTATTTGAACTAAAGAGAGATTTGCCAAATAGAGATATGAAAAACATAGAGACTAAGTTTTATTCGAAAGAAAAGCTAGAAAAGTCAATCAAACGGTCGTTAATAGCGTACCTTTGTTTCGCAGCAACACGTATCGTGCTTTATCTTACCCTCGGAACATCGATATCAAATGACATCGTGGTCGGTAGTAGCTACTTCTTCTATCAGGATATAACTACGCTATTCAAACTGATGTTCATGGGATTTGTCTTTATATTATTATTGATCGCATCCGTTACGGTATTAGCATTGTGTCTAAATAACGCTGCCGATTTAAATGATAATTTTGATATAAAGAAAAGACAATCGCTCTACTTGATTCCTATGCTCCTAGATATATTTGGAGTGTTAATCTGCATTTTTATCCTTGTAATCGGAAGCTTAGCTCTGATTTTAGGTGTAGTAGCTTCAATCGCTGAAATAGCGTTTATTATATGGCTAATGTATAGCGGAAAGACGGATAATTAAAGCTCTGCTTAGCAATCAAAGTTTGAGGAGTAATTTATAATGAATATATTAAAAGGGAATGTAAATATTAACGCTTCCGCTGAAGTCGTACAAATCGCTCTTAAGGGACTCCTTTCATACAATGGTGTGGACAACCCTCAAAGTTATTCTTTAGATCGTAAAGCGTTAAAGGCTCTGCAAAAAACTCCTGAAGGCAGAAATCTTTCCGGTTTATTGATCAATATAAAAACTTTAAAATTCGACATCGTATCGACATCCGGAGAAACTTCAACCCTATCATATGAAGCAGAACCTAGAGGATACAAGGCCCCACTGCCAATATTTTTGTTTATTGAGAGTGGTCTTTTATTTCTAGTAGGTATCATGGCTCAGATTATTACAGAAATGTTACCACTTGCTATAATATGCTTTATGGTAGGAGCTTTCTTAATAGCTGTGACATTTGTATTTGCGATACCTACGCATAATAGGTTTGAAAAGATTATTCAAAAACTACTATTACCGAGGCTTGATCGCTACATAGATATTATTAACGAGCATATAGAGAGATAGCTTCACAATCAGAAATAAGATCAGCAGCCCATAGGTGATATCCTGTGGGCTGCTGTTTTATTATAATGAATTTATATAATTAAAGCTCGCTCATTCGCTATTCAGCAATCGTATGGTCTGAAAACCACTGCCCATATTTTAGTTGCAGTTTTACCTTACGCCTGCTTCCTGCCATGATTACGCATTATCTCGCGGTCGAGCACTAGCTCCTTAATGTTAACATTTACACACTTTACCTGAAATGATGTCATCTGTTCTATGCTGCGCTTAACGTCCCTTTGCAGGATAATGCAGGAGCGCATACAGTCGACAGTCTTCCTAACTTTTAGATCCAGCTCGATTACCAAACTGCCAGTTTTTCCATTGTTATAAAAATTTGTCACCCTGATGTTCCGTCGATACTTCCTAGCCACAATCCTGATAATATCACCGATTACGTTCTCATTAATCGTGTAATTTCCATTATAAACATATTGTGGCATAACCACAGTTTTCTCATACTTATCTGTCTCATCGTTAGCGAGGTTCCAGTTTTTGAGAAATCTCTGCGGATTCATGAAGTACCCTGCAAAATCTCTCTTTAAATCACCCATTGGCGCTGGAATAACGTGTTCACCATGGTTGTAGCGACGCTCCGCCGCAAGTTCACGTTCACCAGCACTGGTGTAATCCTCAATGTATAGTCTCTCTATAGCCCTTGGTATTTCTAGTGTGTCGGTTATTATATCCACCATATGGTCAGATGTACCGAGCACGAGTAGTTTCTTAATCTTGAGGGCTTTTATCTTTTTCTGCACATCGATTCTGTGATCTTCATAATTGAAAAGTGCAGTGCGCATCGCTTTAGCTCTGGATTCACATTTTTTTGCTGATCTGCCTGCCACAATTTTATTTTTATAAATCAAAAGACCATCATCAATCAGCGCCGGAATCCCCTTTTCCTTAGCAACCCTAATTGCTTGATAGCTCTTGCCAGTCCCACTTTTTCCTGTAAATGAATATACCTTCATATAACGTTATTCCTTGAAAACTTCACAAAAAGTTAACTTTATCAAACCCATTATACCATGATACAATGCTGATAAAGAAATCAAATGAATTGTTTATCATAGGAGGATTATTATGGCTTATAAGATTAGTGAAGATTGCATCAGCTGTGGTGCTTGCATGGATGGTTGCCCTGTAGAGGCTATTACAGAAGGAACACCTTATGTAATCGATGCAGATACTTGCATTGACTGCGGAGCTTGCGCAGATGTATGTCCAGTAGGAGCACCTGCTCAGGAATAATCCGTTAAGGATATACCAAAGGTAGCAATTTCCCCTGTGCTTTGCACAGGGGTTTTTTTATGCCCTACCTCAAAATACATACAAACAAAATGGCTGGGCACTGCCCAACCATTTCTTTTCTTTGAATTATGTCTAACTATTTACTTATCAGCATCTTCTAGCTCATTGCTTCTGATTAAGAACGATAGCGTGTGTAAACTATCACTTAGATGAACATTCTCAACAGCAACATCGTTTGGTACATTGAGATCTACTGGTGCAAAATTCCAGATTCCCTCAATACCAGCATCGACAAGAACATCTGTGACTTTCTGTGCATTCTCACGGTTAACGCAGATAATCGCAATATCTATGTCATTTTCCTTTACAAAATCGCTCATCTCAGAAAAATCGCGAACAAGTACATCATTGATGCTCAGACCTACTAGCTTTGGATTAACATCGAAGAGACCAACGATATTAAATCCAATCTTGTAGTAATAAGTGTAGTTCGTGATTGCCTGACCAAGATTACCAATACCAACTACGATAGTCTTGTACTCACGGTCAAGACCTAGAATCTTGTTAATCTCATGGAATAGAGAATCAACTGAATAACCGTATCCCTGCTGGCCAAAGCCACCAAATGTATTGAGATCCTGTCTAATCTGAGATGCAGTATAACCAATAAGCTCACTTAATTCATTAGAAGAGATTTTCTTAACGCCCTGCTTACGAAGTTCGTTCAAATATCTTCTATATCTTGGCAGTCTGCGGATAATCGCATTTGATACCTTTGTATTGTTGCTTTTCATAAATACTTCCCACCCCAACTCGACAATTTTCGTGTTTCTTACTTGTGTGAATCTACGTACTCTACTAAATCCTTAACAGTCTCAAACTTCTCAGCTTCTTCATCTGGAATGTCTAGACCGAAAGCTTCCTCAACGCCAAGAATGATTTCTACAGCATCAAGCGAATCTGCTTCGAGATCTTTCATCAAGTTGGTGTCCATCTGAACCATATCAGCATCAACTCCAAGCTGCTCGACTACTATATCTCTGATTGTATCAAAAGTCATAGCTCTAACCTCCTTTTGAAATTCAACGTTAATTATAAATTATACAATCAATTCTTGCAAGTTTTTTATCAATCATATGCATATTAATCACGATAAATGTAAATAATTCCGTATATTTTTCACATTTATAGAGCTATAATTCGCAATTTAGAAATTGATTGTATTTTTATAGCGACACAGCTCCATATCATCATAAACAAAGGGCTGTGGTCATATCACAGCCCTCCATACTTTTGCATCGATTACACTCCCACTTTGACCCATTAAAGGAGTAATGGGCAGTGTACTTACGAGCTTTAGAAGTCCACCTCCGTATCGTAGTAGCAGGCCTTAAGTAGGTTTTCCATTTCTTCTTGATTAATTTTACGAGGATTTGCACCTGTACAAGCATCTAGGATAGCATTCTTTGCAATCTCAGGTAATCTTGCTAGGAACACATCTTCTGGAACAAATCCTTTCTCTGCTGGATAGCTATCCGCACCGTAGTTCTTGATGCCATGAGATATATTTAAAGCATCATTCATGCCTCTCAGCCATTCAATCAGATTCTTAATCTTCTCATCTCTACTCTCTCCACCTAGCTTGAGCGTATCTGCAATTACAGCAAATCTCTCCGCAGCTCTCTCATCCTTTGCATTGAATGCGATAACCTTTGGTAGATACATTGCATTAGCAGCACCATGGATGATATGCGCACCATAGTCGTCAAATGCAGCACCTGTCTTATGTGCCATAGAGTGCACTATACCGAGCAGCCCGCTTGAGAATGCAATTCCAGCTAGACACTGTGCATTATGCATAACATCTCTCGCTTCCATATCTCCCTCATACGACGAAACCAGATTCTTCTGAATCATCTGTATAGCGTATAAAGCTGGGGCATCTGTATAATCCGATGCGGCTAATGATACAAAGGCTTCTATCGCATGTGTAAGAGCATCCATTCCTGTATGCGCTACAAGCTTCTGTGGCATCGTCTCTGCAAGATCTGGATCGACAATAGCTACGTCTGGTGTAATCTGGAAATCTGCGAGCGGATATTTGATACCCTTGTCATAGTCAGTAATTACGGAAAAAGCAGTAACTTCTGTGGCAGTTCCCGATGTAGAGGATACTGCGCAGAAGTGTGCCTTCTTTCGAAGTTCAGGAAGCCCAAACACCTTGCACATGTCCTCAAATGTACATTCTGGGTACTCGTACTTAATCCACATAGCCTTCGCAGCGTCAATTGGAGAGCCTCCACCAATTGCAACAATCCAGTCAGGTTCAAATTCGAGCATCTTGCGGGCACCATCCATGACTGTAGTTACGGAAGGATCTGACTCAATTCCCTCGATTAGAGCAACCTCCATGCCCGCTTCTTCTAAATACTGCTGAGCCTTATCTAGGAAGCCAAACCTCTTCATACTTCCGCCACCCACGCATATAACAGCCCTCTTGCCTTTCAGCGATTTAAGTGCCTCCAGAGCACCTTTACCGTGATATAAATCCCTAGGATTTGTAAATCTCATCATCTCAAGTACCTCCTCAGTAAAACCTAATATTTTGATACAATATTAACAATATTATCTCATGAAATCAATGTTTACTACAAATTGTTATCACAGATAGATTTATCAACTGTTATAAATATTTTTTATGAAATAATAACTTTATTTCATTTAGATTAATTATTTGATTGAGTTAGCTTCATACTATGTCTGTCTCAATTTTACATTAGTTGCGCTATTAATCTGATATAGTATGTTAGGCAATAATCGTCCATAGAATTATAAACAGGCATGAAAAAAGGCTGCGCTCGGCAACCTTCACTCATATTATTAAGAGAATTCAGCTATTCGTCTTCCTGTAGGCTGAGCCATTCGTCGTAGATGACCTCGAGTTCATTCTTATACTCTAGAGCCTTGTCTCCTGCCTCTCGTAGATAGAATACATCAGAAGCATGTTCGGGCTTACACATTTCAGATTCTATCTCTTCAATCTTTGCCTCGATATCATGGATAATAGCTTCTAATTCAGATATCCTGCGAGACCTGCGTCTCTCTTCAGCTTCACGTTCCTTGCGTATCCTACGCTCCTCTTCAGCACTTAGTTCATCATTTGTATTTTCATCTTCACCAATCTCAACATCTTTCTTGTCAAACTCAGCGCTCTTCTCTAGATAGTAATCAAACTTACCTTTGTATTCCCTAATTCCATCGTGCCTTAGCTCAAGGATTCTATCGGGAATCTTACTGAGCAGATATCTGTCATGAGATACGATTAGAACAGTTCCTTTGAATTCCATAATCGCCGCCTCGACAATTTCCTTTGATTCAATATCAAGGTGATTGGTTGGTTCGTCGAAGATCAGGGTATTAGCCCCAGATAACATTAGCTTCAGAAGCGACAATCTCGCTTTTTCTCCGCCTGAAAGTGCCGATACGCTCTTGAATACGTCATCACCTCTAAATAAGAATCTACCTAGGATATTTCGCATTTCCGTGTCAGTATAGAGGTGATATGCGTTTTTCATCTCACCTAATACAGTCTCGTTTTCATCAAGCAAAAGCTGCCCCTGATCATAATAGCCAAAATCGACATTATGTCCGATTTTTAGATATCCTTCATCTGCTTCTTCCTCGCCCATGATGATGCGCAGCAGGGTGGTTTTACCTACACCATTATCTCCGATAAAACATATCTTCTCTCCACTCTTGATATCAAACTTAACATCCCTAAAGAGCTGCTTCTCTCCAAAGCTTTTAGACAGCTCTTCTGTCATGATTACATCCTTCCCACTCTTGAAGTCAGCATCAAATGATAGTTTCAGTTCAGCCTGCTTGAGTGACGGTCTATCCAGCACTTCTAAATGCGCAAGTCTCTTCTCTCTAGACTGTGCCCTCTTGACAAGATGCTCCGTATTATGCTGCTTAAACCTGCGAATTATTTCTTCCTGCCTGGCGATTTCTTTCTGCTGCTTTTCGTACTCTCGTCTCATAACCTCTTCGCGCTCACTGCGCTTTACGAGGTATTCTGAGTAATTTCCGCGATAATCTACAAGGTGCGTCCCGCGCATATCAAATATGCGATTCACTATCCTATCCAAAAAGTATCTGTCATGAGATACGACGATTATCGTACCTTTATAAGTCTTTAGGAATGACTCGAGCCAAGCAAGCATCTTAAGATCGAGATGGTTAGTTGGTTCGTCAAGCATGAGGATATCTGGCTTTTGAAGCATCATACATGCCAATGCAAGTCTAGTTTTCTCACCACCAGAAAGCATGCTTATCTCCTTGTCGTGAGTATCCGCACCAAATCCCATGCTCGCCAGCACACCGATGAGTTCACTCTTGTATGAATATCCACCCATAGCTTTATACTTATCCATAAGGTGGGTATATGCTTCTAGGTCTTGATCGAATTTCGGATTATTCGTATCAGAGATTGCCTTCTCCAGGCTTGAAATCTCCTCTTCCATCTCGTAAAAGTGCGTAAAAGTCTTCGCAGCTTCCTCGATAACTGTTCCTTCTGAGAAAAAGTGATCCTTCTGTTTGAGATACCCGACGACATACCCACTGCGGATAAAAACATCGCCGCTAGTCGGTTCATTCTCGCCTGCAATTATGCTTAGCAATGTGGTTTTTCCAGCACCGTTCGGACCGACTATTCCAACTTTGTCTCCTTTATTTACAGAAAACGAGACATCCTCAATGATGATGTCAGTTCCGTACGACTTGCATATATCTTTTGCCGACATTACAAGCATAATTAAAACTCCAGTCCGGGGCACGCATCTAATGACATGTCCGCGAACTCTCCTTTCTTCATCTGATAGTATGCAGAGCAAGCGATCATCGCACCGTTGTCTGTGCAAAGGATCTGAGCAGGCTTTAGAATCTCTATTCCGGATGCTTCACCCTTGCTCTCTAGTAATTCTCTAAGCCTACTGTTAGCAGCAACACCGCCAGCCACTACGATTTTATTATTTCCATAAGAAGTAGCTGCGCTGATTGCCTTATCTGCGATAACTTCCATAATCGATTCCTGAAATGAAGCTGCCAAATCAGGTACATTTATCTCTCTTTCTGCCTGTCTTTCGCTATTTATGTAGTTTAGTACCTGCGTCTTGAGTCCGCTAAAGCTGAAGTCATAGCTTCCATCATTGAGATACACCCTTTTAAATTTGATAGCATCTCTATCCCCTTCGCGAGCAGCTTTATCTATCTTTGGTCCACCTGGATATCCTAGTCCTACTACCCTAGCAACCTTATCCATCGCTTCACCTGCCGCGTCATCTCTAGTCGCTCCAAGTATCTTGCACTCGTTATAATCATCTACTTTGATGATATTTGTGTGTCCACCAGAGACTACGAGCCCTATGAACGGTGGTTCAAGCTCCTTATATTCTAGATAGTTTGATGCGATATGACCATGCATATGGTTTACCCCTACTAACGGAATACCGCGTGCCCAAGCCATTGCCTTTGCCGTTGCCACTCCAACAAGAAGCGCACCAACAAGCCCTGGTCCATAAGTTACTCCTATGAGATCCACCTCATCCATGGTAACTCCAGCTTCACCTAACGCTTGCTCTATTACATCGTTGATATTCTCAAGGTGGCGCCGCGAAGCAATTTCAGGTACTACACCACCAAACTTAGTGTGTATGTCAATCTGCGATGAAATTACATTTGCCAGAACCTCACGTCCGTCCGCAACTATACCTACCGCTGTCTCATCACAGCTCGATTCTATTCCCAGTGTAATATGCTTATTATTGTGCATAATCACCTGTCTCCCTCTTCATAATTAGCGCATCCTCGCCATTATCCAGATAATACCCTGGACGCACTCCGCACTCTTTAAATCCGTATTTTTTGTAAAGCTTTATCGCTGGTATATTGCTTACTCTCACTTCAAGGTTTATGGTTTCCACGCCGTTTGCTGAAAGCATTTCAGTCATTGCGAACATAATCGCATCGCCTATTCCCTTCCTTCTGAAGTCAACTCTCACTGCGATACTGTTAAGGTCAGCCTCGCCAAGCACGGTCCAAATATCTGCAAACCCTGCAAATTCACCTTCATACTCAGCCACAATAACGAATGCATTATCGTTTTCGAGTATATCGTAGCTAAGCGCTTCTTTGCTCCATGGCATTGCAAACGTCTGTACATCAAGCTCATATATATCATCAAGATCTGAGCGCTTTGCAATTCGGACTCCGACCTTAGTCTTATCCTCAAATGTTTCCCTTATCATATGAGCTTCCCTATCTTGCTGCTGAGAGTACCTGATTCAAGTCTCATCTCAGCTTCACTCTTTCTCATATAGTTGGGAAGAAGGTCATCATAAGTTATTGTATTGTTACTCCTATATTTTTGAAGCGCTAGCTCAGCCACTGACGAAGCATCTTGATAGCGCCACTCTTCATCAGCTAATCGATATAATCCAGCTTCTCGAATCTTATCTTCATATGCATCTATGCCGTCACCAACGAAGATAATCTGCTTATACTCAGAATAGATTTTATTAAGTTCTTCCAAAAACTCATCTATCATGTACTGCCTCTCACTAAGTACAGCGTTATATCTGGCGCCATCTCTCTCAAAAAGTGCACCGTAGAGCTGACCTCTCCTCGCATTGATAATAGTTGCAAAAAATCTTACTTCTTCACCAACATGAGTGTCAGCGAGAGCCGCCATCCCCTCTAGAGAAGATATAGAAATGCAAGGTATGTTAAGCATCTCGGCGATTCCCCTCGCAGTAGATACCCCAATTCTTATGCCAGTAAATGAGCCTGGCCCGATAGAAGCCGCCACTGCGTCGATGGAATTAGTTCCAATCCCTTCTGCCTTGAGGCATTCATCAGCAAGCAGCATGATATCCTTAAGGTGATTCATTTCTTCATGGGAGTTTTTTGATGAGATTCTACCACAACTGTCTATGAGTGCAGCCGAACCGTATCTTCCTGTTGTCTCAATGCTTAGAATATACATCTATAAACTCGCTCCCCTTGTTTTTCACCATACTCTATCAATATTACCTTTGCTTTTTCAGGTACAACATCCGCCACTATATCAGCCCACTCAATTATGCATACTCCATCAGAATAGAAATATTCATCAGCTCCTATATTGAGAAGTTCATCACCGCTTGACAGTCTGTATACATCAAAATGGAAGAGCGGTATTCTACCGCTCTTGTGTTCCTTAACAATATTGAAGGTTGGACTATCGATGTTCTCAGTAACCCCAAGCCCCTTTGCAATATACTTCGTCAAAGTAGTCTTGCCAGTTCCAAGATCTCCAATTAGAGCCACAATATCGCCCGGCTCCAATGAGGAAGCCAGTTTCATTCCAAACTCTTCAGTATCATGCTCATTTTTTATATAAACAATCTGTTCCTGAACACCCATTTCTCGTCTTATACCTACTTACAACAAAGCTTATAGATAGTTGAAGCGTATATCTTTGCCATCTTGTCATACGAATCGAGAGAGATTCTCTCATCCGCCATGTGCATGCAGTCATCTTCCCATGGGAAGAGCCCTCCGAAAGCCAATACACCATCAAAGTGCTTTGCATATGTCCCGCCACCGATTACTACTGGTTCACTATCTAAATCCCCTGAGTAATCTCTATAGGCTTCCATCAGTGTTTTTACAAAATCGTCTTCTGGATCAACGTATATCGCTTTATCGTCTGTACCCTTTACTATGCCTTGATTTGGTCCTAGTACACTTTCAATCCCTTTCATAACTGCTGAATTGTCATACGTTACTGGGACTCTAATGTTCATCTTCATAGTGGCAACTTCATCGTTGATATCAATCGTTCCAACGTTTACGATTACCTTACCAGATTGATCATCTTCAAACTGACATTCTAGGCGTTCACCATTTAAATCAAATCCTATATGTTCATTATAGAAATCGATAAACTCAGTTATTTCATCTCCATAGAGGTCAAGCTTACCAAGGAATTCCATAAGGATACTTATAGCATTGAGACCTTTCTCTGGCATTGAACCATGTGCTGCAACTCCATGAGCCTCAATAGCTAATGATGTTCTCGTTTTCTTTGCGGTAACATCATACCCTCTCTCTTCACTATATGATTTAGCAAGTGCAATAATCTCGTCATATCTTGCTCTGTCATCGGATGCTATAACTGCTCTAGCATGAGCTGGAACTGCATTTGCTGCTAGTCCACCTTGAACCTTGCTCAGTATGAGCCCTTCCCTCACTGTATGCTTCTTGAGTTTCTGCGCGATATCAAAGATAAGAATCCCCTTCTCGCCATTAATTACGGGGAAATCAGCATCAGGCGTAATCCCAAAATCAGGCATCTTTGCCACTTCTCTATAGTGGATAGCGCTTTCCTTGCCAGTCTCCTCATCGAGACCAGCAATAAGCTTAATAGTTTTCTTAGGTGTAATGTCTGCGTCTTTAATTGCTTTCATAGCAAAAAGTGCAGCGATAACAGGTCCTTTATCGTCAGCTGTTCCTCGTCCATACATAAAACCATCTTCAATCACTGGATTAAACGGACCATATTTCCAATCATCAGCCACAGGAACTACATCTAGGTGTCCAACTATGCCGAATGATTCTTCGCCTGGATCTCCAGGGAAAACAATTTCTCCAACGCAATTATCATAGTTGTGGACCTCAAATCCCATGCTCTCACCTAGTTTAAGCAGCTCTTCAAGAGATTCCTGAACCCCTTTCCCAAACGGGTAAAGCTCTCCTTCAGGCGTTCTTACTGGTTCTGACCTTACGCTGTCAATTCTTACCTGCCTTGCAAGTTCTTCAATCATCTCAGAATTTGAATCTTCTAAGTAATCTATATAATTCATTTTACTACCTCTAACCGCAAAATATTTCGCAAAACTATTAATTCAAATGCTTGATTATACTTACTTAATCTTTCCCATATTTTCCGCTGTGGTCTTGTCGTTAGTCACATACAGCGAAATAACCTTTCCAGACTTAATTGTTGATAGGTTTACTGATTTTATAGGATTTCCATATTCATCAAAAGTGAACACACCCGTCGCCCCTCCGACATTTGATAATTCTGCCAAGGCCTTTCGTATGTCCTTTGGCTTCTTAGAATTTGCTCTATTGATAGCATTGATGGCAAGCAAATACGAATCATATCCAAGGGCGGCATTACTCGTTGGTTCGGAATCATTACCGTACTTCTTTGCATACTCAATAATGAATCTCTGAGTCTCAGCCGTTACGGACTTTGTCGTCGTTTTTCCACCGCTGAACACGGAGTCCGACGGAAATACAACTTTAATCTTTGGATGGCTCTTCATCATCGCTATAAAGTCTTCATTGTTCCAGTTTGAACTTCCTACAAAGGTTATCTTCTTCTCTAGATTTTCTTTTTCTATTTCTGAGAAGAGCTTATCGGAATTCTCTGCCCCAAACGGTACAACCACGACATATGCATCAGATTTCTTTATACTTTTAACAAGCTTTCCATAGCTTTCAAAATCGACATCAACAGCCTTCTGATAGACAATGGACGAAACGCCGGGAGAATCACCGGAAGTCCCCTGCTCTAGTTCACTAATCTTGGAGTTGAAGCCTCTCTGCATAGCAGTGTTTGCACTATCATTCTTCATGGATATCGTTGCAATTTTTCTTGATCCAAGCACACTGTACACGTATTCGGCTAGCCCTGCTCCGCGCTGTGATTCGGTAATAGATGCCCTGAAATAATACTTGTTGTTCTCAGTAATCAGCGGATTGACAGCAGACGGCGTAATAGTCGGGATCTTTGCTGCCTCAATATATGGCGATGCAACCATAGAGTTTGCCTCACCGGCACTCCCAAGTATCACAGCGGGTTTCATCTTGATGAGGTTCTGTATCGCGCCTTTTGCTGAATTGACATCAGACTGGTTATCGACTCTAACGAGTTTAATCTTAATTCCATTTACATTGCTATAAATAGAATTTGCGAGCTCAATTCCTCTGATTTCCTCTTCACCTTGTTCTTTAAATTCTCCAGAACTAGGTTCATATATACCGATGGTTATGGTGTTATCATCACCAACTACCTGCTTATCTACAAAAGTCTTTTTGAAATTGTCAAAGGTCGTGCATCCACCAAGTACACTAGCTATCATTATCAGTAATAACATGATGGATACCGCTTTAAGTTTCTTCTTATTACTCAATGTTCAAAGCCTCTTTCATCTCTGCATGTGTTTCAATATTATTAATCTTACCACGGAGTTTAGCTGCTCCCTTCACCCCTTTAGTATACCATGCGACAAACTTCCTCATCTCTCTTACCGCAGAATATTCATCCTTAAGTTGAACCAGTTCGTCTAGGTGTCTAATCATCATCATGCTAAGTTCTCTTACAGTTGGACGAGGTGGTGCCTCCTCGCCATGGAAGGCTGCATTTAATTCTTTAAATATCCAGGGATTTCCCATTGCACCTCGTGCTACCATGACAAAGTCGCATCCTGTCTCCTCCATCATGCGCACGCCATCTTTACCTGTAAATACATCGCCATTACCTATAACTGGTATACCTACAGCTTCTTTGACCCGCCTCACGATATCCCAGTCAGCATTGCCTGAGTAGTATTGTTCCCGTGTTCTCCCGTGAACAGCAACAGCAGATGCCCCTGCACTTGATATGGCCTTCGCAACTTCTACTGCATTGATAGACGCATCATCGAATCCTTTCCTTATCTTAACGGTGACTGGTTTCTCAGAACTCTTCACAACCGCATATACGATGTCATAAACGAGGTCGGGATTCTTCATCAGAGCCGCACCATCACCGTTTTTTACCACCTTAGGAACGGGGCAGCCCATATTGATGTCGAGAATCTTATTTGGCTCTGAGTTTAAAGCTGATGCCGCATACGACATCACGTCAGGTTCACTGCCAAAAATTTGTACTGCTGTTACTCCGGATTCTGGAGGTATATATAGGAGTTTTGGCGTCTTTCTATCTCCGTAATATAAACCTTTTGCACTTACCATTTCGGTGCACGTCATCGCCGCTCCCTGTTCCTCGCAGAGTCGTCTCATAACTGCATCCGTGACACCCGCAAGTGGTGCTAACAAAAATGGATTCGGCAGCTCAACATCGCCAATAATATATTTCTTATCTGACATTAGTTGCGTTTCTTCCTCTGTGATTTGTTCTTTTCATAGATGAGTACTAGACCATCGAGCGTAAGTCTCTTTTCAATGACATCTATGCACTTTACGCCATTCTCTACCATTGGAGCAAGCCCCCCTGTCGCAACAACTTTAATGGCATCGTACTCTTTCCCGTAGTTTTCTACGAGCTCTTTCTTCATGCCTTCAACGATGTATTCTGTAAGCCCCATATGACCATATACTAATCCCGACTGCATGCCTTCAATGGTATTCTTGCAGATCATATTTCCTGGGACCTCTAAATCCACATGTGGTAGCTTAGCTGTCTGTTCAAAAAGTGCCTTTGCCGAAATTTTTATCCCGGGGGCAATCGTACCACCTAAATAGTCTCCGTCCTCAGTTATAGCGCAGAAAGTCGTAGCTGTTCCGAAATCGATAACTATTAGTGGACTCTTATACTTATGATGTGCAGCAACAGCGTTTACGATTCTATCAGAACCAATTTGACGTGGGTCGTCACATTTAATCTTGAGCCCCGTCTTTACACCCGTTTCAACAACAAGTGGTGATACGTGCAGATACTTATAGCACATGTGCTGTAAGGCAAAAAGCAGGGAAGGCACGACAGTGGATATAATCACATCGTCAATGTCAGCTGGGTCTATCCCCTCATGTCTGAACATCTGCTCGACCAGAATCCCATACTCGTCTGCACTTCGCCTGCTATCTGTAGCAAGTCGCCAGCTAGTAATGAGCTGTGACTTGCTAAACACGCCTATCACTATATTTGTATTTCCTACATCTACAGCTAGAAGCATTTTAGTGATCCTCCATTCTCCTTAGAGCTAGGGCCATAGTGAGCCCTGGGATAATTCTGTTTCCTGTTAGCTCTGCGCCGAGAATCTCATTGATTCGCTTTAGTCTGTATTGAACTGTGTTGTTATGAATATTCATAAACTCTGCAGTCTTGTTACTATTCATTCCGGCATCAAGCACGAAGGTTTCGAGTGTCTCGAGGAGCAGCCTTCCCTTATTTAGAGATACTTCTCGTTCAAATGGCTCGAGTAAATCTAGATAAATCTTCTTGAGCACGCTGCTTTGCATCTGAATATTGATACAGTTGCAGACCATCGACATCTCGTACTTAGTAAACACCCTCTTGTATGGGAACACAGCCTCTACGTTATTCCATGTCTCATTAATCATCTTGAAACCGTCTATTGCGCTGTCGAGCTCCTCAATACCTGTGGAGTGAAAAATCCTTACATCCTTACGGCCTTCTTTGAGATCATCGTACATTCTGAGGCAATCATTCTTGAGCTGAACACCCTTCTCTTCACCTGCATCAGCATAAATCATGCCGTAAAATTCATTTCCTTCAATGAGTGGAAGGATTCCGAAGCCCTTGTCTGATTTGTATCTCTCGAGAATATCTTGTGATGCTCTGTTGTTTATCCCATTCGCATAGAATACGCTGACAAACTGCTTGCCTTTGAGTCCAGCCTCGTCGATTAGGGTGTAGCAAAATGTCAGATCTCCTCTTATAGCTGACTTTATAAACTCAGCTCTTGAATCTCTCTCAGGAGTGTACTTCCACATACCCATCGCAAGCTCGATAATCTCCGCTAGTTTCTTGATTTCAGTAGCAGAGTAGTTGTCCTCATTATCTACAATCATCAAGATGTGCTTCTCGTTATTTATATCTATAGTTCCCCAGTAAGTGATTACGTCATTTATATTGACCTGAGTGAACATGGTAGAGTGCGACACATCCATCTTCTTGGCCTGAACTATTGCATTATCAATAGTTTCCTCATGGCGAGTCTCAATTGTGAGTATTGGATTGAACTCCGAGGTCATTAAAATAGCTTGATAGTCATTATTTATAGCAGCTTCCTTCAGCGCACTCTGGAAATTTCTATGCTTCTCGAAGTTAAGAAGATGATAAATTGTGTTGTTTAAAATATTGTCACTGTAGTTGTGTCCGTACAGGATTTTATCAAGCACCTGCTCCATAAGTACGGCATACGTAGTCTCTTTATCATCTGGAATCACGATAATCAGAAGTCCATTTTCCTCCGCTGTCTTGATTACCTTTTGGTCTACAGCTCTAACACCTTCTTCATGTAGGAAAATTACGAGTGTAGCGATTGCCTTTTTACCAAAACCAACGACAATTCGGCACTGAGCATCAATATCATCCTTACAGTTCCAGAAATGGGTAAGAACCATCTGTTCCTTTACTCCGTTACGCTCGATTCCCTTCTCATAATCAATTTCATCGAAAACTGAGATGGTTCGCACTCTTCTGTCCATCTTTCTCTTGCAGGAAATTACGGTGCTCCCTTTGAACGCATCTAGATTAAGGCAATCTTCTACAGTTATCCTCATTTTATTGCTCCTTCAATTTATTTGACTCCGAGCCTATCGCTCTTTTACTCTTTGTCAGTTTCCGTATCATTCTTGTATTCATCTTTTGATTCAGGCGCTGCTTCCTTTGATGCGTCCGCATCTGTATCTGCATCTGCTTCAATCTCAGCATCTTTCGGCTCTTCTTCAGCCTCAGCCGGCCACCCTACGTTAGAATTCGTCTGCTCTTCTTCAGATGGCTTTTCCAAATCTTTCTTGACTGTAGGCTTGTTTTCCTCTGCAAAAGTAGAGTCTTCAAACTTCAAATCACCAACGATAACAGACTGAAGCTCCTTTAACCGCTCCTCAGCCTCCTGACGTCTCTCTTCCTCGAGCCTCTCACTTTCCTTTGCCTCTGCCTTGTTTAGCTCTGCAATCTGTTCATCACGAGCCTTTACATTCTCAGCAAGCTCCTCAGGTGTGACCTTGCCATCATAGAGATCATTAAACTGTTCTCCATCCAGTGTCTCGATGAGCAGAAGTGCCTGAGCAACTCTTTCGAACGCTTCATCATTCTCCTTAAGGATGTTAGTTGTTGCTTCGTAGCAGCTCTCGAGTATGTGTTTAATCTCAGCATCGATTTCTGAAGCGGTTTCCTCGGAATAATTCTGTCTTGTGGAAAAGTCCTTTCCAAGGAACACTTCATCACTTGAGCTAAAGCTCACTGGTCCGAGCTTTGAGCTAAATCCATACTTTGTAATCATCTGTCTAGCGATAGCTGTCGCACGTTCAAGGTCATTGCTTGCGCCAGTGCTTATGTCATCTAGCTTAAGCTCCTCTGCAACTCTGCCGCCTAGAAGATGCTTGATCATATTAACCATGTCACCCTTTGTCATGAAGAACTTTTCATCTTCAGGTAGTGACATCGTGAATCCGCCTGCCATACCTCTCGGTATGATAGTGATCTGATGAACTGGGTCGGAGTTAGGTATGGCCTTCATAACTATTGCATGTCCAGCTTCGTGGTATGCAGTAAGCTTTCTCTCAGCCTCGGAAATAACTCTCGATTTCTTTGCAGGACCAGCCATTACCTTAGTAGTAGCCTCCTCAATTTCATCCATTCTAATCTTAGTACCATTGCGTCTTGCTGTTAAAAGTGCCGCTTCGTTAACCAGATTCTCGATATCTGCAGGTGAAAAACCAGGTGTTCTCCTAGCGAGAATCTCAATTGTAACATCGTCAGCAAGCGGTTTATTCTTGGTGTGAACCTTGAAAATTTCCTCTCTCGCTTTAACGTCAGGCATTCCGATTACAATCTGCCTATCAAATCTACCTGGGCGAAGCAGTGCAGGGTCTAGTACATCCGGTCTATTTGTAGCAGCCAAAATGATGATGCCTGAGTTTCCATCGAAACCATCCATCTCAACAAGAAGTTGATTGAGCGTCTGCTCACGCTCATCATTACCTCCGCCAAGACCAGCACCTCTCTTACGACCTACGGCATCAATTTCATCTATGAATATGATACACGGCGCATTCTTTTTAGCTTGATCAAAAAGGTCTCTTACTCGAGAAGCCCCCACACCAACAAACATCTCGACGAAGTCAGAACCTGAAATCGTAAAGAATGGAACTCCAGCCTCCCCAGCTGTAGCTCTAGAGATGTAAGTCTTACCAGTACCTGGATTTCCTACGAGTAGTACCCCCTTAGGAATTCTTGCACCTAAATTAGAATATTTAGAAGGATTCTTAAGGAAATCAACGATCTCCTCGAGCTCCTCTTTTTCTTCCTTTAGCCCAGCTACATCTGCAAAACGTATATTCTTACCATTTTCTTTGTACAGCTTAGCCCTGTTCTTACCGAACTGGAATGCTTTGTTGTTACCACCTTGACTCATCATGAAGTAGAATAGGAATCCAAGTGCGACAACCATAATAATCGTCGGTAGCAGTGAGAAGAAGTTAACACTACTCTGCGGTGGATCGCTAGAAAGTTTCAGCTTACCGGACTTAACCTGTGGGAACACATAGCTGTTCTCAAGCCAGCTGATTTCAACAACCGATGGCGCATACGCGTATTCCTTGTTGCCATTCTTTAGCGTTGCCGTCATCTTTCGATCCGTTATATTTATTGTCGTATATTTTCCTTTTTCAAGGTGAGTTGCAAATGTTGAGAATTTCACTTCAGCAGTCTTCTTCGCACCGTCTGCTCCCTTGTAGAAAAAAGCTACTCCGAGAACAACCGCGAATATAACCAAATATATCGCAAAATTCTTAATAAATCTCTTCAATTATCGTACCCCTCATATTTCTTTAATAATATTTTTGGTCTAAAATTTGTTATTTTACACAAACTGTCGTGTTATTTTATCATACGAATTAGCGCAGTTCAAGAAACAAAACCCTCTCTGAACTGTTATCAACCTGATATTTTTGTGAATATTTCCCCTTAATCCTATATCGCTCTGACTTAAACATTTCATTAGGTAAAATCCAAAGTATTTCACTACCTATTGCAGCCAATTTTATTTCATCTCGAGACGCCTTTGGCACCTTCTCATCTACTAAAAAATCCTGCAGCTTTTTGCTGCCATTTCCTGTTCCGATATAGTCTCCAGACCTTCTGGTGCGCAGGTTGATGTCAAGCCAGGAGCTTTCATCTGATACGCTAATCATCTCCGCCTTAAGTCCCCTTTCCTGAATCAGCTTATCTAGGTCAAATGCCGCATACAGATCATCCTTTTCTGTGTTACCTCTTAACTCTTGATATTCAGCAATAGATATAGCTTTTATAGAGATCTCTTTTATACCACGCCTTCCTGAATCTGAGTGAGAATTACCCCCGTGTTCTTTCTGCAAAAACACCAATCTCTCATACCTGCGCTCTGCTGTTATCCCCCCAGGCAGGTCATAGCTTGCTGAAGGGCTCCTTGAATCGATGATTCCTACTAATGAA
Source organism: uncultured Mogibacterium sp. (assembly GCF_938041965.1). Lineage (GTDB taxonomy): Bacteria > Bacillota > Clostridia > Peptostreptococcales > Anaerovoracaceae > Mogibacterium. The sequence continues at coordinate 34,273 of NZ_CALISE010000014.1, read as the reverse complement.
TTGACGAGCTCATAGGTTGGATGAACATCTTCTGCCTCAAGCATCATGGCTGCTATCCGTCTCTTTAGTGCCTTATGCACATCCCTTACTTTATAAAGTTCATATTCATTATCCAAAGAGACAGAATCCTCATATAGTTTTGCAGCTTCTTTCATCATGTATTCATCATCACAAGCTGCTGATTCGCTCAGCCGTGTAATTGCCTTTCGAAACGAAGGATTATAATCTCTTTCGAGCTCTGGTATCAGTTCAAGTCTAATCTTATTACGGCTGTATATAGGCTTTTCATTGCTCTTGTCCATGCTTGGTTCTAGATCATAGTCATTTATATATCCCTCAATCTCAGTTCGACTTATGTCTAGAAGTGGTCTAATTACAATGTATCCACGCTCATCTAGCCTCCTGATAGGTATACCAGCTAAACCACGAACTGCAGTGCCACGCAGTATATGAAACAGGACGGTCTCAACTTGATCGTCTCTGTTCTGGGCTACTGCTATTTTTATCCTTTCCCTAGGTGTTCCGCATCGCTCTAGTTCACACGCCATATCAGAAAATGCTTCGTAGCGAATCTTGCGACCAGCCTCTTCTTCCGATATCTTTTCTCGCTCTGCGAGCTCCTTACAGTCGCAGATAACGAGTTTAAATGGAATACCAAGCTCTATGCATATGCTTCTAGCATGTTCTGCCTCAACATCGCAGTCCACAGGTCTAATCTGGTGATTAATATGAACCGCATATATTGATATTCCAAGCTCCTCCTTAGCTGAATTCAGAGCATGAAGAAGTGTCAGCGAATCAGGTCCACCCGAAAAACCGACAATTACCCTATCTCCATATTCTACTATCTTGCTATCAATAATCTTTTTTATAATTCCATTCATAGATATCCCAAGTTAACTCCTAATAAGCTTATTTATACATCGTCGTATGAACATACTCCGAATTGCAAAATAACTCTACTTATAACGCTTCTATATTAAAGAAACGTCTCGCATTTTCTGACGTTATCCGCACTGCTTCGTCAAACTCGATGCCCTTTAATAACGCCATCCTCCTGACTACATGCTCAATATATGGCGTCTTATTAGGTCTTCCTCTCTTCGGTTCTGGCGCTAAAAAAGGCGCATCTGTCTCACTCATTATAAACTGAAGCGGTATTCCCTCTAGTACCTCTACGGTTTTTCTCGCATTTTTAAATGTTAGCGGTCCACCTATAGAGAATGTCGCCCCAAGCTTCACATACTCACGTGCCAGTTCAAGTGAGCCTGAATAACAATGTAGCTGTACTCTTGCATCAGCAACCATCCCCCCGTGTCCGTCTGGCCTCGATGGAAAATGGGCCTTCCTCTCTTCGCTAAATGCTCCTTCCTCGATGAGGATATCTCTTGTAAGCGCATCGGCTTCTCGTGTATGAATCATAATCGGCATCATGAGTTCATTCGCAATTCTTATCTGCTTCCTAAAGAGTTCAATCTGTTCTGCCTTGGAATCCTTTCCATAGTGAAAGTCTAGACCTATTTCACCAATTGCTTGAACCTTTGGTGCGCTAGCTAGTTCCTTGATTTTATCTATATCATCATCAGAGTATGCGAGTGCCTTATCCGGGTGAATCCCAACAGCGGCATAGCACCAAGAATAATCAGCTGCATCCTTAATCGCCTGTCTTGACGATTCTACTGAATCTCCGACATCAATGATAAACTCCACATCAGACTCTTCTATTTCCCTTGCCCTATCAAGCCGCTCTTCTTCACTGAACTCTTCATAATTCAAATGAGTGTGTGCATCAAATAGCATTTTCTCCCCCCCCCTATATTGGTAAAAAAGACCTCAAGTCTATACTTGAGGCCTCATTCTTATTTATTTTTTTCGGTTGTTCTTCTTTATAGCAACCTTTTCCTGTTCTGTATTAGATAGAACTTCGATTTCCTTAGCTACATCAAGTCTTGGGAACAGAACATCACCCTTATGGACATGTGCCCCAGCCATCATGCGGAACTCCTCAAGATCCGACCATTTTGACTCTTGATTTGAAATTCCGAGCTGATCTCTCATCCTATCTGAAGTCGTATGCATATATGGGATGATTAACACAGAGATCATTCTGAGCACCTCTGCTAGATTGCTCATAACTGTATCAAGTTCGGCTTTCTTACTCTCGTCCTTTGCAAGAATCCAAGGCATCTTTTCGTCGATATACTTGTTAGCTCTCGAAATAACTATCCAAATCTCCTCGAGCGCATTGTTGAAGTGGAATTCATCCATGTGAGCTTCAACCTTCGCAGCACATCCGAGTGCCGTAGCAATAAGGTCACGATCGAAATCATCCTCAGTCGTAGCTTCTGGAACTACTCCGCCGCAATACTTTTCAATCATTGAAACAGTTCTAGACAAGAGGTTTCCAAGGTCGTTAGCGAGATCGTAGTTGATGCGGTTAAGCATGATCTCGTTGGTATATAGTCCGTCTTGACCAAAAGTATACTCTCTGAGCAAGAAATATTTAAGCGCATCTATTCCATAACGATCGATTAGAATCTCCGGATCAACAATGTTGCCCTTAGATTTCGACATCTTTCCGCCATCGATTAGAATCCAGCCATGGCCGAGAACCTTCTTAGGCACTGGCTCGTTCATAGACATGAGCATTGCAGGCCAAATAATGGAGTGGAATCTTACGATTTCCTTACCTACTAGGTTTATTCCTGGCCAGTACTTTTTGTACTGCTCTTCATCCTCCCCAGGGAATCCAAGGGCGGTAATATAGTTTGATAGAGCATCGAGCCACACATAGATTACGTGTCTCTCATCAATTGGAACCTTGATACCCCAATCCAATGAAGCTCTCGAGATACATAGATCCTCGAGCCCCTGCTCTACAAATGAAATCATCTCCTTCGCACGAGATTCTGGCTGAAGGAATGTGCCATTTCCAAGAAGCTCAATAAGCTTGTCAGAATACTTTGACAGCTTAAAGAAGTAAGCATCTTCGCTCATCTTTTTAACAGGCCTGCCGCAATCAGGGCAGTTTCCTTCTACTAGCTGGCTCTCAGTCCAAAAGGACTCACAAGGAGTGCAGTACCACCCCTCGTACTTATCCTTGTAGATATCACCATTGTTGTACATCTTCATGAAGATTTCCTGAACACGCTTTTCATGGCGCTCCTCTGTGGTTCTGATAAAGTCATCATAGCTAATCTCCATCGTCGCCCAGAGTCTCTTAATTGTATCAACAATTGGATCGATATATTCAATCGGTGTCACGCCAGCTTCCTGTGCACACTTTGCGATCTTCTGACCATGCTCGTCAGTACCAGTGAGGAATCTTACATCATATCCAGTAAGCCTCTTAAATCTCGCCATCGCGTCCGCCATAACAGTGCAGTATGTGTGTCCAATGTGCAGCTTAGCGCTTGGATAGTATATAGGTGTAGTAATATAAAAAGTGCCCTTTTTTTCCGTCATCGTATTCCCTTTCAAAATCTATAGCTTATATCAAAGGACTGGTTTAGTATACGCCGTAGTCCTCGTCTTCTTCTCCCCAATCTACATCTGACCAATCATCTTCAACAAAAATTTCGTCGAAAATCTTCTTAGTTGCAACAACAAGAGTAGCTCCTGCAATTATACTGAGGCCAGCTATTCTCATGCTTGTCTTAAGCATCTTCTGTCTTCTAGCTGCTTTCCCCTCTTCAATTAGAAGTGCTTTTTCTGCATCTGTCATACGTCTTCTTCTAACCATTATATCCTCCTTGCCATCAGGCAGTATTTACATGTGTTACTTCTCTCGATTATATCTAAATACCTTGTTTTTTTCAAGGTGTTTAGATGTTGGCCTTATACATTTAGCCATTTCGTCAGAAGGCAATAAACCGCATATGTGCTTCGTTATCTTGCATATATCATATAAAAAGCGATAATCTTCTCTGATGATGAGAATTGATTATCGCCGATATTTTATTCATATATTAAGACATTTAACTAGTTTGCATTTTCAAAGTTCACACCTAGTAAACTCTTAAGTTTTCCGCCTACGCAAAAAGCTACATGAAGCTTTATCATATCTCCAATTATGAACGGCAGTACCGTAAGCTGGAGAACTTTCGTAAATGGAATATTATTTCCAAGATGTACACTCTGCACAAAATAGAAGTATACTGCACCTACCGCATATATCACAAAGGTCGCTATAGCAAGGCTAGCATATCTCTTCACGTTTGAACTCGATTCATAGCCTGCACCTACTATATATGCTGCTAAGATGAACGCTATTATGAACCCGAATGTTGGGGCAAATATATACTGCGGCCCTCCTTTTAGTCCGGCAAATACTGGGAGTCCCACAAGCCCTGCTATCACGTACACTATAACAGCCATCACACCGAGTCTTCTCCCCATAGTTATCCCTATCGAGAGCACTATGAGCGATTGTAAACTAATTGGAACTGGGCCGATTGGTATGGAAATCGCAGACCCTATCACGAGAAGAGCTATCGCTAGTCCAACGCTTGTGATAGTGAGCGCATCTAGTCGGCTATGATTTCTTATATGACTCTTATTATAGCTTTTGTTATTTTCGCAAATGTCGTTTTCTCTATTTCGATTCTTATTCATTTTTAACCTTTTCTTTCTCATCTGTTACATGATTATTTTCCCTGAAATGAACTTTTTCATGCCTGATTCTGTCAAAAGTAAAAGCGCCCCGTCTTCGCCGACTCCAGTCAGCGTACCTTCATAGCGCTTATCCGATTCAAAAGTTACAGTTAATCCCTTTGCGAAGAGATGTGAGTTCACTTCTCTTTCCATATACTTCGTATTATCCGAACTGCTATCCTTCATATGTTCAAATAGCTTTGCAATAATATCTGCAAGAATCTCACATCTATTAAATTCTATACCCTTATATTCATACAGAGATGTCATATTATATAAAGTCATCTCGTCTTTAGTTTGGTTCACGTTAATTCCAAACCCTATTATTAATTTTTCAGTTTTTCCATTCTCTATAATTGTCTCACAGAGGATCCCGCCTAGCTTCTTGTTACCTATATAAATGTCATTTGGCCACTTGACCTCAGCTTCAACCCCATGCTCTGCCAGCACTTCACGGATTATAACCCCGACTAGAAGCGGATACACAATTGTTTCAGCTGGCTCAAGATCAATCGATAGTATAATCGTCGCCAGTATCGACCGGCATGGCGATGACCACCAGTGAGATGAGTTCTTACCTACACCAGCATATTGGTCTTCCGCCACAATTATTGCGTTCTCAAGTTCGCCAGCATGTTCCTTAGCAAATTTGTTTGTTGAATCGATATTTTCGAAATATATATATCGGAATCCATTAGGTAAAACGCTATCTGCACTATGCTTCCTTTTAATTTCTGAAATTACCGAGTCCTCATATAGCCTAAAATCATGCATCTAATCGACCTTGTTGTCCGCGATAAATCTATTAACCTCACCCATAAACTCATCGCTCATGACCTTAAGAATGTGCTCCAGGTTATCGATTTCTTCTTCTGTAAACCTCTTCGCCAATCTGTCGAGCACTATCGGTATATAACTATTCTTCGCCTTGTAGTACTCGTGAAACTTCTCGGTCTCCTTGAGAATATACTCTCGCTTATCCTCTTTAGACTGAATCTTCTCAATATATCCCTTCTTCATCAAGGAAGAAATCTTGTAAGCAACATTAGGTGTAGACATCTCCAGAAATTCCGCAAGCTGGCTCACCTTAGGGTTCTTCATCGCATGAATAACCTCTAGTGTAAATGTCTCTGTCGCTGTAAGCTCATGCTCCTTGCCTCCGCCATTTACAAACATATGCTTATATAAGTTCAATTTGAACTTCTCGTATACCTCTGCAAATACCTCTGTAAGCATCTATTCAAATCCGCCTTTCTTAACTACAGGGATTAAAGTTCTGGTGCTCTACATGATGGCAAATGAAATCTCGCATGACATCGCTTTCTCACCGTCAACTAGGATGTAGCCTTCTCCAAATCCAATATTCCCGACTCTCTTATTGATTGCACAGTGGATCTCTAACTGATCTCCTGGAACGATTTTCTTATGAAATCTAGCCTTCTTGATTCCTGCTAGGAACGCATTAACGCCCTTTTCTTGATCGATCAAGACTGCAACCGCGCCAACCTGGCCCACTGCTTCCACTTGAAGAACTCCTGGCATTACAGCCTCACTAGGGAAGTGTCCTTGAAAGAAAGGTTCATTTCCGCTAACATTCTTAATTCCTACAGCTTTATTTCCCGCCTCAAGTTCGACAATTTTATCAACCATGATAAATGGATATCTGTGTGGTAAAATATTTCTCACTTCTTCATATGTCAATTTCATTCGGTCCACCTCTTTACTACGATTGATGCATTATGCCCTCCGAACCCCAGTGAATTCTTGAGCGCATAGTTGATTTCTGATTCTTTATACCTGTTAACCACCAGGTTGAGATCGCATGCGTCATCCGGATATTCGTAGTTTATAGTTGGAGGAACTATCCCTGCCTGCATGGAAATGATAGTCATTGCTAGCTCCGTTGAGCCAGAAGCTCCAAGAAGGTGTCCGATTTGTGATTTTGAGGAAGATACGAGCACATCTCTATATCCTTCGCCAAATGCACGCTTAATAGCTGCCGTTTCATATTTGTCATTGAGAGGAGTTGACGTTCCGTGCGCATTGATGTAATCGATATCGCTAGTCTTAATTCCAGCATCTGCTATTGCCTGTACCATAGCCTGCGCAGCAAATTTCCCATCTTCGCAAGGAGCTGTGATGTGATTTGCATCGCAGGTATCACTGTACCCTACAATCTCCGCTAGTATGTTAGCACCTCTGTTGACCGCATGTTCGTATTCCTCTAGAACTAGCACAGTCGCGCCTTCACCCATTACAAATCCATCTCTCTTCTTATCGAATGGAATCGACGCTCTGTTAGGGTTCTGAGAGAGCGATAGCGCCTTCATAGATGTAAATCCACCTACAGAGAGTTCCGTGATAGGGGCCTCGCTACCTCCTGCAAATATGATATCAGCATACCCATGCTTAATGTGGCGGTATGCCTCACCGATAGCATTGGTTGCACTGGAGCAAGCCGTAACCATAGCCTGACAAGAACCATGCGCATTTAAATCAATAGCTATATTTCCAGCTGTTAGATTTATTATTGCCATAGGGATGTAATATGGCGACACCTTGTCGAATCCACGACTCATACCCTTGGCATGTTCTGACTCGATGGTACTTATTCCACCGATTCCAGAGGAAACAAAGACTCCGGCTCTTTCATTTGACAAATATTCCCTTGTGAGATTAGCATTTTCCAAAGCTCTTCTGCCGGCTATTATACCAAATTGAGTGACTCTATCCAATCGCCTCTGTTCTCTTTTATCAAAGTAATCGTCGGGATTGTAGTCCTTTACTTCTGCAGCTAGCTTAACAGCTCTATCACTTGCATCATATCTTGTGATTTCTCCGATTCCACAGCGCGAATTCTTGATTCCCTCAAGCACTTCAGCTGCATTGTTTCCTAACGGAGTAACCATGCCGATACCAGTTACTACTACTCTACTCATTATATGTTCATACCCCCATCTACTGATATAACCTGGCCTGTAATGTAGCGCGATTCATCTCCAGCAAGAAACGCTGTCAGATTCGCAACATCGCTCGGCTCCCCAATCTTGCCGAGTGGAATCTCAACCTTAATTTTATCTTTTACCTGCTCCGTCAATTTTTCAGTCATCGGTGTCTCTATGAACCCCGGTGCTATCGCATTTACGAGGATATTTCTCGATGCGAATTCCTTTGCGAATGACTTGGTCATGCCTACAAGACCTGCCTTTGCAGCAGCATAGTTAGCCTGTCCAGCGTTACCATGTAGACCTACGACCGAAGACATGTTGATGATTCTGCCGCTACGTCTCTTCATCATGTATCTCGACACGTATTTGCTTAGATAGAAAGCACCATTTAGGTTAGTGGTTATAACATCTTCAAAGTCAGCCTCGCTCATCTGCATGACGAGCTTATCCTTGGTGATACCTGCATTATTAACAAGCACATCAATCTGCCCCTGTTCCTCGATGACTTCCTCTACCATCCTCTTACAATCTTCAGCTCTTGCGATATCACCGAGCACTACCTGCACATGGCAGTTTTCGTCCGATAACCTCTCTACTAGCTCTTTAAACTGTGGCTTCACGGTGCGAACATTTAGTGCAAGATCAAACCCTTCGCTCTTCAGCTTTTCGGCAATTGCTGTGCCTATTCCACCAGCAGCTCCTGTAATAAGCGCTACTTTATTCGCCATACATATACTCCTTTTTATTTCTAAGAATTTGAACACTTGGCCTAGGCTTCAAGTAGTTCAATCAAATCATCATCGTTCTTAATCGTGCTAACCTCTAGACCTTCAAATTCTCTCTCTAGGATTGTAGAAAGTACACCACCTGGACCAATTTCCAGAAAACGTGTAACACCATCATCTACCATATTTTTGAATGTCTTGTAAAGGAGCACCGGTGACACTATCTGTTCCGATAACACATGGACCATCGGCGTTCCATCGTACTTCTCGCCAGTAACATTTGGATAATATGAAATTTTTGGTGAACTAAATGAAGTTTCTTCTAGCGTTTCAATAAATGGAGACCTAGCCGATTCCATAAACGGAGTATGAAATGCGCCACTTACCGAGAGAGGTTTAGCAAGCTTCTTGTTAGACTTTAGAAAATCCTTAAGTTCATCAATTGCAGAACCTTCACCCGATACGATAATCTGCCGGCTGCTGTTTATATTAGCGATATATACCTTGCCCTCGAATTCGGGATGACTCTGCAGAACTTCTCTAACTTCGTCCTCAGTCATCTTGAGAATTGCTAGCATTTTGCTACTTCTATTCTCCGATGCTTTTCCCATCAGGGCGCCACGTATATCAACAAGTCTTAGTGCATCATCTTCATCGATTATTTCTGATAGTGCGAGTGCGCTATATTCACCTAGGCTGAGTCCGCATGTTGACTTAAGCCCCTTTAGGAGCTCAGGCTTATGTGCACGAATTAGTTTTAAAACGGCAAGCTGAAATGCAATCATTATGGGCTGGAGATTCTCAGTCTTCGATATGTCATCGATGCTACCGCCGAAGGATATATCGGTGAGCTCTCTCCCCAGGCTGTCATATATACCTCTAATCTCAGGATATTTATCGTACAGCTTACTGCCCATACCCTCATACTGCGAACCCTGTCCAGCGAATATTACTGCTAAATTTTCCATTATTTCCTCTGTTTCTTTGATAGATTCACTTTACTGTCATTTATGTAAATAGACCTCTCTATTTAAGGCTATTCTTTGCGAGCTGATATTCGCTCATCAATTTCTCAAGTAGCTCAGGAACTGAATACAGCCTATCGAACTGGGCAGCTGTGTATCCTGCCATAACAGAGCCTTGATCTACATCACCTTCGTATACTGCTTTTCTTAGCCTACCAAGCGTGAAATCTTCAAGTACTTCCTTGTCGCTCTCGCTCCTCTCAAGCTCCTTAAACTCTCTGGTCATCGGATTCTTGACAAGGCGCATAGGTCTTCCATTTAGATTCCCGATCGATGTAATGCGATGAGATTCAGTATGAATCAGCAAATCCTTATAGTTCTGGTGAACCGGAACCTCATCGGTGAACAGAAAAGCTGTTCCGATTTGAACACCTTCAGCTCCCAGCACTTCTGCAGCTAGCATCTGTGCTCCCGATCCGATTCCTCCACCTGCAATTATCGGCTTATCAGTTACACCTGCTACCTGATATATTAGAGTCATAGTCGTCATCTCTCCGATATGACCCCCTGCTTCCATTCCCTCTGCAATGTAAGCAAATACATCGAACTTATCGAGTCGCTTGATCTGAAGTGGCGATGATATAACCGGCATGACCTTGATTCCGGCAGCTTGGAAGTCCTCCATATATGGACCAGGACTACCTGCTCCAGCGATTACATACGGAACCTTCGCCCTGCACACAACCTCAACGAGCTCCTTAATATCTGAACGGAACATAATCAGATTTACTGCAAAAGGCTTATCTGTTAGACCTTTACATATGTCAATTTCTTTGGCAAGTACATCAGCTTTCATGCCGCCCGATCCAATCGTTCCTAGAGCTCCGGCATTAGATACAGCAGCTGCAAATTTCCCATCTGTTATATTCGCCATTCCTCCCTGAATTATTGGATATTTAATATTTAGTAATTTATCTAAGTTCATATCTACCACTCCATCAGTACTGAATTAACAATTAGCCCCGCTCCAAAAGCCGTGAACAGAACCTTATCCCCATCTTTAAACTTATCTCTATAATCGTATAAAAGTGTTGGAACAGATGCTGCCGAGGTATTTCCTCGTTCTCTTATATTCTTTAGGACCTTATCCTCGTCTATTCCAGTTCTCTTCGAAATCTGCTCTAGTATCCGCACATTAGCTTGATGAGCAGCGACATAATCTATATCGGCTCCAGTGAGATTTGCTCTCTCGAGTAGGCGCTCAAGAGATTCTGGGACTTTACTTATCGCAAATTTGAATACCTCTTGACCATTCATCTGGATGAAATCATTGTCGTCCATTACTATTACCCGGTCATCTCCATAAGTACTTGCATCGCTCAGCCACAGCTTATCGTTCTTCTCAACTACAATGCCTGCGCACCCATCTCCAAACAGTACGGCTATTCCTCTGTCGTTAAAGTCTATATATCTGCTAACCTGCTCACTGGCAACGAGAATAGCCTCTTCTCCAGGATTAAGCATGCGCTCAGCCATAATCATAGCCGATACAAAACCTGCACAGGCAGCATTAATGTCTACAGAAAAACAGCTATTATTAAGTTCTAATCTCTTGTGGAGTATACCCGCAATCGAAGGAATCCTAACGTCACTCGAGAAAGATGCGACGATAAGCGCCTTTACCTTATCTCGATCGAATTCAAGTTGGTCAGCGAGTTCCTTAGCCATCTCTGACGGAGTTTCCTCCGTTATGTAGCGATTTTCAATCCCCGTACGAGTTAGAATCCACTCATCAGTCGTATCGAGTCTTTCTTCATAGTACTTATTGCTACGCTTAACTCCTCTAGTCAAGCTCTTAATGTCCTTAACTTTAAGTCCCATCTTATCCTCTAATCTCTCTAAATTTATCGTATCTGCGCTCTCTAATCTCCTCGCCAGTCATGTCAGACAAGGACTGAAGCTCAGTTGAAATCAAATTTCTAAGCTGTGTAAAGTTTACCTTATCCCCATTCTCATCTATGATTTCGTCTACAATTCCGAAGTCATATAAATCCTGTGATGTGATTTTCATTACATCAGCAGCCTTTTCGGCAAGCCCTGCATCCTTCCATAGAATTGATGCAAAACCTTCGGGTGAAAGAATCGAATACACGGCATTTTTAAACATAAATATCTTGTTAGCTACAGATAGGGCTAACGCACCACCAGATCCGCCTTCACCTATAACCACTGCAATTACGGGGACTGTCAGTATCGACATCTTCTCTAGTGAAGACGCTATAGCTTCAAACTGTCCACGCTCTTCTGCACCTACACCCGGATATGCACCTGGTGTGTCTATAAATGTAATTACAGGTCTTCTGAATTTTTCAGCCTGATCCATTAACCTCATAGCCTTACGATAGCCTTCAGGCATCGGCATTCCGAAGTTTGTCTCTACTCCCTCTTCAATACCGCGCCCCTTCTGAATTCCGATAAAGGTAACCGGTCTTTCCTCAAATGATCCGATTCCACCGATTATCGTTTTGGAGTCCCCGAAGCACCTGTCACCCTTAAGGTAGACTATGTCTTCGAAAAGCCTTTCGATAACCTCTTTAGATCTAAGCCTGTTGCTAGATCTTGCCTTCTTAACTATTTCATAAGCATTACTCATATTTTGCTCCAATCTTCACATGGTGCTTGAGCAGCTTAGCAATCAGTCTACGCTGGCTCTCTCTTTCGCAAATAATATCTACAAAACCACATTCCTCAAGTTTCTCAGCTCTTTGGAACCCTTTTGGCAGCTTCTTTTTGATTGTCTGCTCAATTACTCTTGGTCCTGCAAATCCTATAAGCGCATTAGGCTCAGCTATGATGATGTCCCCCAGGGACGCGAAGCTCGCTGATACTCCTCCTGTGGTAGGGTTTGTCAAAACGCTTATATAGAGCAATCCCGCATCTTGAAACTTTCCGATAGCAGCACTCGTCTTGGCCATCTGCATGAGAGAAAAAATCCCCTCCTGCATTCTAGCTCCACCCGAAGCTGAAAAGATAATAACTGGAAGATCATTACTAATCGCATATTCGAACATCTTAGTCAGCTCTTCGCCCACGTATGTACCAAGGCTTCCCATCATATATTGAAGTTCAAGCACCGCCACTAAAACAGGCTTCCCTTCTATCGTACCCTTAACGATAGAAACAGCCTCATTAAGCCCCGACTTCTTTTCTTCCTTAGCACGCTTTTCATCATACTTAGGAAAAGAAATTGGGTCTTTTAGCTCGCTACCAAAACTGATTTTTTCATATCCCTCATCCATGAGGTACTCGAAGCGCTCATGTCCGTTCATCTTCATGTGATATCCGCACTCTGGGCATATCTTAAGATGTTCTAAGAACTCCTTGTAGTCGATTACTGACTTACACCCTTCACACTTAAGAAAAAGGTCGGGAAGCGCTCTTCGAGGCTCACGCCTAACCTGATCCTGCTTGCTCCCGCCTCTTATACTCTTAATTGCGGACAATAGATTTTTTCGCTTATTTAAGCTTCCCATTTTCTGCTATTCTCCCGTTACATGCATGCTTTCCAGAAGCTCAGCTTCCTTGTGAGCAACATAATTTGTATCAATGTTCCCAAGGATAAAATCCTTGTCATACAGTATCGCATAGATAAATCCTAGGTTAGTTGGGACACCATCTATAATCGTCTCAGAAACTGCACGTCTAAGCTTCTTTATAGCATCCATTCGTGTGCTTCCCTTTACGATCAGCTTTGCCATCATAGAATCATAGAATGGCAGTATTTTTGCACCTTGATATAGTGCGGTCTCAAATCTCGTATCGAGACCACCTGGAGGTAAAAAGAAGCTTATCTCCCCACAGCTTGGCCTGAAGTCATCATAAGGATTCTGAGCATTAACTCTAACCTCAATCGCATGACCATTAGCTGCTACATCCTCCTGCTTTACAGATAGAGGAAGTCCCGAGGCAATCCTGATCTGCTCCTTAATCAGGTTAATTCCCGTGACCATCTCTGTTACCGGATACTCAACCTGAATCCTCGTGTTCATCTCCATAAAATAATAATTGTCGTATTTATCTACTATGAACTCTACAGTTCCTGTACCTTCGTAACCACACGCCTTCGCACACATCACGGCAGACTCATACATCTTTTCCAGTAAGTCGCTGTTAGCTCTGCTAGGGCTCTCCTCGATAATCTTTTGGTTGTTTCTCTGGATACTGCAGTCCCTCTCTGGTAGGTACACCACATTTCCGAGGCTATCCGCAAGTATCTGAATCTCGATATGTCTAGGATTCTCAATTAGCTTCTCAATATAGATATCATCGTTTGCAAATGATGCCTTTGCCTCCCTCCTTGTTAGTTCCCAGCCAGTAACGAGATCTTCACGCTTATAGATTCTGCGCATACCTTTTCCACCGCCACCAGCTGATGCCTTTAGAAGGACTGGATAACCAATCTCATCAGCAATCCTGTAGAGCTGCTCCTCATCACGGACTACATCATTACATCCGGGCACAACGGGAACCCCGCTCTCTTCCATGAGGTTTCTTGCGGAAAGCTTATTACCCATAAGATTAATTACCTTCGACGATGGTCCTATGAGTTTAAGTCCACAGGCTTCTACTTTTTCTGCAAAATCGCCATTTTCAGCAAGAAAACCATATCCAGGATGGATAGCCTCGCAGCCCGACTCGATCGCAGCAGTCAAGATATTCGCAACATTTAGGTATGATGCAGAACTCTTTCCTGACCCGATACATATTGACTGATCCGCCAAATATATCGCCGGTTGGCCTTTATCTACATCTGAATAAACCGCAACGGTCTCGACGCCCATTTCATTACAATTTCTCTGTATGCTCAGCGCAATCTCTCCGCGATTAGCTATTAAGACCTTTCTAATCATTCACCCTTCTCCAGCACAAACATAACCTGATCAAACTCCACAAGTTCTTCGTTCTTGCACTTAATCTCTTTGATTACACCATCATAATCAGATCTAATCTCATTCATCATCTTCATCGATTCCAGGATGCAGAGCACATCACCTTTCTTCACAGTATCTCCGACCTTTACGAACGGAGGTGAACTAGGATCTTTTGCTGCGTAGAACACTCCTACAATCGGTGATTTTACAACTTCTGTATTAAGAGAGGCTGTAGCTACCTCCTTAGCAGGCACTGATGCTTCTAAGTTAGACACATCATTAGCCTCTGCTACGGCTCTTGTCTGCACAGCCGATGACGAAGCAGGAGCGATAGGCTGCAGGGATACTGCAGGTGCTACTACTTCGGTCACTGGCACTGATGGTACTGCACATACAGACGAACCTTTCTTAAGAGTTAAAGCGTAGTCCGATATCTTAATTTCTAAATAGTCACTACTACTACGGTCGAACACGCCAACTAGCCTCTCGGTTAGCTCCAAATACTTTTCCATAATTAGTTACCACCATTTGCGAACTTCAGTACATCTGCAATAGTCTTGCACTCTGGGAATTTCTCCTCTGGAATTGAAACTCCGTGAGCTTCTTCCATCATCATCGAAAGCTCTACAGCATCTAATGAATCAAGCTTTAAATCCTCCTGAAGATCTGCGGTCTCAGTTACCTTATCCTCACTAACACCAAAATTCTCACAAATTAGTTCCTTTAGCTGTTCAAAAGTCATATCATTTACTCCTTTTTCTTTTAATCTCTGTATTTGATAAAATAATTTAGTTAAATAATTTTATCTATTATTTTTTTACTATTTTATTTGCCTCAGCTGCTTTCGTCAAGTGAAAGTTTTGTGTGCAATTCTTTTTTTGCTTTAAAAATAGCTGAATTTCAACGCTAAGAAGCTTCAGATTAAAATTTTAATTTTTTTCAAAAAAAGAAAAGATGGCTGAAATTCAGCCATCTCTCCTCATACTTTATGGATTATCAATATACGCCCATTACCTAGCGTATGCCATTACTGTCTAGCCTCAGCACCAATATCAAGACCTGTCTTGAAAGCCTTATCATTTAGTGGAATTACCTTTGGCTTGTGCTCAAACTTGTGGTGAATTCCATCATAAATAACCTGCTCAGGTACTGCATTAGAGTATCCGATGTAAGCTCCAAGCATAATGATGTTAAGAACTCTTGGGTTACCCATCTCGAGAGCCATCTCTGTAACTGGAACAGATACCACAGTGATGTCATCTCTATCAATTGGATCCTTTACGATTGAGCTGTTAATGAACAATGTACCACCCTTCTTAAGAGTTGGAAGGAACTTGTGTAGTGAAGGTCCATTCATTACAACAAGGTCATCTACACTGTTAGATACAGGTGCACCGATTTCATCATCAGAAATTACAACGTAGCAGTTTGCTGTACCACCTCTCATAGCTGCGCCATAAGAAGGGAAGAATGTTACGTTAAGGTCTGTTGACTGACATGTAGCTTCCGAAAGAAGCTTTCCCATGGTCATTACACCCTGTCCGCCGAATCCGGCAATCATCAAATTTCTTTCCATTCTAAACCTCCCTATTTAGCTTCTGAGCCCTTGTCTCTAACGAGACCTAGAGGGTACTCATCAAACATATCCTTCTCGAGGAACTTCAGCGAATCAAGTGTGCTCATTCCCCAGTTTGTTGGACAAGATGTAACGATCTCTACAAGTGAGAATCCCTTGCCCTCGAGCTGATACTGGAATGCCTTCTTAATTGCCTTACGAGCCTTGATCACGTTCTGAGGAGTGTTACAAGAAACTCTTTCTAGATAGTAAGGAGCTGTTAGCTGGTTGAGAATTTCAACGATGTGCATTGGATATCCGTGAAGATCCGGCTCTCTGCCCTCTGGTGTAGTTGTGGAGTTCATGCCGATAAGAGTTGTTGGCGCCATCTGACCACCAGTCATACCGTAAATTCCGTTGTTAACGAAGATTACTGTAAAGTTCTCTCCTCTGTTAGCAGCTGACATAGTCTCTGCAAGTCCGATGGAAGCAAGGTCTCCATCGCCCTGATATGTGTATACAAGTGAATCAGGGGACGATCTCTTGATTCCTGTAGCTACAGCACAAGCTCTTCCGTGAGCAGCGATAGTAGCATCGTGAGCAACGTAGAACTGACCGAGTCCGCAGCAGCCTACACCCTCAACTCTAACGAGCTTATCGAGCTTGCCTAGTTCTTCTGCCGCTTCACCGATTAGCTTATGCACTGTACCGTGCATGCATCCTGGACAAAATCCGGATACTGTATCAGGAAGAATTCCCTTAGTTCTTGAATAAACTTTTGCCATCTATAGTACCTCCTTAATCAGTTCACGAGCAGCTTCCATTACCTGATCATTAGTCAGAAGCTGACCACCGGATCTTAGGCACTCCTTGATAACTGTTCTGCCCTTAACTGCATGATCCACATCCCATCTCATCTGAGCAGGAATGGACATCTCAACATCGAGAATACCCTTTACTCTGTTGAAGTCTAGGTTCTCAAATGCTTCATATGGGAACGGAGAAAGCTTGATAGGTCTTATCATACCAATCTTAACTCCTTCTTTTCTTAGCTCTCTTACGACAACCTTTCCGATACGAGCGGAGATTCCGTATGCTGCGATGATGATCTCAGCATCCTCTGTCTCAAGCTCCTCGTACTCAACGTCCTTATCCCAAGTTCTGTAGAGCTTATCTGCTTCGATATTAACAGCTTCCTGTCCTGTTCCAACAGAACCAGGTCTACAGAATGCGTTCTCACCTACTGGGTGACCTACGATAGCTCTGTAGTTGAATGCATCTCTCAGTTCTGCAATTTCTTCTGGTGTCTTCATTGGAGGAAGAACCACTGGCTCCATGATTGTTCCCATAACTCCATCTGTGAGGATGAGTACAGGATTCTGATCTCTCTCAGCATAGTCAAATGCCTTATATACCATATCTACGCACTCCTGAACAGTTGCTGGAGCGAGTACGATCATTCTGAAACCACCATTACCAGAAGCCTTTGTTGCCTGAAGGTAATCCTGCTGAGCTGGCTGGATAGCACCGATTCCAGGACCACCTCTCTGCACGTTTACATATACTGCTGGTAGTCTAGCTGATGCGCAGAAGGAGATACCCTCTGAGTACAAGCTAATTCCGCAGCTGGACGAAGAGCTCATCGCTCTGATTCCAGTCGAAACAGCACCGTAAAGCATATTTACAGATGCAACCTCGGATTCACCCTGTACAAAGCTTCCACCTACTTCTGGCATTCTTCTTGCCATATACTCAGGAATTTCGTTCTGTGGTGTGATTGGATAACCAGCAAAGAAACGACATCCTGCTCTTACAGCTGCCTCTGCAATCGCTTCGCAGCCTTTCATAAATACACGTTCTGCCATATTGCTCCTCCTTACTAATCTCTCCAAACCTCAATACAGTCCTCTGGACATATCTGTGCGCACATTGCGCAACCGATGCAATCCTCTGGTGTAGCTGCAACTGAATAAGGGTAACCCTTTGAGTTAACATTCTCACCGATAACGAGGACTTTCTTTGGACATGAAATCACGCAATACTGGCAAGATTTGCAAGCTTCAGCATTGATTTCAACTCTACCTTTAGCCATCAACATTACCTCCTTAAATAAAATGTTTTAGCGATCAACCCACGAATACGTCAGGAACAACTCGACGGGGAATAGATGTCTGTCGGTCATATTCTTGACTTCGTCATATATCTCATCCCTCACAACGAAACTGCCGACGGTAACTATTCCGTCGAGCATCTCGTCGAGCCTAGCAAGTCCTTCCATGAATTCTTCTGCACTCGTCTGGTAACCTAGGTTAGGGTTACCAAGAATATAGATGCGATTCAACCTAGCCGCAGTTACGATATCGCTCATAGTCTCATCAATCGCCTTTAGACTCTTCGTCCAAGGTCTGTACGGATTGATGACGTAGACCGGAACTGTATCGTCATCCTTTAGCAAGTGTGCGTACACTCCTACAACTCTCGATGCATTGTGACCACCGCCGATATCAAGGACTGTATACACGTCCTTGTTCATAAGTGATTCAGCAACGCCACCGACTACAGTCGGTGCATCGAGAAATTGCAGCTGATAATTTATCTCCACACCCTTCTGGGCGAATGCATCCTTCATATCTCTAGAGCGGTATAGCGGTTTACTCTGGTCCATATCGAATACCTGAACCTTTGCACCAGTCTGTTCAGCAAGCTTTGCTGCAACATTGAGAACAATCTCACTCTTACCGCTTCCAGCCTCTCCTATAAAGAGAAAATTCTTTTTCTCTTTGAGGAGATCTCCGAAATCCTTATCCATCTCGTAGAAAATACTCATCCTACTACCTCATCTAAAAACTTCTTTCACACAATGTCACAAGAAAAAGTCGATATTGTGTAAAGCAAATCAGTTTTAACTATCTAAATAAATTCTCGCATTCAGAAGCTGTATCCTGCAGCCTTGGGATTACGGAGTAAAGGCTTCTGACCATCCGCTCTTTGTAACCGCTGACACTGATTGCGCAGATTGCTGTTCCATCCGTCGAAAGTACAGGCGCCGCTACACATACAAGTCCCTCTGTGACTTCTTCCATATCATAGGCGAGTCTGCTTTCCTTAACCTCTTCGAGGAGTGTTTTATACTCGTCTTTATCCACGATACTCTTGTGTGTGAGCCTTACGTAATCAATCTCTTCGGCTAATTTATCCGATTCACCGGAAAATGCAGTGAGTACTTTCCCTGCCGCTGTCAAGTTTAGACTCATCATCTCCTCAGAGCTAACCACTACGGCAACGCCAGTATATGGATTCTTACGAATCGCTATATATGACTTTAGCCCTTCACGCACCGATACAGTCACCGCCAGACCGCATTTCCTACATAGCCTGGCCACCGGTTCATCTAGCATATTGACTATCTGCTTCTGTATATTAGTATTTCGACTCAAGGTGAACACTCTATCTGTAAGATAATAACCACCATCGATTTTATCCTTGTAGATGTACTTCATCTCCTCAAGCGAATTGAGAATTCTGCTTATAGCAGCGTTGGAAAGTCCAGTTTGCTGAGCTATAGACGTCAAGGTCAATCGGCTTTGGGATTGGTATAAATCAAGCACCTTTAACGCTTTTTCAAGTGAACTATTGCGCTCTGCCATGATGTCTTCCTTTCACTGCCTTTTTACAATTCAAAATATACTCTTTAGCATTAAGTTAGTCAACATTAACAGGCGAATTTTTTCCGTATTTCGAGCAGTAAATTCGCAATGCGGAAAATATTGGTTGATAGAATTTTAAGTTCTTCAATTGATATTGACACCGCAATTTACTTATAAGACAATATAAACATTATGAAAATATTAAGTATTAGCACTCAAAAGCCGCACTCAACCGGTAGCGGCGTATACTTGACGGAGCTCGTCAAATCTTTTGACAGAGCCGGTCACAGACAGGCAGTGGTTGCCGGTGTATATAACGAGGATCTATTTGAATTTCCTCCTTCAGTACGCACCTACCCTGTATATTATTCACACGAGGATTCTAGGGGAGAATTACCGTTTGAGGTGCTTGGCATGTCAGATGTTATGCCATACCCTTCTACGCTGTACAATTCCCTCACTGATGATATGGCAGATATGCTTTATAGCGCTTTTGGAAAAGCTACCGGTAGAGCTATAAGAGAGCTCGATCCAGATGTAATCCTATGCCATCACCTATTCTTGCTCACTTCCATGCTTCCTGATATGGTCAAAGAGTTTGCACCAGATTCATTTCATGGCAAAATCTATGGTATCTCGCATGGCTCCGACATAAGGCAGTTTCAGAACTGTCCGTTTAGGCGTGGTTCTATCACCTCTGGGATAAGGAAGCTTGACGGAATCTTTGCTCTTCATGAAGAACAGAAGAATCAGATTATCGAGCTTTACGGCATAGCTGAAGGCAAGATCAAAGTTATAGGCACCGGATATAACTCGCAGATATTTAATATAGATGAAGGTATGGAAACTCCAGGGTCAGATGATCCGTATAAAATCATCTATGCCGGCAAGCTCAGCACGGCTAAGGGAATTTTTCCGCTTATAGAAGCCCTTGCTGAGCTGAATGAGGATAGTGAAATTCCCGCTTTTGAGCTCCTGCTTGCCGGTGGCTGTCAGGATGAGGGAATCGCGCGCCTCCTCTCGGGGAAGCCAGCGCTCCGCGCTGGCGACGCAGGCGAGCTCAAAGCCCTGCCATTTAGAGCCAGCTACCTCGGTATGCTATCCCAGACCGAGCTCGCCTCTGCATTCAGAGCCAGCGACATATTCGTGCTCCCTTCATACTATGAAGGCCTTCCCCTCGTCCTAATAGAGGCGATGGCGTCGGGCGCGATTCCCGTCTGCACCAGCCTGCCGGGCATACGGAGCTGGCTGGCCAGCAAGATTTTATCTGACAATACCGTCTTGGTAGAGCCGCCCAAGATGCGGACTCCAGGCGAACCATTTGAGTCCGAAATCCCTGCATTTAAGGATCGGCTCAAGGATGGTCTCATATCAGCTTTAGAACTTGCACATCGCAAGAGATTTGATCCAGATTATATATATCCAGATACGAGCAACGCATCGTGGGATGGAGTCACGGAAACTATAATAAAATATGTATAACTTTCCTTGCTCTCTCCACATTCAAAATCACATTAGATGATATAATTTCACACGTAATAGCATGTATATATTTTATCCATATCTTAAGCTGGACACTCTTGTATGAGGATGGACATGCGACTTGTGTTCACATAGTTATCGGGATACTTATATCGCGGATTTTATTTAGGAAATTTAGGAATAAAGAGATAATCAGTGTAGCTCGAGCTATCAAGCTAGCTGCACTACTCTAATACAAATAGTATAGAGAGGTATGAAATGAACGAATTACAAGTGAGGGAACTTATTGTTAAGTATGCCTCAGACTTTACAGATAGATATACGAAGGCATACGGATCAATCATCGCTAGGGTTGATAACGGAACATATCTCATGTCGAGACCTGGCTTAGTTCTTGATACTATCAAGGATTCAGATCTGCAGCTTTTCGATATGAGCTCCGGTGATGCAGGCAAGATACTGAGCACTAGAAGGGACATCAACGTCATGATCTTTGCATGTACGGAACCTTCAGCAATTTTCTCCAAGGATGCAGATGTGCTTAGACCAGCGCTCTACGACCTCGCTGGCATAGTTGGAACTGATATAAAAATCGCTGAAGACACTACAGCAAAATCACTTCTGGCAGCACTAAAAGACAGGGCTGGCTGCCTAGTTCGAGGCAAAGGTATATTCAGCACTAGTAGCAATATGAAGGATGCGATTTCAATAGTTAAGATTATTGAAAAGAGTATTGAGGCAGAGATGTATAGCGATAAAATCGGTGGTATAAAGCATCTATCCGCCGAGGAGGCACTGCGCACTCGCCAGATGCATAACCACCTATATTCTAATGTCAATTCTGAGAAACATGTTGATTTCGTAAATATCTCAACAGATGAACTCGATATGCGCAACAACATGATTGACTATGCAAATAAGCTCAAGGACAAAGGCCTCTTTCATGGTTCATGGGGAAATCTCTCTGTTAGGCTTAATGATCGCGAGATGCTGATCACTCCTTCAGCTATGGAGTACAACAAAATACGTGCCGAGGACATCGTCAAGATAGATATCAACACACTATCATTTGAGCACATACAGCGCGTGCCTTCAAGCGAATTTGACTTGCACGCTGCCATTTATAGAGAGCACCCTGATTGGAACGCGATAATCCGTACACATTCACACGGGCTTTCCGTATTTGCAGCTGCTCAGGTTGGTTTCAAAATCACAGACCCTGCTCTTCACCAGCTACTCGGCGATGTCAGCGCAAGCGATCACGTCGAGCCACATACTCATGATTTCATCGAAAGTATACTCAAGGAGCTAAGACACAACAATATATGCGTGATTGCGAATCGAGGTCCGATTTTCTGTGCTACTAGCCTGGAAAATGCTGCAGTTATGGCAGATGCCATAGAGGATACCGCTTGCAACATGCTCGGTTATAACGAGCCACTTCTAAGAGCCGAGGAAGAATAAAACTAAACGATGGCATGCATATGATGCATGCCATTTTCTCTTCTATGAAATATAATATTTAACAGCAACACTTAATTAATCAAAATGACTTATTCACTTATGGAGGATCAAAATGAGCTGGATTAAAACTAAGGAAAAGAGGACTCACTATATCCAGGAAGAGGCACTTGGTGGTCCTGGTCACCTGATTACGACGCAGATTATCGATAATGACGAGGAACTTCTAGGCAAAGGACGACTTTTTAAGGAGAATGTTCTCGAAAAGGATTGCGGTGTAGGTTACCATGTACACGAGGGAGATGCTGAAATTTATGTCATCCAAAGTGGCGAGGCTGAGTACAATGATAACGGCACTATAAAGACTGTGCGCGCAGGTGATATCACATTTACTGGACCTGGCGAGGGACATAGTCTAACCAACAAGAAGGATGATCCAGTAAAATTCGTCGCCCTCATCATCTATGAATAGATTTTATAGAAATCCATTGCTGGAATTAGGCGAGTATTGAGCTTAATTCCATTTTTATTTGCGAGAATGCTTGTTGTAAAGTAGCTCTCAAGTTGTTATAATCTCACGGGCAGATTACTGCGCGGATATCATCGTAGCATACCGCACGATAGAGACTCCATAGAGCAGTACCTGCCTACAAATCATTTCTTCGGGGCAACCCGGCTCATCGCTGTATCCTTACGGAACGGCAGAAGGAGGTTAATATGAGGGATAAATTATCCAATCCTAAATTTCTTGCGCAACTAGCGCTTCTCGTTGCAGTTGAACTTGTCATGAAGATTACAGGGCTTGGCAGTGTGCCGATCGGTCCAATCTACATGTCATTTCTCACACTTCCAGTCGCTATCGGGGCGATACTAATGGGACCACTCGCTGGAGCCATACTCGGCGGAGTCTTCGGCATCGCAAGCTTTGTAGATGCTATTTCAGGCGCATCTGCAATGGGCGGAGTTTTGTTTCAAGTCGCACCATTTAAGACATTTGTACTATGCGTTATCACAAGAATCCTCATGGGGTTCTTAGCCGGCGTAGTATTCAAGATTGTTAATAAAATCTTCAGAGGACACACTATTGCATACTCGATAGGATCAATCAGTGCTCCCTTGCTCAACACAATATTCTTCATGGGATTCCTAGTCATTGCATTCTACGACACAGACTATATTCAGAAACTGGTTCATACGATTGGTGCTACCAATCCGCTTACTTTCGTAATTACACTCGTTGGCCTTCAGGGCTTAATCGAAGCTGTAACTTGCTGTATTCTCGGAACAGTAGTCTCTAAAGCACTAGCAAAGCATCTCGATCGTAAGATATCTTAAAAATACAGACTTAAGCTCCCCATTAATCTAGTGAATTTATTATACCCTTATGTATGTACCAATAAGTAAATCTAGCCACGCAAGCATATATTGCATTGCGTGGCTTTCTTACATAGCAAGAGCAGACCTCCAAGATTCGCTCCTGAAGATCCGCTCATCCTATTTAAATTGAGTTTTGACTCCCAAGCTATTAATACTAGCTCACTTTTCTTCTTCTAAAGTAACTAACACCAGCAAGCATTGTACCGGACACACCTAAAAGGAGTACATATAGCATTATATCTGCATCATCTCCCGTCTTAGGCATCTTAGTCTTCTTTACAACCTTTACTGTCTTTCCAGGGTTGCTTGGTGTAGTATTCTCGGCAGCCTTATTAACCTTAAAAGTGTATGAAATCAAGTTAGGTTTATCCTGTGGTGCTGCTGCATCTCTTCCTGAATTAGACTGTTTAGCAGCAAAGAAATAGGCAGCTCTTACATCATCTGAACCCGCACCAGTCTTCTTCTTTGCTACCTCCATGGAATCTGTTACAAGTTCATCTTGTACACCAACAACACTTCCGGTGATAGTTATGTTCTCATTTACAGTCGCCTCACTATTAACTGAAAGCCCTTCAACACTTATTTTTACATTACTAATCGTTTTTAGGTAAGCATAATAGTCTCTAGCAGGCAAATATCCACTCTCACTTAATGAAGGGTGTACTCTAATTATGAGTTTGTCACCATCTCTTTCTGCTTTCTTAAATTTCAGAGAATTTAAACCATCAACTCTAAACTTTAAATCATTAACATCAGGAACTGTAATACCTCTAGGTATATTGATAATAAATACCAATTCTGAATCAGTAGCTATATAAGCTTCCGTTCCATGAGTTTTCCATGCCGTGCCCTTTGAGTGTCCATTAATATCCCACCACAACCTGCTATTTTGCCATTTGCTAAGATTACCTAAATTAACCGAAAAATCAAGATTTAATTTATCTCCAATTGCATGTGTTCCTATAGCGGCATTTTCAGTATTATTGTTAACAGATATATCACCATATACATTTAATTGATCTCTGTCTTTAATAAAATCAGAATCAAACTTGAAATTAAATGGATTGTGATATTTATTATCTTGATAATTCGGATCACCATTAGGTCCCTCGTTATCCTGTAACTCTGGTTTGGATAAATATTCAAACATATCCATTCCCGCTGCATATGTTAATGTATTAAAATTCTTGTATATACCAGTACTAGGAGAATCCCCACCTCGTGCCAAATCAAAATTTTTAAGAACAGTATCTTGCAATTTCATTAGGTATTTAGGATACACCCCACCATCAACATAACTGCTTTTCTCTAACTCAGCCCAATAGTTTTCAGCAATGGCTGTATCTGCGTCAGGAGCTTCTCCATCATCTGCATATACTAATCCGGAAAAGAACACTGTTATACAAATCATAAATGCTATGAATAGTGAAAAGCATTTTTTTATTCTTGAATTTACAACTCCCATTAACTCCACTTTTCCTTTCTTAATAAATAATATTTATGAATACTACATCATTATTTTATCATATATATATTCTGGATTGTACTTTTAAAGTACAAGAAAGGAACGCCTCTATTATTTAGTTTCAAACGGTTATATCACCCTTCTTCCGAGCTATCGCTCTGCATAGGTACACGAACGGTGTATCGCAGAGACTCGTCACGATGTAGATTATATATGTCGAGAATATCAGAGTTATTACGGTCTTAGTATCGTACAATCCTGCAAAAGCAAATACCGTATATAGCGCTGAATTCACTAGCTGCGAGACTAGGGTCGAGCC
This sequence comes from uncultured Mogibacterium sp., assembly GCF_938041965.1. Classification (GTDB taxonomy): domain Bacteria; phylum Bacillota; class Clostridia; order Peptostreptococcales; family Anaerovoracaceae; genus Mogibacterium. The sequence goes on along the minus strand of NZ_CALISE010000014.1, from coordinate 8,745 downwards.
GTTATTACGGAGCCATAAAAATCTATCTCTATCGCCAAACCTCTTGTTAGTGAAATCCCACCACTTGTGATATAGCCATACATCAAAGTACTGTACGATTATATATACAGCTAGACTCGCAAACATAAGTCTTGGCGTATGTGCAAAAATCTGCCTGATTGAAGGTGATGCGAAATCGCTTGAGCTCGGCGAATATAATAGCCAAGATGAGCTGATTACCACAAATGCAATGGATGTCGCTACACCTAGGTGTACCGCTTTGTGCGCATCTTTTTTTCCATATATCTCACTAGCGATATCAGTGACCAAAAAAGTAGTTGCAAAGAGAACGTTTCCAAGTGTCATCTCCATGCCGAACGCCTTTACGAGGATGAGAACCTCTATGTTGGCGGTGATAGTTGCGAGCACTGTCCATAGGTAGAGGCCGTCTCTTCCAAGATACTTGTACATGAGTACAACCGCACTGTACTCAACTATTAGGGTGATAATTAGTAGTAATTCGTTACTCATTTTGTTTTTGCCCGGTTCACTTGACTACCGAGCTCTCCTTTCCGCATCAAATCTCCAGAAGACAATCGTAATTCTTCACAGCACTTATTACCAAACAGTTGCGGCTGGTAAAATTAGCAAAATAAATAGCCGACGTAAAACAAAACGCCGGCTTACTTTCGTATTCCTAGTACCCGTAGTTTTGATAAAGCAGGATGGTTTCGAACTGCTGTATAAAATTGTCTCTATACTTAGCTTAAACGTTTAAAAAGGAAAAAGCTTCTTCCTCACTTGCGAAAGTGATTATGGTGAGTAGAACGAGCACTGCTGCCCATACTAAAAGTGCCAAAAGCATGATCCACCTCAGTGGTTTGTTAGATCTAGCTCTATAACATACATAGCCGAACAACGCAAATATAACTAGCATCGCTGCCCATACTATAGCGCTAGCGTGTGGCACAAAATATTGTTCTGCGAATTTTTCAATCGGCGCAGGCAATCTCATCTCTATCTCCTTTCGAACCCTTTGACTTAGCTATTACATTTTAGACTAATAGCTCCCCCTTAGGCAAGACCTTATTGAGAGTTCTTTTATATGCAATTACCATCATTGACGCTGTTACAGCCCAGCTTACCGGATACACGAGCATTAGATTGACCCACGTTGGGTTAAATTTAAAGAACGTATAAATCCATATTATTCTAAAGCCACATACTCCTAGGAGCGTTACTATGGCAGGGCTTAGTGAGTATCCATATCCTCTCATTCCTCCAGACAAGGTCTCGATTGTAGAGTTCAAAACCTCACCTGCCATAAGGATAACCAGTCTTATATATCCGAATTTTATCACTGCCATATCGTCATTAAATACACTCAGCATCTCCCTACCAAATACGATTACAGAGACACCAAATATAATCATCGAAAGCCAGTTTAGGCTCAATGTCTGCTTGACAACATCTTTGCATCTTCGATAATTTGAAGCTCCGTGATTCTGTCCGACAAACGTAACTGCAGCCTGCCCAAACGCATTTGAAATAAAGTATGCCATGATCTCTATATTGAAGGCGGCAGTTGTGCCGGCCATTGCATCAGTGCCGAGACTGTTAATTGCAGACTGAATTAGGAGGTTAGATATTGAAAAAACCATGCCCTGCATACCTGATGGAACACCGATTCTAAGAATATTTCCAGTTATCTTCTTGTCTATCCTTAATCTATTTAAATGAATCTGAACTGATCCGCTATGCTTTTTTAGAAAATAGAATAGAAGTGAAGAGCTGAGGGCATCAGCTATAACAGTAGCGATAGCAACACCTTCTACATCCATGCCTACCACTATGACGAAGAATAGATTTAATGCGACATTCACAAGGCCAGAGATTGCAAGACATATTAATGGTGTTCTCGTATCACCTTGGCTTCTAAATATCGCAGACTGGAAGTTGTATAGCATTACAAATGGCATTCCGCAAAAGTATATTCTCAGGTATCTAATAGCTAAAGGTGCTATATTAGCTGGAACACCAAGCAAATTTACTATTGGATTTGCGATTATATTACCAACAACAGCGATTGTTATGCCACTTATCAGCGCAAGTACTACTGATGTGTGTGCTGTCCTGCTAACCCCATCATCATCGTTAGCTCCTGTATACCTAGACATCATGACGTTGGCACCCACCGAGATTCCAACGAATAGATTAATCATAAGCCCTACAACAGGCGCGTTACTACCTACAGCAGCCATGGAATTTTTGCCGACAAACGTCCCAAGAACAGCTACATCAGCTGCGCTAAATAGCTGCTGAAGCACACTAGTAAGAGCTAATGGCAGTGCAAAAATTAAGACCTTCCTCCATATACTACCATGGAGGAGGTCGCTCATATCATTTGATTTCATCTATAATCCCTTCTATCTCTAGAGTTATCTTTCCTTAGATTTATCCATGCATGCTTCGCACATACCATAAAAGACCGTGCGAAACGGATCGATCTTAAATCCATGCTCGTCAATCAGATGCTGCTCTATATCCTTAATCTTATCGCAGTGAACATGAATGAGCTTTCCACAGCCTTCACACTTGCAGTGATATGCACTTACAGCTTCGTGAGGTGCTCCATCACCGACATACTCAAAGCAAGCGGCTCCATTCGTTCCCACCGCATATTTGCTTACAATACCTTCGTCAAGCATCCTCTGTAGGTGGCGATACAATGTGGTGACTCCAATCGCTTTATCCTTACCAGCGAAGTGAACATACAGTTCGTTCACCGTAAAATGCTGCCCGGGAATTGACGATATATATTCAACGAGTTCATCGTACTGTTTTGTCTTATATCTCTTCTTCGATTCCATCTCACTCAGCCTCGCTAAAATTCAAGAAAATTGGTTTTCAACTCTCTAGAATTGAAAACCAATTTAATTTTATGACAAGTTGCTTACTAAGTCAAACTTACACGATTAAGAAGTACTACTGTTTAAATTTAAGTACGCGCATCGAATTTATTATGCATATAATGCTAACTCCTACATCGCCAAATACCGCATACCACATCGAGACGAGTCCAAGTGCAGACAATGCGAGAATTAGAAGCTTTACTCCTATAGCAAATGCAATATTAGATTTTACAATCCGCATCGTTCGCTTAGCTATTCTTAAAATCAGTGGTAGCTTGCGTAAATCATCATCCATCAGAACGATATCTGCAGCCTCTATTGCCGCATCAGAACCTAGAGATCCCATGGCGAATCCGACATCAGCTCTCATGAGCACCGGAGCATCATTGATACCATCTCCTACATAGCCAAGCTTTGACCCAGTATTGCGATTTCCTTCTATGAACTTCTCAACCTCTTCAATCTTGTCAGCTGGAAGTAGCTCATACCTAACTACATCGAGTCCGAGCTCTCCAGCTACGGCCTCTGCAGTCGCTTTCCTGTCGCCTGTGAGCATGACCGCCTTCTTGACACCCTCACGCTTAAGTTCAGCGATACTTTCTCTAGCTTCATCCTTAATGGTATCAGATACCACTATATATCCTTTATACTTCTCGTCGTACGATACAAATGTAATAGTTCCCATCTCGGAGCCATATACTCCACTCACATCTTCTATTTCGTTTTCATCGAGAAGCTTACGGCTACCTACAAGTAGAGATTTTCCATCTAACATAGCTGAGGTACCTTTTCCGGTTAAATTTATTACATCTTCAAGCCTGCTCTTATCAATCTCCTTATCCTTTGCGGCTTCTAGTATTGACTTTCCTATTGGATGTGTTGCAAATGCCTCACCATATGCGGCGAGTTCTATTAGCTCATCTTCAGATACACCCTCTGCAGGTACAAGTTTTGATACTTTAAATTCTCCCTTTGTTAGCGTTCCCGTCTTATCAAATACCATTGTATCTAGGCTCGCTGCTGCTTCGAGGAAGTTGCTCCCCTTTACGAGAACTCCAATCTTGGACGCTGCACCAATGCCTCCAAAGAATCCTAGCGGAACTGAAATGACGAGTGCGCATGGACAAGATACAATCAGGAAGTTGCAGGCTCTTTCTATACCGTCTGACCATGATAAGCTGAACACAAGAGGCATGGCTACAGCCAAAAGCGCAGCGCCTATAGTAACTATAGGTGTATACACACGCGCAAATCTCGTAACGAAGTTCTCGAGGACAGCCTTCCTAGTACTAGCATTTTCAACCAGCTCTAAAATCTTTGCAACTGTCGAATCATCATACTCCTTGGTAACTCTAACTTTGAGCATACCTTCGCCATTCACACATCCCGATATGATATCATCGCCCTCAGAAACTCTCCTAGGGACAGATTCACCTGTCAGAGCTGACGTATCAATAAAAGACTCTCCTTCGATTACTAATCCATCAAGTGGAACCTTATCGCCAGGTCTAACTACAACTATGCTGCCTATTTCGACATCTTCAGGATCCACCTCTTCAGTCTCATCTCCATTAAGCACAAATGCTGATTCGGGCGCAATCTCCATCATCTCAGTAATTGAAGCCCTCGACTGTCCGACGGCATAATCCTGGAACGCTTCACCTATCTGATAGAAAAGCATGACAGCGAGCGCTTCAGAATACTGGGTATCTCCAAATAGCCCTAGTCCAAACGCTGCAAACGTCGCAATCATCATAAGGAAATTCTCATCAAAAACTTGACCATTTCTAATATTCTTGGCCGCTCTTATGATTACATCATTACCGACTATAATATAAGGTATGAAGTAAATTACAAACAGGGCGAATCCGTGAACTCCATCCAGAACACCCGCAAAATCAAGTATCATCAGCGCTAAGAAGCACACGAGTGATATCACTATCCTATTTCTTCTATTTCTTTGCTTTTTATTCATAAGTAAAATCCCTAATCCATCAATACGCTATGCTAAAAACGTTGTATAACCAGAATATTACTTCTTCTCTACTGTAAAATCAGGCTCGATCTTCTTGCCTGCCTTAATTGCAGCTTCAAGTATTTCATCAAATCGGTCGTCATCAGCAACTAGAGTGAATTTCTGAGCCATAAAATTAACCTTTGCTTCCTCTACTCCGTCTAGCTTGTTTATCGCATCCTCTACCTTTGCTGCACAGTTTGCACAATCAATCTCACACTTGAATTTCTTTTTCATCTCTTACTCCTTTTCTGCTTAATATACTTCTTGAATTATTAACTCTTGTGCTCTTATTACATTGTTTACATTGTGTTAAGAGCATAATCCCTCTCTCCTAGATTATCTCTCTTCGATATGTTCCTTACCGACTGCGATAATAATTCTCACATGCTCATCTGAGAGCTCATATATGATTTGCTTACCTGCCCTTGAAAACTTAACAAGTTTGGCTTGTTTAAGAATCTTGAGCTGGTGAGAAATTGCTGACTGTGTCATGCCAAGCGCTTCCGTCAGGTCGCATACACACATCTTCTCTTCAAAGAGTGCAAATAATATCTTCATCCTGGTAGAGTCACCAAACACCTTGAACAGCTCGGATAGATCAAATATCTCTTCCTCTTCAGGCATCGCTCCGACAACTCTTTCTACAGTGCTTCCATGCACTTCGTTAACCTCGCAGTGAGGTGCTAAATCTTTTACCATATAATCTCCTACTTCAGAAATCACAATCACGTTCATTCATATGAGCACTTGTTCATATGCTCATCTATAATATACTCTTTGGCACAAATTGTGTCAACATGTCTTTGATTAAATTCATGTACTATATCTAATACTACGAAAAGCAATAGTTGTGCTATAATCAGTTATTCAATGGAAATAGGAGACTAGAAATGAAAAAGAAAGTTCTCGTCGCCATGAGCGGCGGAGTAGATAGCAGCGTGGCAGCTCTTCTTGTAAAAGAGGCCGGCCATGATGCAACAGGTGTAACGATGAAGCTGTATGATAATGATACGATTGGCAGCGATGCCAAAACATGCTGCAGCCTTGAAAATATAAATGACGCAAAGAGTGTCGCTAAGAGCCTAGGTATTCCTTTTGAGGTCTGCGATTTTAGACCAGAGTTCGAGGAAAAGGTCATAAGCGAATTTATAAGTGCCTATGAACACGGAATAACACCTAATCCTTGTGTAGATTGCAATAGGACTCTAAAGTTTGATGAGCTCTTTAGAGCTGGTAAGGAATTAGGTCAGGATTACATCGCCACCGGCCATTACGTCATTGTCGAACACGGAGAAGATGGAAGATACAAGCTTAGGAAAGCTGTCGATTTATCTAAAGATCAGAGTTATGTGCTTTATTCTTTAAGCCAGGAACAATTATCACACACTATGTTCCCTCTCGGTTCAATGCATAAATCAGAAACTAGAAAAATTGCTGAAGCTCATGGATTCATAAGCGCAAAACGCAAGGAGTCTCAAGATATATGCTTTATTCCAGATGGTGACTACGCATCATTTATCGAAAGATACACGGGAAAAAAGATAGCTTCTGGCAATTTCGTAGATATGGATGGCAATATACTAGGCATCCACAAGGGGATAATCCATTATACAGTTGGTCAGCGCAAGGGTCTTGGACTCGCACTTAAGCACCCGATGTATGTACAATATATCGATGTGGATAACAACGAGGTAGTGCTCGGTTCAAACGAAGATCTATTCAAAAGAGAGCTGACTGCACATAATTTCAACTGGGTTTCAATTGCCTGCCCAGATGCGCCTTTCAGAGCTAAAGCGCGAATTAGATATAAGCACAAAGAGGCACCAGCCACCATTACGCCTCTAAGCGAAACTGAAGTTAAAATCGTATTCGATGAACCTCAGCGCGCCATAACAAAAGGGCAGTCAGTCGTTGTATACGATGGCGACTATGTCGTAGGTGGCGGAAAAATTGTCTAGCATATCACTCATGCTATATTAAAAAAAATAAACTCATAATATAAGCAGGAGCCGATTGGCTCCTGCTTATATTTATTAGAAGTATAGCAGCTATTATGCACTCCTCTTTCTACGGTATAATGCAAATATCAATCCCATAGCAGATGATGACAGTAGCACCATGCTTAGACCATCCATCGAACCAATATCCATCCTTGGAAGGAATCATAGGCAAATCCCTATATACACTACCCATCTTAGGGATGTCAATCGTTGACGGAAGCTCAGAAACTGCATAAAATTAAATATTTTGCACCATGTCTTTTTAACAACTTTTATGGCACAGTTCGTCGAGTGTGATCCCAAGGATTTCCTCTAACTCATCTATTATCTCCTGCGTATGTGCTTTCGCTTTCAGGATTCGCTCCGTTCGCTCTGGCGTCTTACCTGGCTTATCTATTAGGTATTGCATCCTCTCATCGAGTCCGACATAGCAATCCTCCTTGACCAAGCGGTCCGCAAGGCAGAGTATATCTATCTCCTTAAACCTATCCGCATGATTAAATGGATGATAAGTCATATGGCGTCTCACAAGATCGGCCTCATGTGGAAGATTCATATTCATCAATACTTCGGCTCCAAGCTTATCGTGATCTTTTTCTGTTCTTAGTACGTCATGAACCAATGCCGCACCTCGTAGTTCATCCACATTGATCTGTATTCCCTTAGCCTTAAGGCGCTCTGCGATAACCACGGCAACTCTCGCAACCTCGTTGCAGTGACGCTGTACATGCTTTGGAGTATCATATTTAGCGAATAATTCCTGCTGTTTTTCCTTGTCAATATACATATTATTCAATCCCTGTAAACACTTTGATATGTCTTAGTGCATTCTCATACATCCCCTGTGTCATAGCAGTATTTAGGCCGAAGTAGTCATGCTTTCCTTCGCTTGCAAGGTAGTTAGCTGCGAATCCAGTAACATTTTTAAAGCTAGCGGTCCCAATATTAATCTTGGCAATCCCTAGCGATACGGCCTTCCTAAAATCATCATCTGTAAGACCTGAACCACCGTGGAGCACCAATGGTTTTCCAGCCTTATGATTTATCTCTTCGAGTATATCAAATGCAAGCTCTGGAGCTACAGGATAATCACCGTGGGCATTGCCAATTGCAACAGCAAGCGCAGAAACACCCGTCTTCTCACAGAAATCATGTGCTAAATCAGGATTTGTACACTTAATTCCGTGGTCACTTAGTCCATCCTCGCTGCCGCCAACTAGCCCGAGCTCACCTTCAACTGACGCACCGTACCTTCTTGCGAGTTCATATGCCATACGGGTTCCACTTACATTATCTTCATATGGATCAGTAGAACCGTCGTACATTACCGACGTAAACCCAAGTTCCAAAGCCCTTTCTATCACATCAAAACTGCTGCTGTGATCCATATTAACGGCCACATCAACTTTAGCCTCCTTAGCTGCATTCACCATCGCTTGTCCTATATACTCGAGCGGAGAATATACTTAAGCAGCCTTTCGGCAATCTGAATGATTATCGGCTTATCAAGTTCCTCTGCCGCTCTAATTGCCCCACGAATCATCTCTAGGCTACACACATTAAATGCAGGAATACAGCTTCCCTCTGCCCATGCACGCTTAACAAGCATATCCATAGTTACTAAACTCATATCTTATACCCCTTTATCTGTTTCGAAACAGCTTCATCTAGACTAAATAACACAGGCACCGAATGATACGGTGCCTGCGATTTAACTTATTCTATTGTATATCCTCATCCCATTATATGCAATGAATTACATAAAGAAGCTGAGTGCGATTATGTAGCTTTACAATAGATGTGAGACCTCAAGGGTAGAAAAAAGCGATTGAGTCCG
>NZ_CALISE010000013.1 GCF_938041965.1 uncultured Mogibacterium sp. | reverse complement strand
ATAAAAAGTACACCTCCAAAAATTAGTTTGTGTCTAACTTTTGGGGTGCACTTCACTTTGGCGCTTTTTCTCTCATCTATAGATTTGAAGGTTTATCAATTACCGTCGCTTTAATTGCATGTGTGTTTTTTTACTATACCGTAAATGCATGGTTGGCATAAAATTAGCACTACACGATATATCAATACAAATCATCAAATTCAACCATTTTTAAGAAGCTAGATAAATTTTCATTTGCTGTATTACAAAATATTTCATCACATGTTCCGTCTTCTTCAATAATACCATTATTCAAGAAAAGCACCCTTGTAGCAAAGTGACTAATTGCATTTATTTGATGTGTAACAATTAGCATTGTTTGTCCTTCTAAAGCAAGCTCATTAATCGTACTAAACACTTCATGTGCCAGTTCAGGATCCAATGACGATGTTGGTTCATCAAAAATAACGATCTTGGGATCCATTGCAAGGGTTCTTGCAATAGCAAGTCTTTGCTTTTGTCCACCAGAAAGTGTAGATGGATACTGATTTTTATAATCTATTAACCTTACTCTTTCTAAAAGTATTTTTGCCTTTTTTTCTGCATCAGTAACTGAGTACTTCATAACAACCTGAAGAGGTTTAGTTATATTATCTAAAACAGTGTAGTGTGGAAACAGATTGTAATTTTGAAAAACCATTCCCAATATCCCATTTAGAGATTTATAATCACTATTCTTTTTTCCATTTATAGTTATTGAACCATCTTGATATTGTTCAAGGTTTGCAATGCATCTTACTAAAGTGCTTTTCCCAGAACCACTAGCACCGATAATTGCAATTATTTCACCCCTGTTTACAGTTAGATTGACTCCTTTTAAAACAGTATTTTCACTGTACGATTTTCTTAATCCGTTTATATCAATTAAAGTTCCCATCTTGATGACCTCCTCTCAAGCCATTTTGCAAAGAAGGTAACTGTATAGGTTAAAACAAAATATATGATACCGAGCATTATATATATTTCGAATGGATGATATGTTCTAGCATAAACCTGGTTACCTAATTTCGTAATTTCTACGACAGGCAAAACTGATACTAATGAGGTTTCCTTTATTATTGCTGAAAACCCATTCATAAGAGAAGGTATTGCAACTCTTATTGCTTGTGGCAGTATTATATGAAACGTTCTTTGTATTGGGGTATATCCTAGTATGTATGCAGCCTCATATTGACCTCTATCTACAGCTAGTATAGATGCTCGAATATTCTCCGATAAATACGAACCACTATTAAGGCCCATTGTTATGATTGCTGCTTTAATAGGTCCAATGTGAAATCCTAATCCAGGCAGACCATAGTATACAAAAAATAATTGAACTAGCAATGGAGTCCCACGAAAAACTTCTACGTAAGTAGAGAGTATTACAGAAATTATCTTTGGTAGCTTTCTACTTCTTAAACTACCAACTATTATTGCTATAGCCAGAGCTAAAATAAAACCTGCCAGGCCAATCCCGATAGTAAGTCCGAGAGCGGCTGGCAGTAGTTTTCTAAATGGCCATAGTACCGAAAAATCTAACTTCGTCACTATTTTCGCCTTTCTTTATTATCTATTCAGCAGCAAACCACTTGTTATAGATTTTATCGTATGTACCGTTTTCCTTTGCTGTCTTCAATGCTTTGTTAAACTCTTTTGTTAGGGAATCATTTCCTTTTGGAAATACTGCAGCAATTTTAATAGTTTGAACTGGATCATCAACAATAATTAACTTTGTATTGGTCTTTGCTTTTTCTTTTGCCCATGATTTTTCAACAACCATTGCATCTATATTTCCATTTAACATATCCGCTAGAGCTTCAGAATGTCTATTATATGTAGCAGATTTTTTTATTTTTATTTTCTGCTCTTCTAGGCTTTTTACTGCATTTTCAGAAGCACTACCCGCATGGCTTCCAACAATTTTTCCAGCTAAATCTTTTTTGGACTTAATATCCTTGTTAGTTGTGAGAATAACTTCATCAAGATTAAAATATGAATTTGATACATTAACCTTGCCCCCGGACTCCTTTGCTTCTTCAGGAGACATGCCTGACATTATAATATCAAAATCCCCGCTTGATAGGCCAGAAATCAGTCCCTCCCATGGAGTGTTCACTAATTCAACTTTTACCCCCATCTCTTTACCAATTGCTTCAGCCAGATCGGCATCAAACCCCTCAATTGCACCTGAGTTATTAATGCTCTCAAACGGAGGGTATTCCGGGCACATTCCAACTTTTAATACCCCTGCCTTTTTTATGTTCTTTAGAGATGAATCTTCTGTAGTTTTTTTATTTCCACACGACGTCATAAAAAGCATTACGACCATAATTACTGCGACAGTTATAAACGTTTTCTTTTTCATAGCTTTTCCTTTCATTAATTGTTTTCATGTTTCTGATTTAACATCTGTATTAGTTCTTCATATATAGGTTCTCTTTCATCAATTCCATAAAACAATGTGGAAATTCCATTCTCTTTTAACATATTCTCAAGCACCTCCATCATTACACCTTTTCCTTTAGCAATATGAAGTGTGTCAATTTTAGCTTGATAATTGTTTTCTGAATTGAGTTCACCAAACCAATTTCCTTTAGATACGAAATTAATGCCACAAGTAGGACTACCATCTAACCCTATGACCATCTCTATTGAATATCCATGCTCTTTGTAATCCTTTAACTGCTGTACAATGGGATGAAGTAATCTTTGACACTGTTCGCGAAATGCTGGAAAGTTACATTGTTCATAAACAAGCCCCCATCTTTTAGATCCAAACATAGCCATCTCTATGCAGGGTAGCTGGATAATCCCATATCCTAATTCAACAAGTTTGCAGATGATAGATGATCCTCCCATTTCTTTTGCAAGAGGCTCTACCTTTGCATTTACATTTAATAAACAGTGTGAAATTATCACAATCCTTCTTGTTCGCTTCATTACTTGCCCTTACGTTCCGCGGAATTTACATGTTTTGAGACACCTAGAAATAATTATGTTAAGTCAATTCTATCAATGACAATAATTAAACAGAAATTGTTATGGTCAATATATCGCATCTTAATATAGTTTTTTTGTATAACTCTTTATAAAAAATGACTAGGTGTATACCTAGTCTTACATCTTTATGCAACTAACAAATTCTATAAATTCAATTTGGCAATTTCCATTTTCTTATTTTCTAAATACATCTGATATACTGTACGCGCTGGCAGTAACCTTATACTAATATCCCCTAAATCCATCCGCTTCAAAAATCCAACCATTACATATCCAGTTTCAATTATCTCATCTCCTTCAGTTGGCATAAGAAAGCAATTATTTATATTTTCTTGTTTCATGCCATGATAATCGAGAAAATCTTTATATGCTAGTTGATATAGGTATTGTTTTGTAACCGATTCTATCCCCGGTTGGCCTCTCAATGGTTTATTTTTTTCTAATTGCAAATTGTAGTACTTTGCATCAAATATGACACACTTATGTTTGTCATTTTCTTTATAGATACTGATTATATCTGGAATCAGAGTATCTTGTGCTTTTTGTTCAAAGTATTCTCTTTCTGATTTGCCAAACCATATAGGATGCTCAATAACATCTATAAGCTTTGTCCTCTGATTAAACTCATCTCCAAGTGGAACGGGTAATGCAATCAATCCAATAGGCCTATCTAGTTGATTATCTAAAATTTCAGAACATGCTTTTTCCCAAATTAAGTTGAAGCTATTTGTGCCAAACATGCTAAAACAATCCATATCATCAATATGTGTGCTACTATTAGCAATATAAGAGTATATTGTTTTAAGAACCATCTGCTTTCTAGTTCCAAACTGTATATTCAGCTCTTTGTAAATTCGATCAAGAATATAATCATTCTCTCCAAAGTCACAGATTTCTTCATCAGATAAATCGACTCCAAGAATATCAAAAAGATTGAGCAAATCCGCACTAGCTAATTCTTTTGAGCACTTTGTAAGCACACACTCATGAAGTCTTTTAAAATAGTCTTGGTCATCATTTACTCTTTTTCGAGTATACATATCTTGGTAGTATGGACGATTATCGTTTATAATAGCAAATGTTTCATTTATCGTTTTATCCCACAGTATTTCCCCTGTACCATTAATCTCAATTATATCCTTTGAGCTAGAATAACTACCATTTTCAAAGTAATCCTGAAGCATCCAAAGCATTACAGCTAACATATTAAAAGCGGCACTATCAGTTGTGTCATTAACCATCCTAATAATTTGTTCTTTTCCGTTATACTTTTCTATTACTTTAATAATCTGTTTCATTTCTGAAACTGGTTCTTCTGTATGCAGTAAATATTTGGGATAGCATTTTATAATTCGTCCTGCAACTGTAATCACTCCAACAAAGGTAAATGTATATAGATATTCATTCTCACCAGCTTCAATATCCGAAATCTCAATGTCCTCTTCAATCAAATCTGTGAGTGCCTTTTGTTCATCAGATGCCTTTACAACTTTTAACACCCCATACTCCTTAAGGCGCTTAAGGATTCTGATTATCTCGCTTTCATCGCCCACAAAGAGTTTAACGAGTTCTCCTTGAGTGTATCTTTTCTGCTCTCGGATATAGGCTGATTTCAAACTCATTATTCTTCTACTCCATCTACTGAATTCAAGAAAGCATTCCTTATAGACTCGTTAAATATGTCTACACCTTTTTCATCAAACGCATCACAAATTGCTGAATATATATTCTTTATGTCGCAACCACTGAAAAGTGTGGGACGCTTCTGCTTTGCGGCATCATCAAATAGGTACATAATAACTTTATTCTTAAATATTCTACTAAAATTATCTTTATCCAGTTTCTCGCTTTCTGAAAGATTCTTGATTTCAAGGAAGAAAGGTCCCATCAGCTTATCTTCGTTAACTTTACAGTCATTAAGAAGAACATTATTTATTTCTTTTCTTAATATATTCCATTCGACTTTTTTTCTATGCTCTCCTTCTCCAAGTATAACGAATTTTCCTGAAATTTCGCCCTCTCCATTATTTATGCCAAGGTAGTTAAAATCCCATCTGCGTTTAAAAGCAGTATCCATTGGAAACACTCCTTGATCTGCGCTGTTCATAGTTGCCCAAATCAGCATATTATCTGGAATCTTTATTTCTGTATAGTCTTCTGGATTGCCGCCAAGCTGGACTGCAAGATAAGTTCTAACATCCTCTGTTGCGTGTATCGGATATTCACTTACATTGAAGCTATCACGGTCAAGAAGCTGAAAAACATCTCCAAATACAGCTGCCACATTTGCTCGGTTAATTTCTTCTATGATAAGAATATATGGCTCAGGATTTCCACTTCTTCCATTTTTAAGCGCTTCAACATACACTCTCATAAAAGGTCCTGGAACAAACTGATAACTAATCGTACCTGATCTATCTGTCACGGGCTTATATGTACCAACAAACTGAGAGTATGTATAATCTGGATGAAAAGTAACACGTTCATATCCACCAATTGTCTCATTTTGTAGCGTTTTTTTTCGTTCCTGCTCGAGGGTATAACTTTTTCCTGTTCCAGGTGCTCCAAATATGATTCTATTTGCAGGAAAAATTGTCTTAAGTCCCGTATTATATTTTAGTTCGTTGCCTATTTTAGTCATCACTTTTCCATCTAGGTCATAGTAATATTTTCTATATAAGAACTGAAGATTTTCAGGTTCTTTAAATTCATAGCATGTTGTTAGTTTTCCCTCTGACTTCTTTGGTAGAAACTCGTCCTCAAGAAAGCTCATGTGCCAAGCTCCTTTTTTACAATGCACCCATGGAGCATTGTTTGAATCAAAGTAGTACTCTCCAAGCTCATCAACAAGCGCTATTAATTCTTCTCCATTCATGATAGTAAAAACTGTATCTTTATTAGTATTAAAGAATTTTATTATTTCCCCAGCCTTCCTCGAAGATGTTGAAGAATCCTCTGAGTAGTATTCCTCCTTAAGCATGTGTACTAGTTTTTCTCTATTTAGAGAATTGCCTTTTGCAAAATGCTTAAGTGAACCAATTTTAGGCCACCCAATCGCAACAATCCCATTTTCACGCCATTCACCAGCGATGCTGCGCCCATTATCAATCGAACTGCCTAGCCTTATAAATTTTTTGGGTTGCTTAAAACAATCAAATAATGAATCAGAAAACTCATTATCTTCAAGTCCTGACAATCTTTTTACAATGGCGAGCTGCCCTTTTTTACCATAAAACTTTTCACTTGGTTCTATGTCTAAGGCATACAGATAATGATTTAACCATTCCTCTGTATAGAAACTTACAAACTTTTCTGGATATAGTATTTGGTAATATTTTTGTACCCAAACTTTTTTTGCCGTGTCCTTGATTTTTCGATTAAGCAGCGTGTCTAAAGATTCATAGTCTTCTTTAGTGTTCAGTTTTGCCTTCGCTATAAGTGTAGCTCCTTCAATTATCTCATCTCGTATTCCCTTGCCTAGTTCAAGAGCCTCATTCTCTGTCAGTACTGTGGGTTTATTACCACTTCCTGTAACCCACATACCATCCTCATTACGCTGAAATAGGCCAAATTTATATGTACTGCCTCCAGCTATCCCTCCAAACATGTTTTTTATTTTTTCTTGATTTTCAAGGACGTAGCTTAAGCTGCTCCCGTTCCCATCTTTTGAATAAAATAATGATTTTAAGAGCTTCTCATCAGGAATAGCTGCTAGCTTTTCTGGGGCAAACTTATCCAGAAATTCATTGCGCACTGCTTCAACTTCCTCATTGCTATATCTAAAATTAACCCTATTTGTCGAAATATGATTTTTAACAACTTCTGCTGCTTTTCTATACTCTTCTAAACTTTCAGCATTCTCTGTATCAAACCTCAAATTATGTTGTGTATATATATCATTGTTGGTTGTATTTCCATTCAATAACCCTTTTACGTATTCATCCAGGTCAAGATCACTCATCTTTGAGAATTTATCAAATACTTCCTGGCGTGAAGCACTCAGATCTCTTTGATGCCATCTTTTTCTTTCGTTAGGAAAAAGTGGATCAAAGTCATCCCTCATGTTTTTCAAATTATTCGGGTTTTCCCCAATTATTTCCCCTATTTCTTTAAAAGCTTTAGAGAATGTATTATATCCCAAAACATTTAAACCTTCTTTATCTCTTCTAGAAAGATAGTATGCAATAACTATGCTTTTATTAAGTTCCTGCTCCATTATCGACCTCATATCTTTTGATAAATTAGTGTACGCTATAGCTAGGTATATAAACATATACCTAGTCCTAGATTACACCTCATATTATCTCTTATCAAGATAGTACTGCACTTAACAGATATTCAAGCATTCATTATAAATATTAAAAATATTGCAAAAAAATAAAGGTTAATTGTAAAATGAACTTGAACAACTGAATATAGAAAGACCCACGATGGATCCTTTTGGTAGAGCTGAGATTGCTGCATCGCGAGAAGAAATTGGTCACTGGGAAATCGACACAGTCGTCTGAAAGAAGTCCGGTAGCGAATCTGTAGTCCTTACCATCGTCGAAAAGGTCACAGACTTCTGTATAGCGATGAAGATTCCCGATAAAGATCCTTTATCCGTTATGACGGCAATGGAAGTCCTGAGAGAGAAATATGGAGAAATATTTTCCTCTGTATTCAAGCCCATTACAGCTGATAACAGAACAGAATTCTCTGAGCTCAGCAACCTTGAAAAGTATGGGGTTCTTGTGTATTTTGCACATCCTTATTCATCTTGGGAACGCCCTCAAACTGAAAGGCATAACGCATTTTCAGACGCTTTGTACCTAAGGGAATATCTATTGATAGATATTCTGCCAAGCAGAGCCTCGAATATGCTGACAGCATGAACTCTCTTCCTCGTAAGATGCTTGGGTATATGACACCGGAAGAACTGTTTGAAGCTTTTCTCGAGCAATTGTATTCAGTTACCCATGTTCAAAATGTTAGTTAGTGTTCAATTTGCAATTGCAATTTATGAATGTTTGTTTTTCAGTATTTGTGCTTTTATTCAATACTTTCATCATTCTATCTGTTCATTTGTTCAGTTTTTCATTGATAAATCATATTTTTAAAGTTATTCCCTCTAACTTAAGTTCCGGACACAAAATCCATACATTATCAACCATGCTCACTTTTTTGACTGTTTTCAGTATAAAGTGTCAAGCCATATGTCAGAAATTTTGTGGTTTTGAACGCGGTCTGAATATGTTTGAAATTGGTATAACGAAGAATTCCAAAATCCTGTTCCTGCAAGCAAAATGCCAGAAATCTTTACAAACAAAGGGCCCTGGCCAATCATGACCAGAGCTGATTTTTGGTGGAGGCGGTGGGATTTGAACCCACGTCCAAGAGCATTTCCGAAGGACTTTCTCCGAGCGCAGCTGATACTTTAGAATTCGCTCATGTGGCGTCACGTCAGCAGACTACACAATCACTATCCCGTTGTTCCCTTACGCTACCAGGAGCTCACGCAAGGTTTTCCTGCATAATCGACGCCAGATCCGTTACCTGCAGGTGAATACCGGTTGACGCGCGGTGCTGAACTAAGCAGCTAGTGCGAAATTGTTATTCTGTTTAGCGTTTGAATTTAACCGCCGCTTTTTACGTGGCTCGGCTCCACGGCTCGCTTATCCTTGTTCCACACTCCTGTCGAAACCTGACGCCCCCATAGCTTATACAGATTCCAAGTATGGTATTTGTATTGTATTTATCTGAATTTAGGTTATAAGAGGAGAATCTCCGCAGTTATTAACCGACTACCGCTAACAGTTCGTATCTCGACAGCTAGCTATCGTCTAGCTATCCGCCTAACACCTAAATTCCTAACCAGTATTATTGCTGATCGGTCAGCGCTTTGCTATCTTAATTAGCTAATCATAACCATAATCCTACTACTTGCGAAGGCTATCCTTGATAGCCCTATCCATCTTGCGATTAGCCTCCTTCTTGGCGATAGACTCACGCTTGTCGTAATTCTTCTTACCTCGGCAGAGACCGATCTCAACTTTGCAGTAACCTGCTTCATTTATATAGACATTAAGAGGAATAAGTGTCAGACCGTCTGTCTTAATCTGTCCTGCCAGCTTGAAAATCTCTCGCTTATGCATCAGCAGCTTGCGTTCGCGAAGAGGTTCTACATTGAAGCGGTTGCCCTGCTCATACGGTGAGATGTGCATGCCTAGGATGGTGATTTCGCCGTTATAAATATGCGCATAGCTCTCCTTGATGCTAACGCGGCCAGCACGAACAGACTTAATCTCGGTTCCCGTGAGTGCAATGCCTGCCTCGTAGGTCTCCTCGACAAAGTAATCATGTCTTGCCTTTTTATTATTAGCTACTACCTTCCTGCTTCTTGCCATGCCTTCCTCTTATAGGTTTTTATTATAGTTTCTTTATCTTGGTAAATGGGAACAGCCTCAAAACTGCCCGTCCCTTAATCGCATCCTTCTTGACACAGCCAACCTCGCTATATCTACTATCTATACTGACTACCCTGTTATCACCCATCACGAAATACTCGCCTTTTGGCACCTTGAAGTTATTCACAGAACCTGTTGTATATCCGTCCTTGAGGTAACTTTCATCGTATTCCTTGTCGTTTATATAGACCTTACCATCATTTATAGTTATCTTATCGCCAGGAAGTCCAATTACGCGTTTAATCAGGAGCTTATTCTTGCCATTCTCATCCTGTAGCTCAGACTTAAAGATGACGATGTCACCGCGCTTTGGCTCCTTGTCACCTGAATATGCCCTTCTATACATGATGATGTAATCATTTGGATTAAGCGTATCCTGCATTGAGGTCTGCTTCACTATCGTCGGTCTGACGAACGATATAACTACTGCCGCGAGTATAGCCGCAACGATGATATCCTTGATTAAACTCTTTACAAAATCACTCATTGTTACCACCCTTCCTTCTCGCCACAAGCTCCAGTCCGTTTATTATTCTCTCAAATTCCTCTGGCAAATCCACCTTTATCGACTGCCCTGTGAGCCTCTCCAGTGGACCCACGCCCTCCCTGAAGGTTATCCGGCAGCTGTGCAGCAGCTGCGTGCTGAGACCGAATCGTTGCTTCAGCCTTAGGTTCACATCAGCGGCTCTACCTCTAGCGTACTTGACGTCCCCTATTACAGGATGTCCTACCGACGCCATATGTGCTCTAATCTGGTGAGTCCTCCCCGTCACGAGCTTGATCTCAACGAGCGTAAAATCACCGATCCTGCGCACCGGTCTTGCGATAGTCTCTATCTCGCGACCTCTGCTGTCGCCTATATCCAAGATCTTTACGGTATTGGTGTTCTGATCCTTGATAAGCCTGCCCTTTAGGTCGATTTCCTTTTCGAGATGTCCATACACGATGGTCATATAAAACTTATCAACCTTATCCTCGCGAATCATCTCCCCGAGAGCTTTCAGCGAAGCGCTATTCTTGCCGAACAGCACCGCACCTGTGGTGTTTCGATCGAGGCGATTTGCAGGGGCTGGTGTAAACACCTTCTCCCTAGGATTGTAAGCTCCCGTCTCTATAAGGTAATCCTTAACTTGGTTAGCCAAATGATTCTTCTTCTCTCTTTGGTCCCCGTGAGTCAGTAGCCCAAACGGCTTGTCGGCAACTAAGATATCCCCATCTTCGTATACGATTTTGAAATTGCGTCGTACCTTAGGCCTATCAACATTCCTAGCTGGGGCACGCCACTCTTCGATAAGTCCATCGCTGATATATAGCGTAAGAACATCTCCCTCAGCGAGCATATAACTATTGCCCTCGCGCTTGCCATTAACCTTTACATCCTTGCGAATGATTTTGTAAATGGTGCTCAGAGTTGCCTTCGGAAGGTATCTGCGCATGAATTTGTCGAGGCGTCTACCCGCGTCGTTGGAATTTATCTCAATTTGCTTCATTTATATCTGCTTTCTATCTAAATCATACCGTATATTGTACCATGCAAATGGCTTATTAACAAGGTATCGGAGTACTTCTATTGTTTGCAATCGTTAGCAAAAGAATGTATAATTCTCTGTAAAGTTGCGTCTGGTGGCGCAGCATGAAGGAGAATTTAGAATGAAGAATTTTAAGGATCTATTTCATAACACCAATGACATTATAATCGCGCTTGTAATCGTCATGATGGCAGCAGGAGTTATAGTGTGGCGCTTCAATGTAATTATGAAATACCCACAGGTTCTTGCAAGCCAGTCAAGCCGCAAGCAGTCCGAGGAAACCCTGAACTCCGCTTCTACTCTCAAGTATGGAAGTGCGTTTAAGAACGGTGCTCTCAAGAAGGACGTGAGTGTTACGATAAACGGCGGCGGTGAGGCTGATGTATCCGATCTTATCGACAAGAATCTTTTCACGGATTATAAGCAGTTTGCTGCGGATGTGAAGGCTCAAGGACACGATGTGTCAGACATTGATGCGGGTACTTATTCATTTAAGAAAGGAGCGTCTGTTGAGTCGGTAATTTCAGACTTGGTAGGCTAATAAGATAGGAGAGAATCAATGCTTGATAATTACAATCTAACGATGCTGACTGATTTCTACGAAATCACTATGGCTAACGGCTATTTCCATTCTGATGTTCGCGACTACGAGGCTTGCTTCGACATGTTCTTCCGCAGAGTTCCTGATCAGGGCGGATATGCGATTATGGCGGGACTCGAGCAGGTCATCGAGTATCTCAAGAATCTGCATTTTACAGAGGAAGATATTGAGTACCTGCGTTCAAAGGGGATTTTCAGCGAAGAGTTTCTAGACTACCTGCGCGACTTCAAATTCACTTGTGATGTATGGGCTGTTCCCGAGGGTACTCCGATATTCCCTCATGAACCGATTATCACGGTAACTGGCCCGCTGATTCAGGCGCAGTTCGTTGAGACATTTATACTTCTAACTATCAACCATCAGAGTCTAGTTGCTACCAAGGCAAGCAGAGTCGTAAGGGCAGCTCAGGGCAGGCCTGTCATGGAGTTTGGTTCTAGAAGAGCACAAGGAGCGTCCGGTGCTATATACGGAGCGAGAGCCGCTTATATAGGTGGCTGTGCAGGCACTGCGTGTGCGATTGCTGATAGAGACTACGGTGTAGCGGCGCTCGGAACTATGGCTCATAGCTGGGTGCAGACATTTGACAGCGAATACGAAGCATTTAAGGAATATGCGAAGATTTATCCTGATAATGCAGTTCTACTGATAGATACATACAACGTCCTTAAGTCGGGTCTTCCTAATGCCATCAAGGTATTCAAAGAGATGAAACCTGCCAAGATGGGCGTTCGAATCGACAGCGGCGATATCTCCTACCTCACCAAAAAGACTAGGGAAATGCTCGATGCTAACGGTCTCGAAGACTGTGCTATAGTAGTTTCAAATTCTCTTGATGAGTGGCTAATCAGAGATATCATCCTCGAGGGGGCTAAGGTTAACTCCTTTGGTGTTGGCGAGCGACTCATCACGGCTAAGTCTGAACCTGTATTTGGCGGAGTGTACAAGCTCGCTGCCATAGAGCGTAACGGTGTGATGATTCATAAGATGAAGATATCAGAGAACGTCGAGAAGATTACAAACCCTGGTTTCAAGAAAGTCTACAGGTTTTTCGACAACGAGACCGGCAAGGTCATGGGCGACCTCATTGCGCTCCACGATGAAGAGGCGCCAACGAGAGATGGCATTGAGATATTTGACCCTAATGCTATCTGGAAACGCAAGAGACTGACTAACTTTACGGTTAAGGATCTGATGGTAAAGGTTTTCGACAAGGGCGAGTGCGTATACGAGTCCCCAGACCTCGAGAGCATACGCTCATATTGCATGGAGCAGATCGAGACGCTGTGGAGTGAGATGCTGAGATTTGAAAATCCTCAGACATACTACGTTGACCTATCCAAGAAGCTATGGAACATGAAGCACGAGCTGCTGAGCAAGTACAATGAGCTTCCTGCAGAAAAGTAACTTCTAGGCTACATAATTAAAAATTTGAAGAGGCTGAACCTTAGCTTAATTAGCTGGTTCAGCCTCTTTTTAGTTGATTCTGTATTAACTTTGTCATATACATTTCTGGAGAATATTAAAAAGCATATGAAGCACCCATTACTGATCCTGAGTATCGATATTATCTAATAGATGTACTCCTCGGTTAACTGTGATTTTCTCACCATATCCCCGTAGAGCTTAGAGCTCTTAAGGAGTTCTTCGTGCTTACCAGCACTAACTACTTTGCCGTCATCCATAACAACTATCTTATCAGCCTTCTCAATCGATTTCATCCTGTGAGATACTATGATTACGGTCTTGTTTTCGATAAGTTTGTTAATGCTATTTTGAATCTCCATCTCGTTTTCTACATCGAGCGATGCCGAGATCTCATCGAGAAGTATTATCGGCGCATCCTTCAGAAATGCCCTCGCTATAGATATACGCTGTCTCTCCCCACCCGAGAGCTTGGATCCATTTTCGCCAATTATGGTTTCGTATCCATCTGGCATTTTCGACACTATCTCGTCGACGTTAGCAAGCTTCGCAGCTGCCAAAACCTCTTCATCAGTTGCATCCTTGCGCCCTAGCCTGATATTCTCCATTACGCTCGTATTAAAGAGCTCTACGTTCTGAAATACGATAGATATCTTGCTGAACAACGATGCTGTACTGATAGATTTTATATCCTCTCCGCCGACAGTGACTTCGCCTTTATCGTAATCATATAGACGCGAGAGCAACCTAAGCACGGTAGTCTTACCGCACCCTGAAGGACCTACTATAGCCGTAACAGCATTCTGATTTGCTGTAAAGCTAACACCGTTTATAACCTTATTATCACCATATTGAAATTCGACGTCATTAAAGCAGATATCAAACTTCTGCACTTCCTTATCTGTACCAGGCTGCACTTCCTCATCCACGAGATTGCGAATTCTGTCATAGCTATCCTCAAAGAAAAATATCGCTGCGATGAACTCGGAGAGTGACGCATATTGATGAGATATGGTGGTTACTGCCATGAGATATCCCAAGTAGTACAGAAGGCTTACAGAACCTTTTGCATAAAGAGTTGCTCCGATTACAGCTACTAGCACTGGTCCAAGCAGTGGAACTACACGCAAAACTGTAGCACTTATTGCCATTGTAAATTCTGCGGCAGTATGTATTTTCTCAGTGCTTTCTATCTTAGAAGTTACATCGCGTCTCACTTCATCCTGCATGGAATAGCTCTTAATTTCCTGCTGCATTTCGAATGCATCTTGGAACGCATTGGCATTGTCGAGAAGCTGCTTGTAATATACCTTGACTTTCCTTGTCTGGAAATTCTTGAATACAAACATAAGTGCTATCCCCATCCAGATAGGCATGACCACTGCAAGCCCTAAAGCAAGATTCCCGATACACATCATGATGCTTATAATCGCAAAGAACACCACGAATCCTATAAATTCCGGCACTGCATGAGATATAGCCATCTCTATATTGCTTACATCCATCATAATCGTCTGCGAGAGATCGGACAAGTTATGTGTTGAGAAATACGAAAGCGGGAGCTCCTTGATTTTCTTCGCGAGCTCAATACGGAGATTTACGCTCTCCTCGTAAGTGACATCGTAAGTGAGCTTGTATTCCCTAGCTGTTGCAAGATACATAAGGACAGCTATGATAACTATGATCCCGATGTAGTGCGCTATTGGTTTTAGGTTGCTATTTATCATATCATTCAGAAAAATGAACACAATCATAGGCGGAAACATGAAGGTCACATACTTGAAGAAAGAAGCTCTCGACGCTCTCATCATGTTGTCAATCCCTTTGTCTGTAAGCGAAAAATGTCTCTGTAATTTTCGTTTCATTATGATAGCCTCCATTCGTTAGCCTGGTTGTATAGATTCTGAAGATTCTTGTACTTGCTATCCTTCTTCATAAGCTCATCATGGGAACCACGTTCAGTGACTTTTCCGTCCTCTACAACCAATATCTCATCTACATTCCTGATACTTGAAAGCCTGTGCGCTATCATGATTACTGTCTTGCCTTCCATTAACTTCGAAAAGGCCTGCTGCATCTCATACTCATTTTCCGGGTCGCTGGCAGCACTCGCCTCATCGAGGATTATTATCGGAGCATCCTTAAGAATTGCCCTAGCTATTGCAATCCTCTGTGTCTCACCGCCAGATAGATGAACGCCTTTTGCTCCTATTATCGTATCCTCGCGCGTTTCAAACTTATCGAGAATACTTCCGCACATCGCAAGGTCAAGTGCTTTTATCACCTCTTCACGTGATGCATCAGGTCTTCCAATTTTTACATTTTCATAGATACTGGTTTTAAATAGCTTAGCATTTTGGAATACGAAGGCAATTTCATGCTCCAGTGTCTCTCTCTTATACTTTGAGATGTCCACTCCACCGATTTTTAGTTCCCCACTCGATACTGGGTAGAATCCAGAGATGAGCTTGGCTATAGTGGATTTTCCACTGCCCGATGATCCCACAAGGGCATATTTCTTACCGCTCTCAAGTTTAAGATTGAAGTCTGTTAGAACATCTACCCCCTCTTCATATCTAAATGTAACTCCTGAAAAATCTATATCATGACTAGTCATATCTGAGACATCCCCATGTGCTAGCTTGTTCTTATCCATCTCATCAAATAACGACTCCAGCTTACTGATCGCATCGTTAGCCATCTCAAAATTCTTA
Organism: uncultured Mogibacterium sp.; assembly: GCF_938041965.1. Taxonomy (GTDB): domain Bacteria; phylum Bacillota; class Clostridia; order Peptostreptococcales; family Anaerovoracaceae; genus Mogibacterium. The sequence continues at coordinate 51,326 of NZ_CALISE010000013.1, read as the reverse complement.
CTGAAAAACATGACCTTCATAAATGCACTCATCAGAAGCCCCGAAAAAGCTGCGAAGAACACCACCAGGCTGATTGTCTCACTAGCTTGTGGTGATTTTGGCATCGCGATATATGCAACCGGTACAATTAGTGCTGATAGCGAAAGCATACACACCTGAAATATAACGTATGGTCTTCTACACATCTGGCACTCCTTGTTAACAACCTCAGAGTATCTGATAATTGACTTGTACAGACGCTCAAATGATTCAACCACCATATTAAATATCTTGATCACCTGTATCCCTCGCACATACTCGACCGTTTCCGAGTTAATGTCGTCTAGTGCTCCCATGTACTCTTTCATCATATCTGAGTCAGAATACATGAATTTAAAACAGATGCTCGCCGCAATTACCGCCGCAACAATCAGAATACCTACGTACTTACTCACCATGAACGAGAGTACCAGCAGGCATATCGGGAACAGCACTGCGTTTACGGAATCAGGCAGTATATGCGCTACTATTGTGTGCGTATTTCCTGAATTGTCATCTATAATTTTTCTAGTCTTTCCAGATGAATTCATGTCGAAGAACGAAAACGATCCGTCGAGAAGAGCATTTAGCCCCTTCTTCTTCATGTTCGTTTCCAGTCTGAAAGCAAATAGATGGCTACACATGAGTGCTGCGATATACGTGAACATGTATATAATTGTCGTTCCAAATATCAGATACGACAGCTTGCTAATCCTCGAGTAGTCTGCATCTCCTGTTATCTCATGGAGCATTTTCCACAGATAATAATACGGAACGAACGACAGAATCGTCGCTACGGCAGATAGCAGCATAGCCGCTACCATGCAACCCTTACGGTCTTCCGCATAGCTAAATAATTTTTTAAATACATCCATTCTAAGCCTCCTTGAAGTGCTTTCTGAGTATTAGATATCCGAGGTAAGCACCGATCACTGCCATCACGAATACAATGGCTGTCGATATCACGCCCCACGTACCTGCGGTATACTTGATGTAGTTGTTCATCTCAGCTTCAGATTGCCCTTTCTGCATCCAATAGCTTTTGTATCGGCTGACAAAGAAGCTTGCAGGGATAATTGCACCCCAAGCCTGTCCTACGTGCAGAACTCCAGATGCGATAGCAACCCTACAAGTACTAACCTCTTTACCTTTCCTTGAAGCGATGAAATCGGCAATTATAGCCATACCAATTGATGTTATATACCAAGGGATGTAGCCGCCACCCATAAGCGTAAAGCACGCCATAACGAGCACCGTCATGATCGTGTACTGCCACATCTTACCGAGCTTCTTTGCCATAAAATATATGACGGTTCCAGAAAAAATAGCGCATATCCCCGGACTTACCGAGTGTCCTAGTGCTCCGAGCGGAGTGATCGCGAGCATCGATACCATGTAGATGATCATGTACACGGCTGTCAGCAGCGCAATGAGTACAAAATCCTTAGTCTTAAGCTTGTTATTCATAAAAAGCCTCCATTTCTTTAAAAGTTTTATTTAACTGATCCACGTTCTCCTCGTCCAAATAAAAATTTTCCCTTATACGCCCATCCTCTAGATAGAAGAGCCTATCTGCAATGTTTCTTATAAACTCATAATCATGAGAAATAATTATGATAGTGTGGTTTCGCTTCATCGATTCAAGTTGTTCTACTACACGGTGCATCGACCTTTTATCGAGTCCACTAGTCGGTTCGTCCAAGATTATTACCTTGTTCTGACTCACCCTGCTTATAGCCATCTGTAGTCTCTGCTTCTGTCCACCGCTGAGGCTGTGCGGATGAGTATCTCTAAATTCGTATAGATTTAGATCCTTAAGAGCTTCAGTATTGAGTTCTTCATCCATGCTGCTGATCTCAAGCTCCTTTATGCAAGATGCCCCGAACAGCTGATAATCTGCATCCTGCATTATATACAGAGCCTGACCTTCAATCTCTACGCTGCCGTCATTTGGGTTGATAACGCCAGAGATGAGTCTCGCCAGTGTGGTCTTGCCTGCACCATTTACCCCTACGATGGTTGATATCTCACCGCGTCTAAACTCAGCACTCACTCCTTGCAGGATTTTCTTGTAAGATACGTTCTCAAGTCTTACGTCTACAAGGTCCGTCCTAGCGATTAATCTGCTTTCATATTTCTCATCAAAGAGATTTACTGCTCTCGCCGCGTAATCACTACTGAAGTAAGCCTCTTCACTTTCATACTCCGTCACAGTATTGTCACTAAGAAGCAGCACCTTATCGATAAGTCCACGCAGATAGAAACATCGATGGTCTGCTACTAGCACGGTAATTCCTTCGCTCTTCAGTTCTTCAATCTGCCTTCTTAACCTCATAGCGTTTCCGTAGTCGAGATTTGCAGAAGGTTCATCGAATATCACTATACGAGGATTCATAATCAGAGCTGACATCAGTGCGAGCATCTGCCTTTCTCCAGAGGAAAGTTCATAGATGTCTCTATCGAGAAGGTGCTCTAGCTTATATTTCTTAACCAAAGCCTTAAGCCGTCGCTCCATCTCCGGCTTCGATACGCCGAAATTCTCCATCGCAAATACGAGTTCCGCAGTAGTATTGGTTGTAAAGAACTGACTCCTCGGATTTTGAAATACATTTCCGATAAGCGCACTTCGTTCAGTCATCGTCACTCTACTTTTCCCACCTATGAGTAGTTCTCCAGTCAGCTTCCCATCTATAACCTCTGGGATTAGCCCATTTATAATATTGAGCAACGTGGACTTACCAGAACCACTAAGCCCAGAGATAAATGCTATACTGCCTTCAGCAATCGAAAATTTGACATCTTCAAGTACGGGTGTATGCTCACCTTCATAAGCGAATGTCAGATTTCTCGCTTCTATGACATTCTTCATATTAACCCTCCGATGATTAAAACTAGTCCTATCCCTCCAATCGCAAACATCAAGTAATCCACTCCATGAAATTGATTATTAAAATAGCTCGTCCGTTTCTCCTCTGTAGCAATCCCTTTCGTGAGTCCTGCCGCCGTAAGCTCTGCGCTTAAGCTCACACATCTAAAAAGCTGTGGTACGAGCAAGTACTCGAAGGTTCTTAGTGGATGCTTCACTGAAAACTCGACACCCCTAATGTGCATAGCCTGCTTGATTATGCGAAACTCTCTTCTAAATGTCGGGAGGTATCTGATTGTGATAGTGAGTCCGATGATAAATATCTTTGGCAGATGTAGCCTCTGTAGAGCAGATAGTATTTCTGACGAATTGTAATCGGTGACTATTAACACCGCAATTAGTATGCACGGCGTAAAGTAGACTGTCATATTTATCATCATTCCCAAGACGCTGCTCTTAATATAGAAGCTATTCAAAAGGATAAACATTATCCCCACAGCCATCCATATAAGAGTCTTAATAGCAGTCTTATATCTGCGAGCGATGAGTAACGCCGTATACCCTAGACATAGTCCGATGATTATGCTTTTATCAGCGGGGAAGAACATAGTTACAACTGGAAGAACCGCATTGATGATAATTAATGTAAGCGGGTTAATCTTTCTTCGGTTAAGATGTTTCACATCCTCATTATTCACCTGTTCTGATAGAGTAAGCTCAGTCATCATTATCTCCTGAAACATTAATATTCTCTTTCATACTATACATATTGTAGAAAAGAATACTGTAGAAATTTAGTTAGTATATTCTAACTCAAATGCATGTGGGTACTGAAACAAAAGCAACATGACGAGTTTTGATTTACAGTAAGTTAGATTAGTCTAACCATAGTATTAGTATATTCTTCTTCGGATAATAATGCAATATTATCCGAATCAAGTTTACCATTTAGATTTATAATCAAACGATATCAATCTATCTTATATCGTCTAATTGTTTGCTAGCTAATTTCGAAAATTTGTACACTCTCTATAAACGTTTAATTTTCAATGCATCTGAGCTTTTTTAACGATGTTTTGCATTGTTTAAATTTTAAAAATACCAAAAATATGTTGTGATTTTTAATAAAACATGCTATGCTCTTTATTAAATTTATACAAATTATTTGAAAAAGGGGACAAAAAATGGATAAGAAATTCACTATGAAGGAATATGTAGTTCTAGCCTCACTCCTCTTCGGACTATTCTTCGGAGCAGGTAATCTGATATTCCCAGCACTCATGGGACAGATGGCAGGCAGTCACACAGCAGCGGCAACTTTCGGGTTCATCATTACGGGAGTAGGATTGCCATTGCTCGGTATTATTGCGATTTCCTTATCACGTAGTGAGGGTCTCTATGACCTAGGATGCAAGGTGTCGAGACCGTACAGCTTGTTCTTTACGTGTCTACTATACCTTACTATAGGACCGTTCTTCGCGCTTCCTAGAACCGCAACTGTACCTTACTCTGTCGGAGTAGTTCCTGCTGTCGGCAAGGATTCTCCAGTTGTACTTGGAGTTTTCTCCCTGTGCTTCTTCGCAGCAGTGCTGTTCTTCGCGCTAAGACCGTCGAACATCCTTACTAACGTTGGTAAGATCATCAATCCGCTATTCCTCGCATTCCTTGCGGTTCTAGTCGTTATGTGCTTCGTTAAGCCGATGGGCTCTGTTTCCAGCGCTGCTCCAACAGGAGAGTACGTTGCTCACCCATTCTTCAGAGGATTCCTCGAAGGATATAACACAATGGATGCTCTTGCATCACTCGCATTTGGAATCATCATAATCAATGCAGTTAGAAACCTCGGTGTAAAAGAGCCTAAGAACATAGCTAAATCCACTGCTCTTGCTGGAGTTGGATGTGCAGTGCTTATGGCTGTTATATACCTCGCTCTAGTTGTTGCAGGAGCTCAGTCAAGAGGCATATTCGAAGTGCAGCCAGATGGCGGAACGCTTCTCAACAAGATTGCTAGCCACTACTTTGGCGGTGTAGGTAGCGTATTCCTTGCACTGATGATCACTCTTGCTTGTCTAAAGACTGCTATCGGTCTAGTAACTGCATGCGCAGAGACATTTGGTGAGATGTTCCCTAACAAGCTTTCATATAAAGCTTGGGCGGTAGTGTTCACACTCATCTCGTTCACATTTGCAAACTTTGGACTAGTTAAGATAATCGCTTACTCAGTACCAGTACTGATGTTCTTATATCCGCTAACTATCGTTATCATACTAGTCAGCCTCATCGGTGGACTGTTCAACTATCATTCAACAGTTTACAGATGGTCTATCGGATTCACTATGGTGCCTGCTTTATTCGACGGTATAAAGAGTCTACCTCCAGCAACCGTTTCAACACTTCACCTAGAAGGATTCGTAAAGTCAGTTGGTGGTTTCCTACCACTATCTGATATCGGAATGGACTGGGTTGTACCTGCAGTAGTTGGATTCGTAGTAGGACTTGTGCTTTATGCACTGAAGTCAGACAAGGGTCAGGCAGCAGCTTAATCTAATTCGTATTAACTTAACAGCAAAACAAAACTCCCTTTGAGATTTTACCTCAAAGGGAGTTTTTCTATCTTGGTAAGGTTGGTTAAATATTACAACTTCCGTTCCAAAGACTTACTTATCGAACCTTCTCTTTAGATGCATCTCATATAGCTTATAGATAATTCCGTATATTACTCCTGCAATCGGCCATATAATCCATGTCTTATTCCAATAACCTAGTAAAAACCCTGGTATTAGATATATGAATGCTACAGCAATCCAGTAAATGCCTGCAAATGGCTCCATCTTCTGCTCAACCCGCTTGTGCTCCGGTGTATAATCGCCTTCTTGAAGAAGTTTGCTGTAACTGACACTTATTATTCCCACTTTTACGAACATATACACTGCGGCTGCAACCAAGACCAGCATAATCGGTGCCGAAATTTTCGCTAAGCCAGAAGCATATTTATCGCTATCATCAAAGAGAATACCTGGTAGAGCTCCGACGATACAAAGGAATACACCTCCTGCTATTCGCTGTCCCATAAACTGCTTAAACGGCTCATATTTGCGCTTAACAGCCGCCTCGACTCCGTATCCAAGCTTAATGTGTTCTTTTGACAGATATTCATATTTCGACATACTGAAGCCAGATAACACGCATAGTGCAACTCCTGCACCGATTATCAATAACAACGCAGCTATTGATAATCGTTCAAGTATATCGCCATCATTTGCTCTTCCCATAGCTTCAACTACGAGGTTTAACACTGGAGATAGAATAAACAGCGACACGGCACCGGCAATCCTTGCCGCATGCTTTTCTGTATCAGCCATATAATCATTTGCTTCTTCAAGCGATACAGTCCTAATATGACTTTCATCATCCGTTCCTATGTCGGTAGTGCTCACGACTTTTGAGCTTTCTGGCAAATCCATCTCATCCTTAAGCAGATAGTCTACCGACACTCCGAATACTTCGCTCAGCTTGATTATCTTCTGTATATCCGGCATTGAAGCTGCCGACTCCCATTTAGATACGGACTGTCTCGATACACCTACTAGATCAGCCAGCTCTTCTTGGCTCCAACCATACTGCCTTCGTAGGCTCATTATCTTTTCCGAAATTATCATAACACCCTCCTATTGAGCTCCATACTATATTGTAGATATGAAGCTTTTAAATTTCCAAATACATTAGAACTTCTTTCGAATTTCTTTCTCGTTTTTAATTTTCATTTCATAGAGCGCTGCGTTCTATGATCTAATTTTATGGTAGCGATATAGCCTTCACCACCAACTATGCTTGGAAATTTGTCAACTCACGGTTGCAACCAGCGGTTACTTCACTGTATTATACACTAAAATCCGTATTTTTGAGAGATTTCGTTATATGACAAAGACTCCCGTCCTTTCGGATGAGAGTCTTTATAATGTTCTTATGTACTTGTAAAATCAAATCTATTTAGCAGACTTTTCTTTACTGAAATAGTCCTTTGTAAGCCTGATGACCGTACCTGATAAGAGTAGGACTGCGATTAAGTTTGGAATTACCATCAGTCCGTTAAACGTGTCGGCGATGTTCCAAATCAGTCCGAGGTCCATCGTTGCTCCGACAATTGCAACTAGCGAATAAGCAACAACAAATGGCTTAATGGCACCTTTTCCTAACAAGAATTCGATACATCTAGATCCGTATAATCCCCAACCTAATATTGTCGAGAAGGCAAAGCAGCAAAGTGCTACGGCTAGCATTACAGAAACCCAGCCTCCGAATGTAGCTGTAAATCCCGAGATGGTGAGCTCGGCACCTGCCGTCTTACCGTAGTTGATTTTCACGCCACTGCAGAGAATTACAAGAGCCGTAATCGTACAGATTACAATCGTATCTGCAAATACCTCGAAGATTCCCCACAGCCCCTGCTGCACGGGATGATCCACCTCAGCTGAAGAGTGAGCGATTGAACCAGTACCAAGACCTGCTTCATTTGAGAATATACCTCTCGAAACACCTCTCCTCATAGCTATAAACATAGAACCTACAACACCGCCTGTTATAGCCCTTGGAGCAAATGCACCTTCAAATATATCTCTGAAAACGCCTGGAACATTCTTGTAATTCAGAATAACTACTAGAAGCCCAAAGATTATATAGTAAAGCGCCATGAATGGAACTAGCTTTTCCGCTACACGCCCGATACGCTTTATTCCTCCGATTAGTATAATCAGAACAAGCAGTGTAATCGCTATACCGATACCGAGGTTGACCCCCGATGGAAGACCGTGTTTGAACACACCCGTTGATGTTAAAGCCGAATCAATAGCTGTCGTAATCGTATTAACCTGAGTTGCATTACCTGTACCGAACACCGTAAGCACTCCAAATATCGAGTACAAAATCGCTAACCAGCTCCATCTCTTGCTGAGACCATTCTTTATGTAATACATAGGGCCGCCAACCCAGTCTCCATGATCGTTACGCTCTCTAAAGTGTACAGCTAGCGTAACCTCAGCGAACTTTGTGCACATGCCTAGAAGTGCAGAGAGCCACATCCAGAAAACAGCTCCTGGTCCGCCTAAAGCAATAGCTCCCGCGACGCCCGCGATATTACCAGTTCCAACGGTTCCCGCCAGCGCGGTACATACGGACTGGAATGAAGTAAGAGCTCCATCTCCAGCTTCCTTCTTATCGAACATAGCCCCGAAAGTGTGCTTCAGCGTATATCCGAATTTTCTGAACTGAATAAAACGCGTGTTGAGCGTCAGCCAAATTCCGACTCCCATAATGCAGATCATAGAGGGCACACCCCAAATGAATGCATTAATCATGTCGTTGTAAGAAACAATCGTTTTAAGCATAAAAAACTCCTTATAATATAAATTGCATGTTCTGATTCTAAAACATCAAGGTCTATTCTGCAATAGTCTTTAGTAAAAGTTAATAAAATTATAAAGATTTCATTGTGAAATTAAACAATCTTATTGACAATATCAGTATTTTTTATTGATATTGTCATGTATAACAATGTCAATATATTAAAACGCGATTAATTCGCAACTAAGCACTTCTATGTTTTCTATATTTATTTTAGTGCCAAAACAGATCGATTACTTGCTTAATTTAAACTCTATTCGCATTGACTTTTCTATATGATGCTCATATTATGAAGTTAATAGAGAATATCACTAGATGCTAAATCAATTACCTACAAGGAGGTTTTCCATGATCACTACAATTATTTCTATAATAGTAGTTCTGCTTATACTATTTTTGTTCGTTTCCTGTATAAAAATAGTTCCTCAAGAGCATGCATACGTTATTGAGAGGCTTGGTAAATATTTATGCACATGGCACGCAGGTCTTCATTTTAAATTTCCTATCATCGACAACGTAATCAACAAGATTTCACTCAAGGAGCAGGTTTTGGATTTCCCTCCTCAACCGGTAATCACGAAGGATAACGTATCTGTTCGAGTGGACTCAGTTGTATTTGCAAAGGTATTTGACCCTAAGCTTTATACATACGGAGTAGAGAATCCAATCGCCGGTCTACAAAACCTGTCTGCAACTTCACTCAGAAGCATCATCGGCGGAATGGAGCTAGATACAACACTATCCTCAAGAGAGCAGATTAACGAGGATATGGAGGTAATTTTAGATAAAGCTACGGATTCGTGGGGACTCAAGGTCAACCGAGTAGAGCTCAAGAATATCATTCCTCCTGAAGAGATCGAAGAAGTAATGACAAAGCAGATGAGAGCAGAGAGAGAAAGACGTCAGACTGTACTAGAGGCACAGGCTCATAAGGAATCCGTAGTATCTCGTGCAGAGGGTGACAAGGAAGCAAAGGTTCTCGCTGCTGAAGCTGAGAAGGAAGCTAGAATCGCTCTCGCCGCTGGCGAAGCTGAATCAATTAGGCTCGTCTACGAAGCACAGGCTCAAGGTCTTGAGAAGCTAAAGGAAGCTAATATCAACGAGGGAGTTCTGAAGCTAAAAGGGCTCGAGGCTCTGAGGGATATCGCAGATGGTCGTGCAACCAAGATATTCATGCCTACAGATTTAGCAAGCATCGTATCAAATCTCGGCGTAGCTTCTGAAGCTCTAGGAATAGGAGACTACACGGAGATTGATAAGTCACCTATCCCTAGCAAAGGAAGCTACAATGATAGCTGCCTTAAGAACACTTCTTCCAAGGTCACCAAGGAAGTAGCTGGAACTAATGCAAGCATCCAGGTTGATCTGGAAAACAGAAGAGAGGATATTATATAGCTCTATAGTCTTAGTATTATCTCATACCCTGCAGACTTTGATTGCTCTCTAGGGCTATAAAGCCATTAAGCACACAACATAAAAGGACGAAGCATACGGTCTTCGTCCTTTTTTTACTAGCTCTTTATTCTACCTAAGCATCTTTTTTAGATAATGTCCAGTAAATGACTTCTCACACTTAGCAACCTCTTCAGGTGTTCCTGTAGCCACAATGGTCCCACCACCGCTGCCACCCTCTGGACCTAGGTCGATAATATGATCCGCACACTTGATTACATCAAGATTATGCTCAATTACCACCACGGTGTTGCCCTCATCAGTCAACCTATTGAGCACGTACATCAGCTTCTCAACATCTGCAAAGTGAAGTCCAGTCGTCGGCTCATCTAATATGTATAGAGTCTTGCCGGTACTCTTCTTGGAAAGCTCAGTCGCTAGCTTGATTCTCTGTGCCTCACCGCCAGATAGCTGAGTTGATGGCTGTCCGAGTTTGATATATCCGAGGCCTACATCATCGAGCGTCTGCAGATATTTCTCGATGGACCTGTGATTCTCAAAGAATGGCAGCGCCTCTGTGACACTCATCTCGAGGACTTCCGAGATATTCTTGCCTTTGTACTTTACTTCTAGTGTCTCATGATTGTATCTAGCACCACCGCACACCTCACACGGTACATACACATCTGGCAGGAAGTGCATTTCTACCTTGGTGATACCATCTCCGCGGCAGGCCTCACACCTTCCACCCTTTACATTGAAGCTGAACCGTCCCTTCTGATATCCTCTCATCTTAGCCTCTGGCATCTGTGCAAAGAGATCTCTAATAGGGTCGAACATTCCCGTGTAAGTTGCAGGGTTTGATCTCGGGGTGCGCCCAATCGGCGATTGATCGATATCTATAACCTTGTCGAAGTTCTCAATACCACGTATCTCCTTATGCTCACCAGGCTTTTCCTGCAATTTGTTTGTAACACTTGCTACACCTTTGTAAAGGATTTCATTTACAAGCGATGACTTGCCAGAACCAGATACTCCAGTTACACATACGAGCTTGCCTACTGGAATCTTAACATCTATATTGCGAAGATTATTCTGCTTAGCTCCAATAATCTCGAGGTATTTACCGCTCCCAGGTCTTCTGGTCTTAGGAACTTCGATCTTGCGCGCACTGGATAGGAACTGTCCAGTTATAGATTCCTTGCATGCCTTGATATCGTCTACAGTTCCCTGAGCAACCAGCTCTCCACCGTAGATTCCAGCTCCAGGTCCGATATCCACGATATGGTCGGCCGCATACATCGTATCCTCATCGTGCTCAACGATGACTAATGTATTACCCATATCGGTCAAGTTTCTTAGAGCTCCGAGTAGCTTGTCGTTATCGCGCTGGTGGAGTCCAATTGAAGGCTCGTCCAGGATATATAGCACACCGACGAGCCCTGATCCTATCTGTGTAGCCAGCCTAATTCGCTGGGATTCTCCGCCCGAGAGTGTGCCTGCGGCACGTGACAGCGTCAGGTACCCGAGCCCTACCTGCTTTAGAAATCTCAGCCTCTCTCTAATTTCCTTGGTGATAAGCCTAGATATCTGTTGCTCTCTCGGAGTCAGCTCTAGCTTCTCAAAGAATAGAATCGCCTGCTCTACCGATAGATCAGTCAGCTCGATGATATTCTTTCCGCCAACTGTAACGGCTAGCACCGTATCCTTCAGTTTCTTACCATGACAAGTCGGGCATATCGCCTCTGTCATCATGCCAGCGATCTTTTCCTTTATATAGTCTGAATTAGTCTCGCCGTATCTTCTCTCAAGACTTGGAATAACGCCTTCGAACGTATGATTCATATGAGATACACGGCCAGACTTGCTTGTATATGTGTACTTTAGCTTACGACTACCAGTTCCATGTAGCAGCTCATTTCTAAAGTCTATCGGCAGATCCTTGTAAGGGACGCTGAGGTCAGTCTTATGGTCTACTGCCAGCTGGTTTAGCATCTGGCGGTAGAATCCCATAGCATCCATCGTCGAGAACACCTGCCCCATCGCACCATCCAAGATGCTCTTACTTGGTTCAGTCACGACGTTATCATCGTCAATCTTCAGCGTAAACCCTAGACCCGTACACGTCTCACAAGATCCATATGGTGCGTTGAATGAAAACATTCTAGGCTCCATCTCTTCGATTCCCACACCATGCTCTGGGCAGGCAAGCTGAGTGCTGAAGGTCTCCTCTGCGTCCTTCGCCTTGCCATCTTCATCTTTAGACTGAAACAGAACGTTGGTAGCGCCTTCACCCTCTCGTACAGCGAGTTCCACCGCTTCAGCGATACGGCTTCTATTTTCAGGTCTTAGTACGATTCTATCGATAACGATATCTATTGTATGTTTCAGATTCTTGTTTAGGTTAAATTCCTCCTGCTCATCGACCCTAACCATCTCGCCATCGAGTCTAATTCTGATAAACCCATCTCTCTTGATACGGGAGATCACATTCTTGTGCTCTCCTTTACGACCCTTGATAATCGGTGCCATGATGGTTAGTCTGGTACCTTCATCATGAGCCATTATATGATCCACAATAGTGTCTACGGACTGGCTGGAAATCTCCCTGCCGCACACTGGACAGTGAGGAATCCCAACTCTAGCATATAGAAGCCTCAGATAATCATATATCTCCGTAACGGTTCCTACAGTCGACCTTGGATTCTTGTTAGTGGTCTTCTGGTCAATTGAAATCGCCGGTGAAAGCCCCTCAATTAACTGCACATCTGGCTTCTTCATGAGGCCGAGAAACTGCCTCGCATACGAGGAAAGTGACTCCACGTACTTCTTCTGTCCCTCAGCATATATCGTGTCGAATGCAAGCGAGGATTTGCCAGAGCCCGAAAGCCCGGTAAATACAATCATCTTATCACGAGGAATCGTAAGATCTACACCTTTAAGATTATTCTCCTTTGCACCTTTAATAACTATGTTTTTCTCCATAGAAATACCCTTTCAAAATATCTATGCTCTCTTGCTGCTCCGTAGGTCAAACAGTAGGTCCCTGAGCTCTGCTGCTCTTTCGAACTGAAGGTCCTTGGCAGCCTGCTTCATCTCCTTCTCGAGATTCTTAATCGTACGCTGTAGCTCCTTTGTCGTCATCTCCTTTGGATTTTTGAGCTCTGTGTCTCCAGTGTACGCCTTCGTAGCCTCGATTACATCGCGTATAGGCTTTATGATGGTCCGTGGCGTTATACCGTGTTCTTCATTATATCGTTCCTGTATTTCACGCCTTCTTGCAGTTTCATCAATTGTGTACTTCATCGCCTTGCTGATGCGATCTGCATACATGATAACCCTGCCGTTCTGGTTACGTGCAGCTCTGCCTACAGTCTGAACAAGCGAGGTCTCTGTACGGAGAAATCCCTCTTTGTCAGCATCAAGGATGGCAACAAGCGATACTTCCGGTAGGTCGAGGCCTTCTCGAAGCAGGTTAATGCCGACGAGCACGTCGAATTTACCGAGGCGGAGATCCCTAATTATCTCCAGTCTCTCAAAATTATCTATTTCAGAATGCAGATATCTGACTTTGATTCCTTCATTTCTGAGAAATCCCGTCAGGTCTTCTGCCATCCTCTTGGTGAGCGTCGTGATGAGCACTCGCTCTCCCTTATCCACAGTTTTATATATCTCGCTGATTATATCATCAATCTGACCATCAATCGGTCTGACCTCTATTATCGGGTCGAGTAGTCCAGTCGGTCTGATAACCTGCTCTGCCGTTACACCGTGTGAATTTTCTAGCTCGTACTTGCCTGGCGTCGCACTTACAAATAATAGGTCGTTCGTAACCTCGTTGAACTCCTCAAACTTGAGCGGTCTGTTATCTAGTGCCGAAGGAAGTCTAAAGCCGAAGTCAACAAGCGAACTCTTTCTAGCCCTGTCACCATTATACATCGCACGAAGCTGTGGCAGCATTACGTGAGATTCATCGATGATAGTCAGAAAATCATCTGGGAAATAATCGAGAAGAACATAAGGTCTTTCTCCAGGCTTCAGAAAGTTCAGATGCCTCGAGTAGTTCTCGACTCCCTTGCAGGTTCCGACTTCCATCATCATCTCCATATCGTAGTTTGTACGCTGAGAGATTCGTTCAGCTTCGAGCAGTTTGCCATTCTCCTTAAACCACTTTACTCGTTCATCGAGTTCTTCCTTTATAGTACCGACGGCGAGCTGCATATCTTCTTTGCTGGTAACATAGTGAGATGCTGGGAAGATAGAAATGTGGCTGCGAACCCCAGTGATTTCCCCAGTCAGAGCGTTCATCTCCTTAATTTCCTCTATCTCGTCGCCAAACATCTCAACGCGGACAGCCTCTTCACCTCCAGCAGGATATATGTCGATGATGTCGCCACGCACGCGGAAGGTGCCGCGGTGAAAGTCGATATCATTTCGTTCATACTGCATATCGATGAGCTTGCGCATCATCATCGTCCTATCCATCTCCATTCCTGGTCTCAAGGATAGGAGCTGATTTCTATATGAATCAGGACTACCGAGACCGTAGATGCAGGAAACGCTGGCAACGATGATAACATCTCTACGCTCGAGGACTGCCGCTGTCGCAGAGTGTCTAAGCTTGTCTATTTCGTCGTTTATATCGGCATCTTTTTCAATATACGTATCCGTTGAAGCAACGTACGCCTCTGGTTGGTAGAAGTCATAGTATGATACGAAGTACTCTACGGCATTATCCGGAAAAAACTCCTTCATCTCACCGTGGAGCTGTGCTGCCAAGGTCTTATTGTGCGAAATTATAAGTGTAGGTTTTTGCACCTTCTCGATAATCTTTGCCATCGTATAAGTCTTGCCAGATCCAGTAACGCCAAGTAGAGTCTGGAAACGATTTCCAGACTTTATGCTTTCAGTGATTTTCTCAACAGCCTGGGGCTGATCACCCATCATCTCAAATTCAGAATGAACCTTGAATTCAGGCATTTTAACCTCGACTTTCTCTTCATGCGAGGAACTTCTTCCACACAATCAGCTCACTGTCACGAGTTTAATTACTTTCTTATACCGTCTTCTATCAATCTTTCGTCATCATAGAGCATTGGGCAGTCACGAGCTATTTGTTCTATAGTAGCTCTAATATGCTCCATCTCTTCTGAAAATTCTTCAAAGGCAGCGGTAGGAACCTTTCTATTGAGAAACAGTTGCTCTATTTCTCTATTAAACTGCGTGAGATTATCTGCTAGTTCAAGGAATTTGCTAAACTTATCTGTCTTGCTAGCATTCTTAAACTTTGATATATCACGCCTTATGAACTCTACAACATCTGTTTCACCATAAAACTTACCAAGAAGCATCGGATACGGATTTACCCTTCGCAGGTACATAGCGTGATCACGCCTTAAATCAAGCATGTATTTTATAGCCAGCTGGCCGTTTACCTCGAACTCATACACATTGATGTGAGCCGGCATATTCTTGATGCTTGTCGCTCCAAGCTGTTTCATCATCATATCTATCATGTCGCTTGCGACTTTATCAGCAGTAAGTGTATTTATCATATTTTTACCCCCAATTCAACGTTAAATTGCATACTTAACTAATAGGAATACCATCGAGATAAACACCGATCCAAGCATAAATGGCATTCCGACGCGCAGATAGCTCTTAAATGTAATCGGATATCCGTGCTTAGTACTAATATCTGATAGAACAACATTTGCCGAAGCTCCTATCATCGTTCCGTTTCCACCTAGACAAGCCCCTAGCGAGATAGCCCACCATAGAGGCTCTGCGTCCATACCGTCTGCTTTGAGAGCTAAGACTAATGGAATCAGGGTCGCTATGAACGGTATGTTGTTTAGGAATGATGAGAGCAGTGCTGATGCCCAAAGTAGTATTAGCATCATCATAACCGGATGACCTGCAGTCCTCTCGATTATGACAGCAGCTACCTGCTTTATAACTCCAGTTTCTGTAAGTCCTCCAACAACAACGAATAGAGCCATGAAGAACGCAATCGTCGTCCACTCTACATCCTGAATCGCATTATCCACATTTACGCCACCTATGATAAGCATAACTGCAGCGGCTGTGAGCGCGATAACCGATGTCTCCATACCAATCTGATCATGGAATATAAAGCCTAGAATTACCAGCACGATAACAACTACACCCTTGATAAGCAGTGGTTTATCAGTAATCGATTTATCTGGATCTAGGTTCATAATTTTGGATGTATCGAGGCCTTCGACCTCAATTTCCTTTTTATATACGAAACGTATCATCACAATCATGAACACGATTACGAGTGCAACTGCTAATCCCGTGTTTTTGAGGAAGTCCATGAACGATAGATTTGCAGCGCTACCAATCATGATATTTGGAGGGTCACCAATGAGTGTTGCCGTACCTCCAGCATTAGATGCGAGAATCTGTGTCATTAAAAATGGCACTGGATTAATCTCTAGCATTTTAGCAATAGCGATTGTCATCGGCCCTACGAGGAGCACCGTCGTAACGTTATCGAGTATTCCAGAGAGAATCGCGGTAAGTAATATAAATGCAATCATTATCTTCCACGGGTCTCCGTGAACCATCTTGGCCGCCTTAATTGCGACATACTCGAATAGCCCAGATTGCCTTATTATGGCAACGAGCACCATCATACCCACTAGCAGTCCGATGGTGTTAAAATCTATGTACGAGAGTGCCTTATGCGCACTCATGACACCTGTGATGACCAAGACCATAGCCCCAGCTAGTGCGGCTGCAGCACTGTTCACCTTTTCGCTGATTATAAGTCCGATTACAACAACGAATACTAAAATAGCAATAACTTCCATTCCTTACCCCCTTGCACTTTGATCAGTCGCTAACATCCAAATCGATTGTGATTTTCACTTCGTATTTTGGGTATTTAGACTTAATCTTGTTTAGTATATTATCGCGAACCTGCATCCTGTCTGGGGCGTCGAAGTCCACAATTATATCGAACAGCATCAGCATCTTCTCTTCATCAAGATAAAAGCCGTGCATCTGAAGCACGAATTCCTCCGACATCACGAGCCTCGTGATATCGCTCTTGATTCTGAGCGCCTTATCATCAGTCGTATTCATCGAATATACCCCGACTGTAGCAATGGCAATGCCGTATTTATTATATACCTTTTCCTGAATCTGCCTCGTCATCTCATCAATCGTAGCAGCAGTAAATGTATCTGGCACCTCAATGTGCACCTCTCCGATTACGGTATTAGGCCCGTAGCTATGCAGTAGTAAATCATAAGCTCCGCTTATCCCATCTATCTCTAGGATTGTATCTTTGATCTCTTTTGTAAGCCTGCTATCGGCTCTCTCGCCTAGAATCTTACTTATGTTCTCGCGAAGCATATCTATTCCGGCTTTAATGATAAATACAGCGATAAGCGCACCTAGATACGCCTCGAGACTTACACCAGACACAATGTATATACCTGCAGCTACCAGCGTTGAAATCGAGATAATGGAATCAAATAATGCATCACTTCCCGATGCGATAAGTGATTCCGAATTAATCTTGGTTCCAACGGATTTTACATATCTTCCGAGCAGTAGCTTTACAGCAACAGCCGCTCCGACTATTATCAGCGAGACATTCGAATACGACGGTGTCTCTGGGCTTAAAATATTCTTCACCGACTCTTGAAAAGCTGTAATACCGGCATACAAGACGATTACCGCAATCACCATAGCTGTAAGGTCTTCATATCTTCCATGCCCCAGCGGGTGATGTCTATCTGGAGCCTTACCAGCAAGCCGAGTTCCCACAATCGTAATAATAGAGGATAATGCATCACTCAGATTATTTAGAGCATCCATGACGATAGCTATGGAATTCGTGGCAGTCCCTATAACCGCCTTGAATCCTGCCAAAATCGCATTAGCTACTATACCGATTATGCTCGTTTTGATTATTATTCTATTTCTATTGGTCTGTTCATTCATATATTCCTACCCACCGGCAAACTCTCTGCCTCCAGTCACACTTTATCAATATATCTATTCCCTTAACTTGCTATCAGCCTTGCTTTGAAACTTATCATTAGAGATTATAAACCTCTCGTGAGTTCCTTCGCCGATTTTATCCTTTTCATCATATGCGGTGATATTAAACACCAATCGTCTACCATCCACCTCGACTAGCTCAGATTCACATCTCACGCGCATTCCGATAGGTGTCGCCGCTAAATGTTTGACTGATATACTCGTTCCTACAGAGCCCTGCCCTTCATCTAGTTCTGACTTTACAGATTCGGAAGCAGTTCCTTCCATGAGCGCGATCATCGAGGGCGTCGCATACACGTCTAAATCTCCACTCCCCATGCTCATCGCTGTAAGCTCTTTTGTCACGATAATTTCCTTAAAACCTTTAATTCCAGTATCCATCTCTATTCTCTAAACTGTTATTATATGCTTGTGCCTAGTATCCTTCAAATAAATTATAGAATTAAGTGCATCCAAGCGATTAAGATATACGCCTAAACGTAAAGTCTAAAACGGCCTTCACGCAAACATTTTATCACTCGTTCTCTGATATCACTATCATTTCCATGAGGTATTACGACTGACTGACTACTGAACTCATTATTAAGAATCCTTACATCATGCTCACTCCTACTCTTTAGCCTAGTAACGGGGAATCTATGTTCGGTCTGCATCAGAGGATAGTTCCCTTCCGAAATGCTAGCCTTCTCTAGGCTCCAGCGGACATCACTTGCCCCAAGTGCCTTAAGCACTTGTACGCTCATGTGATTATAAGCATTAAGTCCAAAATCAGCGGTAACATCAGCTCCTATTTCTACCATTTTATGAAGCCAATTGAGATTTGACACGAATATTCCTCGGAGAAGCGCAAGCTTTACAACCAATTCATAGTTCTCCTGCAAAATACGCTCTTCACGCCCCCTTGTGACGCTTCCGATGTATGGGACTATTTCTGGTGGCAAAGGCTCATCATCTATGTGCAGTTCAGTCACTATTCCTGCCATCGGTAGTAACACCTTATAGGATACTCCCGTAACATCGCCGTTTATCGAGTTGAGACGCACAGCTCCACCATCCGCCTCAAAAGAACGCCAATCTTCCATGCTGCTGAAATAGAGTTCAAAAGACATTGATTCTTTGCACTTCTCTCTATGCTTGTCTTCATTTGCTTCACGAGATTTTTCTATTAAATCATGAAGTTCAGAAACAACATCTCCTATATCACGGCTATCTCTTCTAAACTCTAGCGCCTTACCGAGCTCTGTTAGGCAGTGTCTGCGGAGCGAATTAAGCTCTGATGTCTTGACCCTGATCTGAGAATCACCTATTATCCTAAGCTCTCTAAGTTCAAATGGCGTATTGCCCGTCTTGGTGAGCGCTGATTCATATCTCTCAAGTGGTGTTGGGCTCTCGTAATTGAAATCGAAAGGACCAGCCTCAACGCTTACACGCTTCTCTATGCAGCTCGGCCATCTGTCACCGTCAGCAAGCCTTACTGTGCGTGCTTTGAGCACCAGTGTATTGCCCTCTATCTGCAGTACCATATCGATCTTGCGGCGGCGTTTAACCTTTCTAGTGTCTTCATCTTCGAATAAAGTCGCCCCTCTATATGACTGCCGCGCAGCTTCAAGCTGAGACTTCTTGGAGGTCCTTCGCATTGTATCACCAACTGTTATACTGCCTCTAAAATCTCCAACTCTATATCTATTAGGTCCCAGTTCCTTCACATAGCTCAGCACTGTACTAGATAGCGGAACATCGCCTCTGCCGTATATCTCGGCTCCATCTCCGATTGATGGTTCGCTAGTGACCTCTATATCCACTAGTGTAGAACCCTTCTTGGTGGCAACGACTCTGCCTATCTCTAAACCTTGATTCTTAACTATGTCGCCAGACATGAGAGAGTCTCCACTTTCACCCTTCAGATAGGCATCTGTAAATTCACCTCTATTAAATATCTGTAGCAGCGCATCTCGGTCTTCATCTGAAACTTCTATATATCCTTCTTCTAGGTACATATCTATGTATTTTCGATATATAGAAGTAACGACCGCTACGTACTCAGCTGATTTCAGCCTACCTTCGATTTTGAAGGAAGCTGCGCCAGCATCGATGAGCCCGCCTAGTTCATCCAGCAGGCACATGTCGCGCGGGCTCATCGGGTGGCTCGCGAGAGCGAGCCGCCTGCCGCCCTCGCCATAGCTCGTATAAGCGAGGCGGCAGGGCTGTGCGCAGCTTCCACGATTGCCACTCCGGCCGCCGTAGTATCTGCTGAACTGGCACTGGCCGGAGTAGCATATGCAGATGGCGCCATGTACGAACACCTCGACTTCAAAGTCTGATGCGCCATCTGATCCGGCCCTGCATATATCAGCAATTTCTGGCAGGGCCAGCTCACGAGCTACCACTATTCGCTTATAACCGAGCTCGTGAGCTACCTTTGCGCTCCCCACATCAGTAATAGTCGCTTGTGTAGACATATGCAGCTCTAGATCTGGAAGCGCTCTATGCACCAGTTCCCCGAGACCAAGGTCCTGAACGATAATAGCATCGACTCCAGAATCATGCAGAAATGAAGCGTATCTAAGCGCCGGTTCAAGCTCATCATCACTTAGCAGGGTATTCATAGTAACATAAACTTTTACACCTCTCTTATGAGCATAATCTAGTGCTAGCACTAATTCATCGTTATTGAAATTTTGAGCACCAGCACGAGCATTAAAGAGCTGACCGCCAACATATATCGCATCTGCCCCATTCTCTACCGCAGCCAAAAACTGCTCTCTACCTCCAGCTGGAACCAAGAGCTCTATATCATTACCATTTATGTTTTTCCGTTTACTGTTAACCTTCGCCATCTACCTACTCTATGAGTCTCCCTATATTTTCTAAGTCTTAAATCATTTTTTATTTAAATATATCGTTTCATTATACACTCTTAATCGAATTTATATAATTATTAATCATATAAAAAGCAATAAAAGACCGCCCCTCACGGAAGCGGTCTCGGCTGAATATTATATATGTAAGTCTATCATATATCATTTATAAACTAAGTTACTTGGACATCTTAGCCTTATAAGCCTCGAGGCCAGTTCGAATCAATTGACAAGCTCTCTTAATATAGCCACTCTCTAGAACGTAAGCAATGCGGATTTCGCTCCTGCCTTTGCCAGGTGTTGAGTAGAAACCAGCGGCAGGTGCAAACATAACCGTTTCATTATTATCCCTATACTCAGTAAGCAGGAACATAAGAAAATCTTCAGCATCATTTATCGGAAGATCAACCATCATATAGAATGCTCCACCTGGCTTATGGCATATTACATCAGGAATTTGCATAATCTCCTCATAAGCAGCATCCCTTCTCTTGCAATATTCCTCTTTCATCTCTTCATAATATGAACTAGGAAGCTTAAATAGTTCAGTCGATCCGATCTGCTCTAGTGTAGATACACAAAGTCTTGATTGTGCAAGCTTGATTATTCCTGTCATGAATTCTTCATTCTTCGACGCTACAAATCCGATTCTCGCTCCACATGCAGAAAATCTCTTCGAAACAGAGTCGATAACGATTAAATTTTCTTTAAGCCTATCTATATTAGCAAAGCTTCGTGGCTTCATCCCATCATACACATATTCTCTATATGCCTCATCTGCAATCAGCCATAGGTCGTTTTCTATAACAAAATCTGCTATTACGTCCATCTCTTCAGTCGTAAGTGCAAGTCCTGTTGGGTTTCCTGGATTGATACAGACTATAGCCTTAGTTTTATCTGTGAGAGCAGCCTCTAGCTTATCTTTAGCTGCATAGCGATATCCCTCCTTGGAGCTTGTTGGAATCGGTCTTATATTTCCGCCTCTAACAAGTGCAAAGGTCTGATAATTACTATAGAACGGTTCAGCGATAAGTATTTCATCACCAGGATCTATAATAGTGGTAAACGTCATTGTGAGAGCCTCTGAAGCGCCCATGGTAACAACGACATCCGTAGGCTTATATCCAACACCGTACTCTCTCTTATAATAGTCGCAAATTGATTCTAGAAACTTGATGTCGCCCTGAGACTGCTCATACATAAGCACATCTTCATCAAATGCACGAACAGCATCCATAAAACATCTAGGAGTCTTTATATCAGGCTGCCCGATGTTTAAATGATATATCTTAACACCCGACTCCTGAACTTCAGTTGCAATAGGGTTAAATTTCCTAATGGGCGAAAATTCCATCGCCTGTGAATTTCTGCTTAATTTCATACTCCGAATCTCTTTCTGTAAAAATAAATAATTATTTTCTTAATTATTTATATTGTAGCACAACTTAATTGCTTTGTACTCATTTGAATGCAAACAATAACTTTTAATTTAATTATCGTGCTGATTAAAAAAACAAATACCTGTTTAGTACTGTGAATACTTTGCTTCGGCCCTTCCTAGTCCAACAGTCATTATAAATGTAAATATCAAATAAATTCCTGCAGCTAGAACATATGGGATTAGCGTTCCATCACGATTAACGATGCCCTGAGATACCTTCATCATCTCAGCTAACGTAATTGTCGAAGCGAGGGCTGTATCCTTGATAAGCGTGATCACCTCATTTGAAATCGGTGGTATTACTATACGGAACATCTGTGGTATTACAACCTTGGTCAGAGTCTGTCTCTGTGTAAATCCTAGAGAATATGCAGCCTCATACTGTCCTTTATCTATGCTGTTAAATCCGCCTCTGTAAATCTCTGCAAAATACGCGGCATAGTTTATCGCGAACGTCAGCACAGCTGTCGGAAACGCATCCATACGAATCCCGAGCTGGATAGGAAAGAAGAAATAGAAGAAGAACAATTGGAGCATAAGCGGTGTTCCTCTAAATATGAATACGAAGGTCTTGCAGATCCACCTTACTGGTGCAATCTTACTTTGTTCTCCGAGGCATATAGGTAGTCCAAGCGGTAGTGACAAAATCAATGTAAGCGCAAATAGCTTAAGCGATATCATCGCACCACTCATCAATGCAGGCAAAATCTCCTTTACGTAAGCCATCATAATCTCCTTCAACATCTATAGCCAATGCCAGCTAGGCATTGGCTATTTAAACTCTAAACACTGATAATATATCTATTTATCGTATCCCTCAAATACAACCAAGTTTTTACCGAACCACTTCTCACTAATTTTTTGAGCTTCACCACTGTCAATAACTTCTTTAAACGCCTTATTGAATTCTTTAGTGAGTTTCTTATCTCCCTTTCGGAAGCCTACGGCATAATAGTCAGCACCGAAGTTAAATGGAGACTCGTATAGCTTGTCCTTGTTCTCATTGTTATAAATCGCATAAACCTCGTCTATTGCAACTGCCTTAATGCGGCCAGCCTTCATATCTAGAATAGCTTCGTCATAAGTCTTATATTCAGATATATTGTTCTTAAATTCGTTGTATTTGTCACTCTTCTTGATTGCCTCTAGTGCGGACGAATCAGCCTGTGTACCGATTTTAATATTCTTAAGATCATTGGCACTATTAACCTTCACATTTGGATCGAGCGACATGATTAGTATTCTATTCTTAAGATACTTATTTGATAAAGACATGCTTTTCTGTCTATCAGGAGTTGCCGACATGCCATTCCATACGCAGTCAATGTTCTTAGCCTTAAGTTCACCTTCCTTAGCGGACCAATCTATAGGCTGAAACTTAACCTTAACACCCATCTTCTTAGTTACAGCCCTAGCTAGGTCAATATCAAATCCAACGAGCTTATTATCCTTGTCTCTGAATCCCATAGGTGCAAATGTATCATCAAGACCAACCACAAGTGTCCCCTTGTCCTTGACATACTCAAGGTCGGATTTGGAATTCTTGCCACAGCCTGTAAGCCCTATTGCTGTCACTATAGTTACCACGAGCGCAATACATTTAACCATGTTCCTTCTCATCATTTTAATTTTCATAGCTTCTCTCCATTTCATATCTGATTTAAATAAATCTTTAAATTATTAACTGTATATGTGTCACTACTTGTTCATGTAAGGTTTAGTCTCTACCATTTTCCCTTCATATATAATATGTATAAAAATCATCACTTAGTTTATTGAGAAAACCTCATTAAATTGTTTCGCTTTTGTAATTTAGCACAGTGAAGTAGTAATGTGATGATGTAATATTAGCACCTCTTATAATTCGTGTCAACGGGTAAATCAAAACATTATTTTATACAGTTACATAATTTTTATTGATGATAATTTTTTTATACGTAATAAAAAATAAATTTGTATTTTTATCAATAATTTGAGTTTCTTTTTTGTTTATGTTGACAACGTATCAGATTTTCTTGTATAATACCAACATTCAAAAAAGAGAAATTTAATTGGAGGAACAAAAATGCCTAAAAAGGAAGTAAAAAGAGAGTCTTGGGGTAGCTCGATGGGCTTTATGCTAGCCGCGATCGGTTCTGCCGTAGGACTAGGAAACATGTGGGGATTCCCGTATAAGCTGGGAATGAACGGAGGCTTCGCCTTCTTGATACTTTATTTATTGCTAGCAGTATTCGCAGGATATGTACTTATTATGACTGAGCTTTCTCTCGGAAGAAAGACTCACAGCTCCATCATCCTCGCTTATAGAGAGGTGAGCAAGAAGTACACGATCGTAGGATGGTTCGGTGCACTCGCTCCATTCTTCATACTCGGATTCTATTCATATCTCGGTGGATATTGTCTAAAGTACACCATAGCGAATCTCGGAGATTTATTCGGTGCACGCTGGGGTGTAAACGGTGTATCTGGTCCTGAGTACTTTGCAAGACTATCAGCAGACCAGACCCAGTCAGCAATTTATACAGCTATTTTCCTTGTTTTAACAATAATAGTTGTTGCACGTGGTCTATCTGAAGGAATTGAAAAGTTCAACAAAGTAGCTATGCCCGCACTTTTCGTAATGCTACTTGTTATCATCATCAGAAGTGTAACACTTCCTGGTGCTTCTGCAGGTCTCTCATTCCTGTTTAAGCCTAACTTCGAAGTGTTTAAGGGTACAGGCTGGATAACAGTTCTTGCCGCAGCAGGCGGTCAGGTATTCTTCTCGCTATCACTAGGTATGGGTATCCTTGTAACATACGGATCATACATGAAGAAGGATCAGAACATAGAGAAGAGCAGCTTGGTTATACCTTTTGCTGACACAGTGATCGCACTTATGGCTGGTCTCGCTATCATGCCTGCAGTATTCGCAAGCGGACAGAGTCCTCAGGGTGGTGCAGGTCTTCTGTATATGACTCTGCAGACAGTATTTAATGGCATGGGTAAGCTTGGTCCTATATTCGGTGTTCTGTTCTATGGACTCGTAGTAATCGCAGCTATCACATCGTCTATGTCAGTACTCGAAGCGATCATCGGTTCGTTCATCGACTACGGTCTCAAGAAGGGCTATGGAAATCAGCGTAAGAAGCTCGCTTGGGGCTTCGGACTGGTTTGCCTCTGCATGGGATTGCTCGTAGCATACGATGGCCTAGGAAAGTATCTTCCACCTATGTTCGGGAAATTCAGCTGGTTAGATGGTTTCGACCTCCTTGCAGAAGGCGTGCTGATGCCAATAGGTGCATTCATAACTACTATCATATTTGGTTGGATTCACCCAGATATGCTTCCTGAAGAAGTACATATTGGATCTGAGTTTAAGTCCGAGAAGTTCTACAGATTCTGCCTCAAGTGGGTTGCACCTGTATTCACATTCTTCATACTTATAGGTCAGCTTAATACATTCTTCGGACTAAAGCTATTCTAAACTACAGATTTTAAATGAATTTTAGACATCCGTTTCGGTAAATTAAATGAATAATAGAAAACGACCTTCAGCGTAAGCTGAAGGTCGTTTTTTATGGGTTATAGGACAAAACGTGTTGTTTGCTAGTGCCAATAATTTTGTCATATAACCCTTAATTACCGAATTGCCTGTTACCTGCCAATTCCATAGATATCTCTTTCAACGATATGCCTTATATGCAGCTTATATCTTTTAGCTACACTTCTAGCAAATCTTCTTATATCTCGCATGTACTGTGATTGCTTCGAATCCGCTTCTCGCTTTTTGTTAAAGGTTGCATGTTCGTCCGCCATGCGCCTTTCGCATCCAAACCTATACTTGTTGTTCACCTTTATATCCGCAATCCCATGGTACAAATTCGCCCTTTCCCTGTACAGGTTGTAGACATCTTTCCCTTGGCTTAGTGGCCTGTTCTTAGTAGCAAGAAGTTTTGTCGGTCTATCAATGTATATAACGAGACTGTTCTCGCGAATTATTTCTCGATTAGTTTCCTTTAAGATAGAGCCGCCACCAGTTGCAATCACCTGGTGATTTCTAGCGCACACTTCTCGAAGCTTCTTGCTCTCTAGAGTTCTAAATGCTTCGACTCCAGATTTCTCAATTATCTGATTTATCGCACACCCTTCCTCATGCGCAACCGCTCTATCTATATCAATAAATTTGCGTTTCATAGCAAGCGCTACTTGTCTTGATATAGATGATTTGCCACTACCGGGCATTCCAACCGTCACCAGATTAAGCTGTTCTCTAAGAATCCTCTCCATGACAGATGCTGCGAGCGAATAATCCGGCTCCATATCTCTGCCTTCCCAGATGTCTCTTGCATATATGCCCTGCCATATGAGCATTCCGAGCCCACCAATAGTTTTTACCCCTGCTAATTCTGCATCCTGCATAAACTTCGTTCTATGAGGATTGTATATGAGATCAACTGCCATCTCAGTTTGCTTTAGGCATTCCCAGTTTATATCATAAGCATCTAGCGGAGACTTGCCATTATCTGGGAACATGCCAACCGGTGTAGCATTGATTATAATCTCAGCATCTCGCCAATCGCTATCTTCGTAATTATATATTTCACTTAGCTTTTGCGAGTTATAAATCTCCTCTACCTGTACTAAACTATCTGCTTTATCTCGGTTTCTAGAAACTCTTATAATTTCATCAGCGCCTAACTTTTTCATAGCATATACAGCAGATAAAGATGCTCCACCAGTTCCCAGTATCGCAACCTTTTTCCCTGTTACAGCCTCTGTTTTAAACAGCTTCATCAGGCCAAGATAATCAGTATTAAATCCCTTGAGTTTTCCATCTGGCATCACCTTTACTGTATTTACAGCCTGTATATCCAGGGCCTCTTCAGATAGCTCATCAAGATGTTCAATCACGATTTCCTTATACGGATTAGTTATATTGAAGCCGTAAAAGCCCGCCATATGTAGGACTTCTCCTAGCCTTGAACTATCTCTCAGTTCAATTAGTTTATATTCGTAGCCACCTATTAATCCATGTAGCTTCTTTGACAAGCTGTGGCTTACACTGCCTCCAATCAGCCCATATTTCTTCTCTTCTATGAATACGCCTTGACCACTCGCCTGCTTCTCACCGAGCGCGGCAAGTAGCTTCATAAGGTCTGCTTCTACACTATTTCTCATAAGCAATCTCTCTGATATTCTTTGCGGTGCTTGCTATCTCATCAAACTGCTTTGGTGTAACTGCCTGTGCACCATCCGATAACGCATTCTGTGGCTCCTGATGAACCTCTATGATCAGTCCATCAGCACCTGCTGCTACAGCTGCTAGAGAGGCCGGTCTAACGAGAGAGGATTTCCCAGTCGAGTGGCTCGGGTCTGCAATCACGGGGAGATGCGTCAGTTCATGAAGTGCCGGAATAGCGTTTATATCAAGTGTATTTCTCGTGTAGTTCTCAAAGCTTCTTATTCCACGCTCGCAGAGGATAACCTTGCTGTTGCCCTCTGCAAGTATATATTCCGCCGCGAGCAGAAAATCCTCATAGGTCGAGGCATATCCGCGCTTCAAAAGAACTGCCTTATCTGTGCGTCCAACTGCTTTAAGCAGACTAAAATTCTGCATATTACGCGATCCAATCTGCAGGATATCTATGTCTCTGAACAGTTCTATATCCGTGGCATCCACAATCTCGCTAACAACAGGCAGACCAGTGAGTTCCTTTACCTTGACTAGAATCTCTATGCCCTCTTTGCCAATACCCTGAAAATCATATGGTGAAGTTCTAGGCTTAAATGCGCCTCCTCGAAGAATGCTCGCCCCAGATGCTTTGACTTTCTGTGCAAGCTCAAAAAGCGCAGTCTCTGACTCTACTGCACAAGGTCCCGCGATAAGCGTCAACCCCTCTCCGATAGTGACGTCCCCGACTCTTATTATGGTATTCTCAGGGTAATTCTCCCTGCTTGCCAATTTAAATGGAATATTTGTAATGTAATTCTCCATCGTACCGCCTGATACATTCTATATATAAAAAATGGAAATCTAAGCGACTTCCATTTCAGTTACCATATTACATCCAAAAGCTTACGCATCCAAACCTGTCTCATCCACAGCTGGTTCCTCTGCTTCAGCGTCACTCTGAACCTCATCGCTTGTCTCTACCTGCGCTGCCTCGGAAGCCACAGCAGCCTCACAGTTAATGTCTAGTTCAAAGTTTTCAAATGCTGGTGCCTCTTCATCGTGTTCATCGCTTCTCTTGTAAGTGATGAGCCCTTCTGCAATCTCGTTAGTCGCAAGGCTCACAGGTCTCTCTGCTTCAACATCTGTAAGAACCGGCTTGCCGTCAATGATATCTCTAGCTCTCTTTGCTGTCAACACAACCAGTGTGTATCTGCTGTCTGTTAGCTTGTTGAGCTCGTTAATTGCTGGATATAGCATCATGATGAATTTCCTCCTAGATTTCCTTCTCGTATTCTCTAACGATTGGCATTATCTTGTTCGGTACACGTCTTCTCTCTGCCATAATTATGGCCTTGAGATCATACACTGCATCGTCAAGCTCATCGTTGACCACATAGTAGTCATACTCACCAATCAATTTTATCTCATTAATTGCCTCGTTAAATCTCTTATCGATTACTTCTTCATTTTCGGTGCCTCGATCTATAATCCGCTGGCGAAGCGTTGTGAGGTCTGGTGGTAAAACGAACACAAGCACAGCTTGCTCCGGCATCTTCTTCTTTATCTGCAGTCCACCTTGAACATCAATCTCTAGTATGACGTCTCTGCCTCTTTCGAGCTGTTTAATGACCATGTCCTTAGGCGTTCCATAAATATTATCAAACACCCTCGCATACTCGAGCATCCCGCCATTAGCAATTTTCTCTTCGAACTCATCTACTGTAACGAAGTAATAGTCTTTACCGTCTATTTCACCTGGCCTTGGCGCCCTAGTCGTCATCGAAGTTGAAATCGAAATATCCACTGACTCAAGCAATTTCTTACAAATAGTGCCCTTGCCTGCACCCGACGGTCCCGATATAACAAAGAGTCTGCCGTCATTGTGACTCGACTTTCCCATCATTGTCTCCTGTACTGAATATTTGGGTAACATTATACCACAAAAACACTTCTCACTCTAGATACCACAGTATCTTTTCCGAAGCTGTTTCCTTTATTCGATATTCTGAACCTGCTCGCGGATTTTCTCTATCTCAGCTTTGAGTTCTAGCATCCACGATGTGATATCCATATCATTTGACTTGGACCCTATCGTATTAGCCTCTCTGTTCATCTCCTGAACAAGGAAGTCAATCTTCTTGCCCACAGTTTCTTCATCGCCATTTATGAAAGTCCTGAGCTGGTCTATGTGACTGCCGAGCCTCACGATTTCTTCTGTTATATTCGCCTTATCAGCGAAAATAGCCGCCTCGAGCGCAAGTCTGTCCTCTGGAACCTCCACACTTCCATCTAGAAGCTCGGTAATTCTCGCTTTTAGCTTCTCCTTGTATTCCCTTTCAATCTTAGGCGCTCGCTCTGCTATAAGATTCTTGGTATTTTCAATGATATCAGCTCTTTTGAGTATATCTAGAGCCAATTTTTCTCCCTCAACCGTTCTCATCACGCTAATGCCTTCGAGAGCTTCCTTGAGAGCCGCCATCAATTCTCTTGTAAATTCCTCTTCATCATCTGCAGCAGGTACGGTGGTCAGCACGTCTGTCATCCCAGCGAGAAGGCTTAGTGGCACCTGTCCATCACCAGAAAGTTCAAAGCTCTGACTCAGTTCAGTGAGCGCATCGTAATAGCGTTTTGCCACTTCTAGATTGAGTTTTACATCTGTTTCACTCTTGCCAAAATTATCTATGGACACACCGATTTCAATTTTCCCACGCCTCATGACTTCCTTTGCTGCCGCTTTTATTTTCTCTTCTGCAAAAGAGTATTTTCTAGGCATCTTTACGGTTATATCGCAGTATCTGTGATTTACAGCTTTAACCTCTACAGTTATACTTCTCTGGTTATCACTATATATGCCTCTACCGTAGCCTGTCATGCTTCTTACCATGTGTCCACCTCCTTGTGTTTAACCAATTTATTATATCCTTTACGCACTTTAAAGTAAACAATAGCAATTCAGTTGCTCATATTACAAGATCAGAGATTATGTTAGAAAATCTTTAACCACTGTGTTATCTTGCATGTGAATACAGCATCAACTCCTCTGCACTCAAAGTCTACGTAGCTTGAAAAATGCGAACCTCCGTGATATGCTATTTAGCATCGTGTCGGCATCAGGGCGGATTATTCTGATGCCAGAAAGGAATACGAATTGGCATTTGACGGCATCATCACATCTGCGATAGCCACCGAGCTATCGAGCACCATCACGCTCGGTAAGATTGAGAAAATCTACCAGCCAACCGGCGAAGATTTATTAATACAGATTCATACAAGAGAAGGCAATGTAAAGCTCATCGCATCTTGCGGCAGCCAGTCGGCGCGCATATGCCTCACCGAGGATAAGTATAGCAACCCGATGCAGCCTCCTAACTTTTGCATGCTAATGCGAAAGCACATTCAAGGTGGGCGCATAACAGCGATTAGGCAGCGAGGCTCTGAACGAATCATAGAGATAGATATCGAAGCTCAAACAGAGCTCGGTTTCACCACATCTAAGAGACTCATAGTTGAGATTATGGGCAAGCACAGCAACATAATTCTCGTCGATATCGAATCTGGCAAAATCATAGATGCTATCAAGAGGATTTCCATAGATGTAAATAGATATAGGCAGCTGCTTCCAGGCGTCATCTACGTGTATCCGCCTAAACAAGACAAGACGCCATTTAAATCAGCATCAACAGAAGACTTTGTCAACAGCGAAGGTGTGGTTCTTAGTGAAAAGCTAATCATGAACCGCATATCGGGAATTTCTCCAGCCATCGCTAGAGAGCTCCTTTCTTCTAAAGAGCCTGCAGCTCATCTAGCTGAGATTGCTGAATCTGCAGAGACTGGTTCATTTACACCTACCATCTATTTTGACGAGGATGATACGCCTCGCGAATTTCACATAACGGATTTGTCGGAATACTGCGGGCTTAGGCAAGAGACATTTGACAGCCTAAGTAGCTGCATTGAATTCTACTATCAACATCGCGCAAGCACTAATATAATCAAGCAGAAATCAGTACCTTTACACAAGATTGTGAAATCGGCGCTGGACAAGGCATTACTCAAGAAAAAGAGACTATCCGAGGACCTGCTGAAGGCCGAGAACTCCGATAAGTATCGCCTGTACGGTGAGCTCTTGACAGCTAACATCCATCTGATTCAGGCTGGCGCACGCTCTGTAGAGGTTGCAAATTACTACGATGGTTCTAATATAACTATTCCGCTTTCAGAGAAACTTTCTGGAGCTAAGAATGCACAGCAATACTTCAAAAAGTATTCGAAGGCTAGAACAGCCATCAAGGAGAAGGCGGTTCAGCTTGAAGAGGTTGAGGCTGACATAACATACCTTGATAGTGTAATGCAGAGCCTTGAGGCAGCGAGCACTGAAGGCGAGCTTGATCAGATTAAAGAAGAATTAGTTGAGACTGGTTACATCAGGTACCGAAGTAAGCCGGGCCATAAACGAAATAAAAAAAAGCAGGCCCCACTCGAATATAGACTGTCTGATGGACACCATGTATTCGTCGGTAGAAACAACAAGGAAAACGATCAGCTGACCACAAAAACCGCTAGTCGTACCGATATATGGTTTCATACAAAAGATATCCCTGGTTCGCACGTGATTCTTGTAACTGAGTCAGGTGAGTCACCTCAGGATATTACAGCAGAGACCATATACGAGGCTGCTTCCATAGCCGCCTACCACAGCAAGGGTAAGGACAGTGACAACGTGCCGGTCGATTATACGCTGGTTAAGTATGTAAAGAAGCCAAGTGGCGCAAAGCCCGGAATGGTGATTTTCACGCATAATTCTACGGTTTATGTCGCTCCGAAGCTTCCTGGTAGTGCCGTCAAAAAGCTAGCTTTCCATATCTAAATTTTTACAATGCCAAAATACAAAATGCATTATCACCCTGATAATGATTACAAGCATAAAACAAAAAGGAGCTAAGCACTTGATCACAGTGATAGCTCCCTTTTGTTTATTATTTTTCTTTGTAGCAGATAACATATGCCTTTATGAAGTCGCTTCCTTCAACAATGCTTAGAGGAACACTTGCAACAGCTTCATCTGTATCGCCGTTATAGTACTGCTCCCTCTCTTCAGGAGAATACATATACATAGCTGCCGAGTAAGTGCAGCCTCCCTCTAAATCAAGTTCAAACTCAACATCATCCGACTTAACATTTATAGTTTTGTTTAATCTATTATCAGTAGTCTGATATATACCGGAGATTGTATACCTTCCTGGCTCAAGTGCAACAACTTTTTCAAGATAGTCTCCTGTTATAGGATTGTAAGTGGAAATATCCTGTCCATTAATCTTAATCTTCTTGCAATGCAGATGAACTATAGCCTTATTGCTGTTCTCGTTTACAAAACTTGCATTACTCTTCTTTTTCTTGCTGTAAAAAGCCATAAATGCAGCAAATAACACCACCCATAGACCTATAAATACTCCAATAATTAACATAGTCGCCTCCTATAATTACTGTTAAAAAACTACTTTTCTATTTTATCAAAAAAATAGAATATTAAAATCTTTTTTAAATGTCTTTAAGCTTTAATTGGTTTTATTTTATATTTTTCACTGGACTGAGATTTTGAATTAAATACTTTCTTGGATTTATCTCTTTCTCTTCGGGTTTTAAAAGCATGAAAAAATGCCGCTAATTATCGCGGCATTTGGAAAGATCAATTGAATGGCGGAATTTCTCTTATAAGATTTTTAACCTAGGAGTGCTCTTATAAACCAAATCTGCTTATTGTAATAATTCACATGGTCTTCGAACATGGTTACCCCAGAGAACCAGCCTTCATTGTCGCAAGCATTTCGAAGTTCTGTTGCCTGCTTACGAAGTTCTTCAAGGTCTTCCTTTACGATTCCGAGAGCTTCCTTTATTTCAAATTTCTTGGCATCAATTTCCTTAATCGAGGCATTTTTAAGGTAATCAGACATCTTTACATCTGGAGATGCCGAGTAAATTTTTAGATGCTCAGCAACGGCATCGTAGTATTCAAATATCTCATCATAGAGGCTTTCAGTGAACTCATGCACTGCTACAAACTGTGGTCCTTCCACATTCCAATGAATGTTATGAAGTTTAAATATCATAACACCTAGATTAGCAATGTAATTATTAAAATCTCTTTCTAACATTTTGAACCCCCTTTATATTTAAACCCTTTTAGTTAGTTCTATCTAACTATTCTTCGATGTCATCATATCATAAGGTGTTCTGTTTAGCAATAGCTGTAAAGTGATTAATCTGCCATGCTTAATCACTTATAGTTTTTTCTTTTATTTATATTACTCGTAGCTTTGATACCATCATTACGTTTCTTGATGGAACCCCTACGGCCTCTTGATTGCTGCCTTTTGGCGCCTCTTGCTTCCTTCTCCTTGCGACGCTTCGTCTTCTCCTTCATGACAGAAAAGCCAAATCTACCCATATCCTCATCATCAAGACCATAGTAGCTGCCATGGTTGAAGGCGATAAGATTCATGCGTCCGAAGTCATAGCTACCGTTCTCATCCACAAATTCAGCACTTATATGCGCGTCCACGATTTCAGCTATGAACATATCATGAGTGGGGTACTCTCTAACTTCCAGAACCTTGCACTCAAGGTTGATTGGTGATTCTGCGATCATCGGAGTATCATTGGTCACTCCAGGGATCAATGTTAGACCGAGTTCGCCTGCCTTGTCGATATTACGTCCAGATCTCACCCCAGCAAAATCAGTTGCTCTTGCGAGCTTCTCAGTGGTAAGGTTTATTACGAACTCTCCATTCTCTGAAATCATCGCATGACTGTACCTTGATTTTCTTACAGAAATATACAGAATCGCAGGGTCAGAATTGATAATTCCAGTCCAAGCAATTGTGATGATATTATTCTTATCTGCTTTGCCAGCAGTCACCATAACAGCTGGTAATGGATAAAGCAGGGTTCCTGGCTTTATCTTGATTTTCTCGTTATTGCTCATTTGTTCTCCGTTTCATCTAGTTTATCAAGCACTTCTTGAAAATACTCAGGTATCTCACTAGAAAACTCCATATACTCTCCAGTCCTAGGGTGTATGAACCCAAGCAGTCTAGCGTGAAGAAGCTGTCCAGTCAGACCAAACGGCTGTTTCTTTGGTCCATATAGTGGATCCCCAACAAGTGGGTGCTTGATAGAAGCCATATGAACTCTAATCTGGTGTGTGCGCCCTGTCTCAAGCCGTGCAGCTACAAGAGTGTATTTACCGTAACGCTTCAGGACTCTAATGTGCGTGACCGCATCCCTTGATCCTATTCCGTTTACAGCCTTTCTGAGTCTGTTGATGTCATCACGACCGATAGGCGCATCTATGGTCAGCTTATCCTTCTTGATATTATCAAAGACTAGCGCTATGTATTCTCTAGTGACTGAATGCACCTTGAGCTGCGCGGCGAGCGACTCGTGAGCACTGTCATTCTTGGCTATCATCAGAAGTCCGCTCGTATCCTTATCTATTCTGTGGACGATTCCTGGTCTTATTGCTCCATTAATGGACGAGAGTGAATCTCCACAGTGATACATTATAGCATTGACGAGCGTGCCACTAGGATTTCCGATAGCCGGATGCACAACCATGCCGCGCGGCTTTTCAACCACTATTACATCCTCATCTTCATATACTATATCTATTGGAATATCTTCAGGGGCAGCGTCAATTGGCTTCGCCTCTGGAATGGATATCATGATGGTTTCGCCCGCCTTGATTTTGTACTTCTTGGCTACTTTCTTGCCAGAGACGCTGACCAGACCGTCCTCGATGAGGTTCTGAGCATAGCTCCTCGAGAGGTCGGTCACTTCGCCTATATAAGCATCAAGTCTCTTACCATTTTCGGCTTCTGAAGGGGTAAGAGTCTTGACCTCTGCAGTTCGCACCTCTGGAATTTCACCAGCTTGTGCTCCGAAACCTTCACCAATATCGTCATCGCTTTCGATATCACCATCTTCGGTATAATCCATCTCAGCTTGAGTAAAAGCTTCGGCTTTATCCTCATTATATATAAGTTTTTCTAGCTTATCTTCTCTAGCACGCAGCATATTTTCTGGTGTATCCTGTCTTGGCTTAAGCATCTTTTCTGTCTCCAATTATTACCCACAGTATCAAAACTGCACATCCAACCGTCACGCAGATATCAGCAACATTAAACACGGGGAAGCTTCCCACTGAAATCATATCCGTCACAAAACCCATGACGGTTCTATCAATGAGGTTCCCAATACCTCCAGAGATTATCAGAAGCACACCAAGCTCTGCGAGCTTCTCTTTTTTCTTTCTGAGGTGCAATAAGAATATCACCCCTGCTACCATTGTTATTACAGGCAAAATTACTGTGATGAGCTGCGAGTTCTGGAATAAGCTAAAAGCAGCTCCCCGATTCTGGACGTATGTAAAGTCTAATACGCCACGGAAAACGGGGAGCGTTTCTCCAATCTCCATGCGGCTTCTCACAGCGAATTTAGTAATCTGATCTATAATCAGCAGCCCACTCGCTATAATTACCAGCATCATGAATCTTCTCTATTCTACTTAAGGATAATAGTGTCGTCGATTGAACCCTGCTCTTTAGCGAGGTTCTTGAGGCTCTCACTGAGATCTGAAACTGTAGCCTTTTCAGTCTTCTCCTCAGTCTTCTCCTCTTTCTTCTTGATAACGAGAGTATCCTGAGTAACTGCAGCCTCGTCTCCACCAAATGGAGTCTTGAGCTCCTTATCAATATCAGGAATGTCGCTTCTATCTAGGTCAGGAAGAAGACCATACTCGTCGTTATCAAGCTTCTCCATCTCTAACTTAAGCATAGCTCTGTAATTTCCTCTAAGTCTCTCGACCTTCTGCTTGAGTACGAGGTGCTCGTCGTTGAGCTTCTTAACAGTAGTCTTTGCTTCTAAAAGCATGCTCTCAGCCTCTAGCTCGGCATCTCTCATCATAAGCTCGGCTCTTCTCTCAGCACTTGCGGAGATATCAGCCATAAGTCTCTTAGCTGTCTCGAGAGTATCGAGCATTGCTGTGTCAGACTTCTGCGACTCCTCAAGCTGTTTCTCGAGAAACTTAATCTTATGAGCCATATTTCTATTGTCGTTAAGAACCTTCTCGTAGTCGACAATGATAAGATCTAAAAATTCGTCAACCTCTCTTGAGTTATATCCTTTTTTGTCACGAGTAAAATCTTTCTTATCGATATCTATTGGCATTATCATAGTATCGGTACCTTCCCTTCTATTTCTCTCTTAATCAAATATGATTATGGCTTTCGCCTAAAAAACATTCGTTATCAGCCTTGTAGCCAGCACCTGGAAAACTCTGATTAGCAAAAATGCAATCATCGGTGCCCAGTCTAGTCCCATCTGCACGTGGCCATTCTTATATAAGATTTTTCTTATCGGATCGACAAGCGGACTTGTAAGCTGGGTTCCCATCTGATATAAGCCTCTCATGAACTCACTAGTTCCTGCAAACCAGCTTAAAACCGCCGTCACTACAAGCATCATCTGTAGTATTGAGCAAAACCACGTGATGGCCCTTATCAGAACTAAATCCATCAACTACCTCCAAGGGCTGCTTTTCTCACCAAGCTGTCCGCCTTCAGCGCTTTCGCGATTAACCTTAGCTGCTATATCAACATTAGCAGGTGCAAATATAAATATGTTAGATGTCACTCTCTGAACATTTCCATTAAGTGCATATGTTGCGCCACTAAGGAAATCGAACATCTTGCGAGCCAGTTCAGTCTCAACATGTTCTAGGTTAATAATCACAGGCTTTCTCGACTTAAGATTATCCACGAGCTTGGTACACTCGTCAAAATTCTTAGGCTCAATTACGAGCATCTTGAAGGGACCAGAACCATTCATCGAATAAGCTTTATTCTGTGGTCCCTTTGAAATTAGTGGCTCAATCTTATCATAAGCCGCATCTGACTTGTGAATACCGGTCTCCGGACGAGATTGGCTCATTGGAGCGACTGGCTTCTCGTCACCTCTCATCTTGTCCATTTCTTCAGCGATTTCATCTTCTGAAACTTCGATTTCGTCCTCTGACTCCATACCGATTGCCGCTTTAAGAGCATCCTTAAAACCCATGACTCTTTCCTCCATTTACGTCAATTTAATATCCATACTATTATATGCTTAATTTTCATAGTTCAATGAAAACTACGTGAGATTTTCTCACCTATATCATCTTATTTTACCACATTAACGGTAATCGCGCTGTCCAAAAATTGAACTTCCTACTCTTACAATAGTAGAACCTTCCTCAATTGCGATTTCAAAGTCTGCAGACATTCCCATCGATAGTGTGTCGATATCTGCTCGGTCCTTCGGAAACTCTAATTCCTTGAGTTCCTCAAAAATCACTTTCGCCTCCCTAAAGTATTTACGAGAATCCTCTGGGTCATCTGCCCTAGGCGGAATGCACATAATACCGCGAACTCGCACAGACTCGCATTCAGACACAATACTCTCTATGAGCTCCTGAACTTCTCCTTTGGAGATTCCTGTTTTAGACTCCTCTTCAGCAAGATTAATCTCAATCAGAACATCCATTACGACATCAGCTGCCGCTGCCCTCTTGTTGATTTCTCTTGCAAGCTTTAGCGAGTCGACCGAATGAATCATGGTAACCTTGTCGATTATCTGTCTAACCTTATTAGTCTGTAGATGACCAATGAGATGCCACCTCTCCGGATGGACTTCATCATATTTGCTCAGTAATTCCTGAACCTTGTTCTCACCAAAGTCAGTAGCCCCAGCATCGATTGCTTCCTTGAGTTCATCTGGCTCATGTTTCTTCGTTACAGCCATGAGCATTACATCCTTCGGATTACGCCCCGAGCGCTTTGCAGCCGCATCCTTGCGTTTCAATATTTCTAAGTAATTGTCCCGAATACTCATTATTTGCTAACATCCTTTGCATTTTTTATATCGCGTCTGCTAGGCGATTTAACAACTTCATCATAAGTGCTAATCGTCTTGACATAATTACCCTTGCTATCCATGAATATATCTTCATACACGGCAGCTTTTTCACCATTATCAGCTTTTATGCTGATTGCCTTGAACTTCAGCCTGCCGATTTTATCCTTGGTGATAACACCTTTTCTGCCATCTTTCTTGACAATGCTCTTAGTCAAAATCACTACACCATCTGAGCTTGCTGCCGTAACATTAGCTTTCTCAAATCTACCTGTAGTGAAACCGTCAAAATACTGTCTACATCTAAGAATTATACGCGCACTCTTCCCTTTTCCTTTGTGGAGACCAACGACAACAGCATTCATATTCTTATTAGCAATGGAAATCTTGACATTTTGCCCCTTAACATAGTGATTGGCCGTCTCTGAATCCGCATAAAAAATATACCACCAGCTACCATTTTCGATTACCTTAAAAACAGGTTCACCTTTAGCTACTTTCCCGTCAGACAGCTCACTAATTTTTGACTTTCCTAGTTTTTCAAATTGGTTCTCTGACATATTAAATATATTATCCGAATTCAGGTATTCAAGGCCATCTAGCTTATAAGTGATATATCCTGGATGTTCGGTGTTTCCGTTATCAGTGCTTATAACAGCATCTTCCTTCTTAATCTTCTTCAGAAGAGAATCATACTTATCGCTAGAACTACTAGCTCCTTCTCCAGAAATCTTTACAACTTTAGAGTTTCCCTTTACCAGCTCACCTTCAGTAACTGTACGCTTAACATTCCCTGCTTTTCCAGCTGTGTAAACGGTCTCATTTCTCACTATGTAGCCTTCTGTCTCGTCTTTAACTTCAACGTTTCCGTACTTTGCTACATAAGACCTATCAAAAAGACCTGCAACTGAAGGCAGCACATATACGATTACCAAAACGGTAATCAATGCAATCACATATATCGCTCCCCAGAACAAAGTCTTTTTTTTCTTCATCATCCACACCTCTACAGAATGATTTTACACGAAAGATTGTACTATAACAATGCTTTATCAGCACCTAATTCTCAATAACTGACTCAATTAGAAGACGTTCCTTCTTGGGGTATGCCTTTTCATCAGTTCTGAATTTCTCAACGAATTCCTGCCACATATCCGGTCTTCTTTCTTTTGTTATCCTCATAGATTGTTCAAATCTCCAGAGCTCTATTCTCTTGTGGTCACCGCTAAGTAGAGCCTCTGGAACTTTACCCTCTTCCATGGTCCTAGGTCTTGTGTACTGAGGGTATTCCAGGAGTCCTGAATATATTGATTCCTCTAGCACTGACTCATCTGATGCCAGCACGCCAGGAATAAATCTGGCAACCGCATCGACTAGCACCATCGCGGGCAGCTCTCCACCCGTCAGCACATAGTCCCCAATCGAAATCTCCTCGGCGGAGAGCTCGGTGAGGGCTCGCTCATCAACACCCTCATAGTGCCCGCAGAGGATTGTGAGCTCGCCCTCACCAGCAAGCTCTTCAGCAGTCTCCTGAGAGAGCTTGCGCCCGCGAGGCGACATGTAGATAGTTCTGCCTGCGAACTCATTCTTCCTATAACAAGAAATGATAGGTTGAACCTGCATAAGCATGCCTGCGCCGCCTCCAAAAGGCGTGTCGTCGACGCGGCAGTGCTTATCCTCAGTATAATCCCTTATATTAACAATATTTAACTCGATAATTCCATTATCGATAGCCCTTCCTATCATGCTTGACCTAATCGGTTCAAACATCTCTGGAAAGAGAGTCATAATATTAATTTTCATCTACTGCATTCTCTATCTATTATTAAATTAACCCTGGAATCAGCGTGATATCAATAGTGCCATCTTCCAGCGAAACTTCCTTTATAAAAGCATCAACATACGGAATTAACACCTTTCTGCTATCCTCAGCTAGAACCACCTCTAGTAATGTCTGAGATGGATTATCAATCATGTCATTTACATCTCCGATGATTTCTCCACTCTCAGAATCGCGAGCACGTAGCCCGATTAAATCGCGGTAATAGTAGTGTCCTGGCTCAAGTTCTGCAAGTTCACTTTCTGGTATGTAAAGTTCTGCACCTGTTAACTTTTCAGCTGCAGTCCTATCTACAACATTATAGAACTTCACTACAGGCCTTCCCTTTTGGTACCTTATACTCTTAACCTCGAGCTCTATTGACCCATCTACTCCATAAACTGCATTATCTCCTCCAAACTCTCTGTATTTCTTGCCATCTACAAGCAGAACCGCCCCTTCATAGAGATTTTCGGACTCCTCCGCATAGAGACGCACCTTGGTCTCACCCTTTAGACCAACTGCAGCTCCCACTTTTCCAACACTAACCATTGTATTGTCTTTTGCTAGTGACATATTCTCCTCCTTGGATGCACTCACACCCTCTATCCACACTAAAAATCCACTTTCCTCATTATAGAAAATAAGCATGCGTGAGCCACGCATGCCTTGATAATGATAATTGCCCGAGTCGCGCTATTCTTCAACGATATCAACAGTGACTCTCTTGTTCTCTTTGATTGCGGCTGCCTTCACAACAGTTCTAATTGCTTTGGCAATGCGTCCCTGTTTGCCTATGATCTTACCCATGTCTTCTTTTGCAACGCTGAGTTTAATCACTATCTCGTTGCCGTTCACTTCTTCAGTCACGACAACATCGGCAGGCCTTGATACTAGTGCTTTGGCAATTGATTCAACTAAGCCGGCCATTATCTCTTCCTTCCTACTTCAAGCAACCCGACTTCTTGAGCAGCGCTCTTACAGTGTCGGTAGGCTGTGCTCCGTTAGCAAGCCACTTCTGTGCAGCCTCGTTATCGATATTGATCTCTGCTGGATCCTTAAGAGGATTGTATGTACCAATCTCCTCGATAAATCTTCCGTTTCTTGGAGTTCTTGAATCTGCAACTACTACTCTGTAGAAAGGCTTCTTGTGAGCTCCCATTCTCTTTAATCTGATCTTAACCATTTGTTCCTCCTGATTATCTTAAAAATATAATATTTATGCTTAACAAATAAATTTGTTATAAGCTAACCCATTAGTCCTCTAAAAAGCTTATTCTTCTTAAGTGCCGCCGGATTATTAAACTTCTTCATCATCGACTTCATCTCATCAAACTGCTTGATAAGTTGGTTGATGCTCTGTACCGTCTGGCCGCTTCCAGCCGCGATACGTTTTCTCCTACTAGCGTTTAAAATATTTGGATTCTCACGCTCTGCATTAGTCATCGATTGGATAATCGCCTTCATTCTATCGAGGTCTTTCTTACCCTTCTCGAAATCTATCTGCTTCTTATCAGCTGCTGAGATTCCGGGAATCATATCGATAAGCTTAGCGATTCCTCCCATCTTGCTGATCTGACCCATCTGCTCTAGGAAATCATTGAGGTCGAATTGATTCTTCCTGAACTTAGCTTCCATTCTTGCAGCTTCTTCTTCGGTATAAGCGTTTTCAGCCTGTTCGATGAGGCTCATGACATCGCCCATTCCGAGAATTCTCGAAGCTATCCTATCTGGGTGGAATGGTTCGAGAGCATTATACTTCTCACCAGTACCCATGAACTTAATTGGCTTGCCAGTCACCATCTTGGTTGATAGCGCAGCACCTCCGCGAGAATCTCCGTCCATCTTGGTCATGATTATGCCATCTATGCCGAGCTTCTCATTGAACCCCTCTGCGATGTTAACCGCATCCTGACCTGTGAGTGCGTCAACTGCGAGTAGAATCTCGTGAGGTCTAATGCCCTTCTTCAGCTGAACCAACTCATCCATAAGTGCTTCATCTATCTGCAAACGTCCTGCTGTATCGACAATCAGAACGTTACAGCCCTTACGCTGAGCTTCTTCTAAAGCAGCCTTAGCGATAACTAGCGGCTCATTCGACTCCCTCATGGTAAACACAGGAGTATTTACAGCCTTACCAACTACCTCTAGCTGATCTATAGCCGCTGGTCTATACACGTCACATGCGCATAGCATCGGCTTCTTTCCATTCTGCTTTAGCCAAGCAGCCAGCTTTCCGCAGGTTGTTGTCTTACCAGTACCCTGGAGACCAACCATCATATAAACAGTAAATCCACTTGGCGAATATGTGAGCTTGCTGTTCGCTCCACCCATCATGTCCACGAGTTCTTCCTTCACGATCTTGAGCACTTGCTGCCCTGGAGTTAGGCTTTTGAGTACATCTGCACCCATCGCCTTCTCCTTGATAGTAGCAACAAATTGCTTTACGACCTTGAAGTTAACATCGGCCTCGAGCAGAGCCAGCTTGACCTCGCGCATCGCTGCATCGATGTCCTTCTCGCTTACAACGCCTTTGCCTCGTAGATTTCGAAATGTTTCTTGTAATTTTTCCGATAAACCTTCGAATGCCATATCTTATCTTATCTCTCCATATATAAAGGCTCTTATAGACCCAGAGCCTTATGCATAAATTCATTCATCTTTGAAAGTGCTCCGCGAAGCTCCTCTGTATCATCCACCGAACTCATGCTTTCCAGCAGGTTATCAGCTTCAAAGATCAGAGCATTATTAGCCTTCCACTCCGCAACGAGCCCTAGCGCAGCTTCGTACTTCTCAAGGCTACTCTCTGCTTTCTTGAGCGCGTAGTGAACTCCTTGCCTACTGAGCCCGAGTTCTTCTGCGATCTCTGTCAGCGACAGATTATCCTCATGATAGAGATCCATAATCTCGCGCTTGTTCTCATCTAGAAGATTGCCATAAAAGTCGTACATCAAGCTCGCATATTCAACATTGCTTATATTTTCTTTCATACTGTATGAATATAACACAAGCGAAAAGTGCTGTCAAGCATTTCTCTTGACAGCAACCTATCTCTTTTGATCTATCTACTTTCTTCTGTTCCTATTTACGAAACTCTCGCATCATATGCCGAACGCACTTCTCTATGAGCTTTCAGCGCTTCGAGATCTTCTACAGAATACTCTACCGCGATATCTAGATGTTTACCAAACTGCTCTCCGTACTTCCTCTTGTTTAGTGCAAAGAATATTGCTCCCATCAGGGTCCATCCGCCGGCCATCAGCCACTCCTGTACCTTAAGCGTACTTCCCGATCCTGGAATCAGGTACATCGAGACCATTCCTCCAGATAGGACAGTCGCCATAATACCTACAAACTTATAGTGCTTTACTCGGTAAGGTCTTGGCATATCAGGTGCCTTACGTCTTAGTATCAAGAATGAAATCGACACCATGCAGTAAGCTAGACAGCACCCGAGATTGCCTGCATCACATATCCACACGAGCATTTGTCTACCCGCAAGAGGGGCGAGCATCGATATAACTCCGATTAATAGCAGTGCATTTACAGGTGTCTTATACTTATGATGCAGCTTTGCGAAAAACTTTGGTATCATGTTCGAATCAGCCATCGAGTACATCGCACGGCTTCCACCGATCATAAACGAGTTCCAGCTAGTTACGATTCCGCACAGACCACCGATGATAACTACATCCGCCATCTTCTTCGTTCCATAAGCTTTTACCATGGCATCAGCCGTTACCAGCCCTGCTCCACTCATCGAAGCTTTAATCTCTGTAGAGCTCATCATGTAACCGACTGCGAGTATTACGAGAGAATAAAACGCAACCGCCATCACAATCGACATAATCAAGATTTTTCCAATCTTCTTAAGCGATCCCTGAATCTCCTCAGCAGCTTGCGGAATAACGTCAAAACCTATAAAGAAGAACGGAGTCATTACCGCTACGTGAAGCACGTGGCTAAGCATCGAATGGTTCCCTTTTCCTACAAAAAGCTGTGGCATCAAGTTGCCCATTTCTCCCCTAACCGTGGAGGTACCTATTAGCAGTACTCCTACGCCAAATATTATAGCCGTAAGAATAGTCTGCACTACGGCTGCTGTCTTTGCACCCATGATGTTTACAAATGTCATCAATGCAGCTGTCGCAGAA
Source organism: uncultured Mogibacterium sp. (assembly GCF_938041965.1). Taxonomy (GTDB): domain Bacteria; phylum Bacillota; class Clostridia; order Peptostreptococcales; family Anaerovoracaceae; genus Mogibacterium. The sequence goes on along the minus strand of NZ_CALISE010000013.1, from coordinate 7,236 downwards.
GCTAGTGCAAGCCACGAAGCATATACATCAAATCCGGCAACAGTATAGAGGTATCCCTTTAGAAATCCAGGAAATATATAAGAGACAATCGTCGGAAATGCACAAGCTTCAAAGCATACAACCCCGACATATCCCAGAATAATTCCCCAGGTGCAGACGAATGAACCTGTCGCTCCCATAGCCTTATAGCTGAATACGTGCTCTCCGCCGCATTGTGGCATAGCAGCAGTCAGCTCTGCATAAGTTAATCCTACAAAGAAAATCATGATTCCTCCGAGAGCAAATCCAATCGCCGCTCCGAGAGCACCACCTCTATTGATCCAGTCACCAGTGGAAATAACCCAGCCCCAACCAATCATCGCACCAAAAGCTATAACTAATATATCTTTTGAAGATAACACTTTATCAAATTCAGATTTCTTTGTCATTTAAGACACACCCTTTCAAATGTTTATAATCGATGTTATGTTTCTTTCGTATACTTTGATATATAATTAAATCTATAAACCCATTAATTGATAGCCGTATTATATTAATGAAATAACATCCAATAGCTAGTTATAATGCAAGATTTCCAAGTGACAATATCTACTGACAACATTATTGTATCTTAGTATGTTCACTTTGTCAAAAGTTTATTGTGTGAAGATTTTTTGTATCTGTTACTATCTATACTCTTTTTATTATTACAATCTAAATAATTGATTAAATTCGCTTCTGTATCACCTTGACAATTCGCTTAAAACTAAGAAAATTGTTTCAATATACTTTATTAAATTAATAAAGTATGATGTTCTATTACGGATTAAATTTAATTTTTGGAGGAAACATGAAAAGAAAACTTATCGCATTTTTAATAGTCTGCACAATTATGTTGACAGGCTGTGGCAGTGGCGGGGGCTCTAGTTCAGATTCAAAGGAGCTTGACAACAACTCAAAAGTTACTAAGAGTAATTTCAGGAAATTCCCTACTACTGATGGCAAATTATTCGAGTACACACTTGCCGATGATGGAGATGTTAGTCACATCAAGATCACGGGCATAAAATCACCTGATGATGATAAGCTTAAAGTTGTTGTAGTCCCTAAGACTATCACCGTCAAGACAGCTAATGGCAACGAGAAGAAAACTGTAGTTGCAGTATCAGGGCTTTCCAATTTGGATAAGGCTGAGGCAATTGTCCTTCCTAATACTATGAAGGAAATCGGTGATAGTGCTTTTGTTAATAATGACAAGCTCAGATTTATTCACCTAGGAGATTCTGTGGAAAAAACAGGCGGAAAATTATTTATAAACTCTCCTATCGAGTTCCTCGAGCTCCCAGACAGCATGCAGCATATGGGTAACACGCTGAACGATTATACTTTGCTTAACGATCAGATTGCACAGTCAATCGGTAGTGATCGTCCTCTTAAGTACATCAGAATTCCTGGTACACTTACAGATTTCAGCAATCTTTACCTACCTACACAAGAAGGTAAAGGCCCAATAGTAAAAACTCCTAAAGGTAGCAAGGTGAAAAGTGGGCTAAGTACTGGGGCTTAGAAGTTGAGTACATAAAAGGCAAGGTTGTTGCTCCTGAAAAATCTCTTTGGGGAGATCTGCTTGAGAAACAGCAAGCTGAAAAGAACAAAGATTCAGAATAATTTATTCTACGAACTACAGCATTTGTTTTTCAATTATTTGACTAAGAATGTTATAAACAATCCCTTTTATCGCTTTAAGGGATTGTTTTCTTTTAAAAAGAAACCTCAATTATATTAGGTCTATCACTATTATGATATAATCAATATTATAGTTTGTGTTTACAGGAGGTCACCCTATGTCACCAATCGAAGATACAAGAGTTTACGAATCAAGGTACCAGCAAATTGCCGTTGAAATGGCCGAGAAAATCGCCGAAGGTTGGTATGAAGTAGGTGACCGAATCACCTCGCGCTCGACTATAGCCACAACATTTCATGTATCTCCCGAGACTGCTAGAAAAGCTATGCAGGTTTTGGTTGACATGGGCATCGTTACGGTAAGACACGGAAGTGGAACATACGTCGCTTCTCGCGAGAAAGCCCAGCTTTATTTTGAGAAATTCCACGATACTGTATCAATAGCGCAGACCAGAGAACAGATTGTTGATGCCATAGCCACTCAGCGCCGTGATCTTGAGCATCTCGCTAAGCTCCTTGACGAGCTAGTAGCTCGAAATACACGAGATCACAACACGTCATACCTGACTCCACACGATATGAAAATAGATGCTAACTGCAACTTTATCGGACAGTCAATTGGAGAACTTGATATATGGCAGCAGACCGGAGCCACAATCGTAGCGGTAAAGCGCGGTGATGAAACCAACATATCACCTGGACCTTACGAAAGGGTGCAGGTAGGTGATGTAATTCTATTTGTCGGAAGTGACCTATCGAGACAGAAGATGCTAAACCTCTTCAACTCACCGACGCCAGATCCAGCATCACTCACAGACTAATCTACATATAAAGATCTTTCAAAATCATATACTAACAAGCAAAAGGAGAACCAACTCTGACCTTCACCCTGGTTCTCCTTTCATTATTTTATGTATCCATTTTTATGAATTTCTTTATATAAGCATCCGTATTTAGTATCAACGCCCCATTTAGTTCAATCTATATGTCCAATAACATTATTTTACGCATCTTTTACGCAAGACAAATTATCTTCTTATCCGCTTATCTTCATTTATTGCCATTCTCGTTCCAACAGTCTGGAATATCTGCACTAGCACAATGAGTAAGAATACAGCGATGAACATTACAAGCTTCTCTGAACGGTAGTAACCGTAGTTAATCGCAATTTTACCGAGACCACCGCCGCCGATAATTCCCGACATAGCAGAGTAGCTAAGTACTGTTGTAAGTGCAATTGTTATATTCGATATCAGCGATGGAACGCTCTCAGGAATCAAAACCCTGAAGATAATCTGAAAAGGGCTTGCCCCCATGCTCACTGCAGTTTCTATGATATTGCCATCCACTTCTCTGAGGCTGCTCTCAACAAGCCTGGCTACGAATGGGAATGCTGCAAATACAAGTGGTACTATAGTCGGTGCTGTCCCGACAACTGTATGTGCGAAAAACCGCGTAACCGGAAAAACCATAATCATCAGAATTAGAAACGGAATGGACCTAAGCAAGTTTATAACCGCATTAAGTACCGATAGTATAGACTTTGGTAATGGCAGTATTCCGTCCTTTTCTCCGACTACGAGCAATACACCTAGCGGAAGACCTACAACAAGTGCTAGGAAGGTCGAGATTATCGTTACATATACAGTCTCCCATATGGCAAACGGAATTTCATTTTGCAATATATCAAGCGCAAGTTTTGTAGATTCGGGACTAAACATTCGCCTCACCTCCTATATCATTGTTTTCTATGGTTTTTTTATCGTCTCTATATTTTGAGCTACCAACAGTAACTGTTACACCATGAGCTGCACTGAGATATTTAACAGCATCATCAACAATCTTTGGATCATTAGGCACCTCTAGCACAATCCTTCCGAAAGCCTTTCCTTCAACAGACTTTGTGGACGCATAGATAATACTCGCACATATCCCTTTATCTTGCGCTAGAGAAGTAATCAGTGGAGCGTGTGTAGTCTCAGATTCATTAAATAAAACTTCTATTGTCTCTGAGCTTTCTGAAGCCACAATCGCTTCCTGTCTCTCTGGAAATACTAATCTCTTCGCTGCTTCAGATTTTGGATTTGCGAAAATTTCAGAAACCTTACCACGTTCAACGATTTCTCCATGGTCGATTATAGCAACCTTATCGCAAATGCTCTGTACAACCGACATCTGATGCGTGATTATAACCACTGTAATCCCAAGTTTTTTATTGATATCACGAATGAGATCTAGTATCTGGCCTGTAGTCTTTGGATCGAGTGCACTTGTCGCCTCATCACAGAGCAGAACCTTAGGATTAGTTGCTAGCGCTCTTGCAATCGCAACTCTCTGCCTCTGTCCACCAGATAACTGTGCTGGATATGCAGACGCCTTATCTCCTAGCCCTACTAGCTCCAAAAGTTCATTGACAGTTTTTCTCGACTTCTTTTTATTAACGCCTGCAAACTTTAATGGCAGTTCAATATTATCTCTAACGTTTTTCTGCATAAGTAGATTGAAGCTTTGAAAAATCATCGTAACATCACGGCGAATTTTCCTAAGCTGCCAATCCTGAAGTTTGGTTAAATCGACATCATCGATTCGAACCTCTCCTGACGTTGGTTTTTCAATCATATTTATACAGCGTACGAGCGTACTCTTCCCCGCACCACTAATTCCGATAATTCCGTAGATTTCACCGTCTTCTACTGTAAAATTAATATTTTTTAACGCCTCGACAGTACCAACCTCTGTCTTGAACGTCTTGTTTAAATTCTTTATCTCTATCATGCTCTATCATCCTCCCTAAACTCAACAATCCGGCGCCATATCGCATATTGTACGCGCTAGTTGCTAGAAGCAGCTTGCTCATCGCATGCGTTGACCGCCGGATTATAAGTTTAATTTTGATTTACTTGAGTTTCTTCAGCTTATCTAGAGAATCTGACTTTCCAGCATATAGACCCATTGGCTCATTGTGGATTGCAGCTACAGATACTACCTTTGTACCCTGCTTCTTGTTAAAGTCATCTAGATATGGTACGTGCTGGAAGTAGTTAGCATCAACCTCTCCACTATCAACTACCTTGTTAGGCTGTACGTAATCTGTGAACTCCTTAATCTCAAGGTTGATTCCCTTCTTAGCCAGAATTTTCTTAGCTTCCTGTAGAATCTCAGCATGTGGTGTTGGAGATGCCGCAACTGTGATAGTTGTGCCCTTTAGTGCAGCATAGTTAACGCTTGAATCATAACCATCAGTTGGGTTCTTAACAACACTTACTATGGAGCCATCATATTTCTTCTTAATGAAGTTAGCAACTTCTTTGCTCTCTAAAGCAGCCTTAAGCGCTTTAATCTTATCGCTATTCTGATTTCCTTCCTTAACTGCAAGGATATTCGCGTAATCAGCAGCACTATCTTCTTTTATGAGCGAGTCCTTAACTGGGTTAAGCTTAGCTTCGATTGCGTAGTTTGAGTTGATAATACCGAAATCTACATCCTTTAGAGTATTTGAAACCTGAGCCGCTTCTACTTCCTTGAACTCAATTCCATTAGCATCCTCAACATCCTTAATAGTAGCAGTTATGCCAGCGCCCTTCTTTAACTTGATGTATCCATTCTTCTCAAGTAGAAGAAGTGCTCTTGCTTCGTTTGTTGCATCGTTTGGTATAGCGATTGTTACCTTCTCAGATTTCTTTCCGCATCCAGATAGGACTCCTACAGATGCGAGTATTACCACTAGCAGTGCGACTGCTGTAATTCTAATCTTTGATTTTCCCTTAATGTTCATTTTAGTTTGTTCCTTTCTTATTTGCTTACTTGCTATTCTTTTTCATTTAGCGTTAACGTGTTTATTTTACTTTTAGGCAATAAAAAACTGCCCACAATCTCATGCAGACAGCTCATTCGATTACAGTCTTGATGATTGTCTTCGCTAAGAGTCGCTCTCCATTATTCAGCTCTTATTGTAACTAGCTGACTTGGTTATCAATAACTCCTTCGCTAACGAAACATCGCAAATGGCGTTCTGCTTATTCAAATATTCTGTTGTCCACATGCACATTCGCATCACTCTTGAATTTGTTACGCAGGTCATTGCGATATCGCCTCTCTCTTTGATGTCCTAATGATACAATGAAAACAAACCCCCGTCTAATTCGTATATATTATTCCTAGCTATAGATTAAATCTATACGTAAATGTGGAAATAGGCTTGCCACTAAACCAAACTTTATTACACTAACTAAGTTAAATCAAAAAAATAGCCTGAAGGATATAGAAAGCGCACTATTTATCCTTCAGGCTAATTCATATTAGATATGTATTACGTAAAAAAGCGCCAATGATTTACGAGCTGTATTCCTTTATCATGCTTTCAAATCCACAGCCAAGCACATTATTATAGAACTCAGCAAGATTCCACATAACTTCTGTCTTTAAATCTGGATAGTTATGTATTTCATGGCGATATCCCGAATAAAGCGTAGTCTTGACATCATGACCTGTGTCAATAAGCCAATTTGTTACCTCGTAAACACCTCTTCCGTACTGCCCTACAGGGTCTTGATCGCCTGCAATATTGTATATCTTAATATGGGTAGGTACCTTAGCTGCCCATTCTGGACCAGTAATATAATCAATCATCTCACAGAAGTATAGAAACGCTTGATTAGTTGTAGGCTTCGTAAAAGCATCTAACGGATCTTCCGCATGATCTCTCTGCACATAAGAGTCCTTACAAATCCATTCATTTCCTATAGTCACTTCCTCGTCGCAGCGAGCGAACATCCATCCCATAAGCGAACTTGCAACAGTAGGATCTGACTCCTTACCCTTACCATCGGATAATATTTTTTTCAGACTATCAATGCTAGCCTGAAGGTCCGGCCATACACCAGAAGTTCCGCATAACGTTACAGCAGTAAGTTCATCACCGTACTTCGACATAAAATCTCTAGCGATGAAAGAACCCATGCTATGTCCAAATAGCATGTATGGGAGATCTGGATATTTTTCCTTAGTAATCTCCATGAGAGTGTGTTCATCTTCCATCATGGTGTGGAATCCTTCATCTCCCCAATCACCCCAGTTATCATTAATAATAGCAGTTTTGCCATGGCCTACATGGTCATCGGCAGCAACAATATAACCCTCATCTAATAGGTTAACGATCATATTAAGATATCGACGCGAATGCTCACCAAATCCATGTATTATCTGAACAATACCTTTAGGTTCACAGGCAGGAACGTAAATCCATGCCTGAACATCATCCCTCTTGTTATAAGAACGGAAACTGAATTCATGTAACATAATAGTTCTCCTTTCAGAAAACAATAACTATTAGATAAGTTCAGATTAACACAAGTAATATTACAAGTCGAGCATATAGTGGTTACTAGAAGAAATAAGAGAGAGCGATAAGTAAAGTTAAATAAAAACAAAAAGTATAGTTAAAGTATCTATCCTCTACAAAATTAGAATGCAGATTAAGTCAGTAATATATATATAAAATAAAGAGCCTGCCATTATGATATGTACCCTCTTTACTGGACACCCAGTAAGGAGGGTATTTTCATGCGTTAC
>NZ_CALISE010000012.1 GCF_938041965.1 uncultured Mogibacterium sp. | reverse complement strand
TAGGTTTGTTAGCCATATTATCATTAAGGCGGTCTCTGTTTGTGAAAGCTCCGTGAGCTCGAGACCTTTTAGTCCACGGAGCGTTGTGAATATGATAAAATTATTTTTGCATCTTATTCGAATTTCAAAGGATAGCATATGTTGCTAGTACGACTGTAATTACTAATTACACTTGCATATATCTGAGAATTATAATAATTTAAATGGAAAGAATATGCGCTGGCATTTCCAGCTGACTCAGCACATCCACTCAATGACCAAAATACCCCCAGTGTTCCGTTCATAGTAAATTCTTCGAACCCTGAGAGTCCTAATCCATACCCTATGCTTGGTACAAAGAAATAATTAACCGCTTCGGTAGCAGATGGAAGAGTGGTAATAGAATAAGTTTTAGTTACAGTTTTAGATGTAGAACTGGTACACCAATCCGTTCCGTCAGGAGCAGTACTCTCTATATTTGCTACCGTCGTACTATTATCAAGTGCCATCTTGCTTTTTTTCTTCAACCAATAGCCACCTTTGTAAAGATGTCCCATAGTGGTCCAAACCTGATCGGCATCAAATCGTGGATCGCCTTTTTCTGCATACCATGCTATCTCGTTAGCATTAGGACAATCTTTACAGAGGTTAACAGCATCGTTACGAACTCCCTGACCTGGGAAAACGGTACTTGCAGCACGTGCATCAGTTGGATTTATTAATTCTGATGCGTGAGGGAAAGGTTTCACAGAAACAAGCGGCTGCCAACGATCAGCAGGATTTGGAGCATTCCACTCATGTCCGTACCAGAATGGCTGCTGGGCATCCCAAAGGCAATAATTAGAATCATAGTTCTTTGCATCTAAACTGGCTGTCATGTCGTAGTAGGTGTTCTTTGCATAATTGTAAGAAGGCAAAGTTTTGGTAATCGCTCCCTCTATGTTGGTTACATAATCTTTTATCCAGTAACGAACCTTAAGTGTATGTGTACCCGGCTTGATAAGCATGTAGATCTTATCAGCTGTAGAGATAGAGGCTGCATTGGTGAAAGAGAAACCTTTCTCGTTAGTGCTTCCAGTCACTGGGTCTTTTGTGGTAAGAATGATTTGCTTACTACCTGCCGAAGCATCCAGGTTGCCCGTGCTAGTGTTGACTGTATAAGTCTCCGCTATATCGTTGTCGGAAGTTACCTCAACCTTAGTTAGGTAGCAGTTTTGTAAGATTGCATTGCTTGTGTAAGGCTGAAAGACGAGATAAGTTGCTTGGTGCTCTAACTGGAAACTAAAGATGCTACCGCCTAAAGTACCTGTTGCCGTGGCTGTACCGTAGTCGCCTGAATCGCCAAGATGATCGGTTGCATTCGGCTTTGTTTGGGTCTGGGCTATCGGGATCGTTACTTGATTACCGCCACCATTCTTGCCAAGATAGTAAACCTTATAAGTTGCACTTCCTCCGAATTTTCCAGGAACTTTGAACTTGAACGAAGCTGAATGTGCGTGAGCTGCATCTACGGCATTACTTACTTGCATCGTGCCGTCGTCGTCCTTTACGTATATCTTATCGCCCTCTT